>CAZMOW010000215.1:0-2576 GCA_964567975.1 uncultured Anaerolineales bacterium | reverse complement strand
GTCAGACTCCTCTTTCTGACAGGCCCAATGATTCTAACAGACTTTGCGTGCACCCAATCCATACAGGCGCTTTTGTTTCACCCGGATGAGGCACTATAATGGCGGTATATTGTCCATTTAATTAGCGGAGATGGGAGGGGTTTCGATGGAACAGGTACGGTATGGCATTGTGGGGACGGGGGGCATGGGTACAGGACATGCCCATTCGATACAGGAGATCGAGGAATGTGAACTGAGCGCGGTGTGTGACTTCGTACCCGAGGTGGCACAGGAGGTGGGGGAGACCTTTGACGTTCCCTATTTCGTGGATTATCACGATCTGGTGGACTGTGACGAGGTTGACGCCGTCATCGTGGCCACGCCCCACTATTTCCATCCCTCGATAGCCATCTATGCGATGGAGAGCGGCAAGCCCGTCATCTCTGAGAAGCCCATCGCAGTGGCGGTCTCTGGTGCCGACGCCATGGTGGAGACGGCAGAGCGCACGGGAGTCCCTTTTGCAGTGATGCACCAGACGCGCACCGTGCCCATCTGGCGCGCTGCCGGGGAACTGGTCAAGGCGGGGCGTCTGGGCGAACTCTATCGCACCATGCTCGTCTTCTCCACGTTCAGGAGCCAGGCGTATTATGATTCTGCTGGATGGCGGGCCACATGGGGGGGCGAGGGGGGAGGCGTGTTGATCAATCAGGCGCCCCATTCCCTGGACAGGTTCACCTGGCTTGGGGGACTTCCCAGCAGGGTGACGGCCCTGACCATGACCAAGAACCACGATATCGAGGTGGAGGACGTGGCGACGGCCATGCTAGAGTATCCCAACGGCGCGGTGGGCTATCTCTACTGTTCCACGACGGAGGCGCCGACCACGGAGATCATGGAACTGGCCGGCGAAAAGGGCAAGCTGCGTGTTGTGGGCGATGAGATCCGTCTCTGGGAACTGCCCAAAGGGGTAAAGGCGTTCAGCGATGCCTCGGAGGATATGTGGGGCCACCCGCCGGACGAGGAGATAGACGTTCCCATTCCCGATTGTGAATCTGGGCACAGCGCCGTGCTGCGAAACGTGGCGCGACATATCCTGTATGGAGAGGAACTCCTCACGCCGGGTGTGGATGGGCGAAAGAGCGTGGAGATAATAAATGCCGTCATCCTCTCGGGACATACGGGAGAGCCGGTGGAGATACCCGTGGATCGGGATCGCTATGACGCCTTTTTGGAAGAGATGAAAGAGACGTCCTCCTTTGATGAGGAGGATCGAGGGCCCGATAGGCGTATCACGGATACCGTACACCACTAGATTGGTCCTCGGGTCGGGGGGCGTCTGGGGCAGGATATATTGGGTGGATTGAAGGGATCCCGTTTTCTGTGTTCAGGACTCAAGAGGAGGAAGACATTGGAAAAACGACGCTTGGGCAGGACAGATCTGGAAGTGACGGTTGTTGGTTTCGGCGGGGGACCTATTGGGAGAGAAGGCGTCTCCGATGAGGAGGCCCTGGAGGCCGTGTGGGCTTCTCTGGAGGGTGGAGTCAACCTGATCGATACCTCGCCGCATTATGGACTTGGCAAGAGTGAGAGGCGCATCGGAGAGGCGTTGCGACAACGGCCCGATCTGGCTGAGGGAGTTATCCTATCAACCAAGACGGGTCACTATGGCGATGAAAGGGACTATTCTTACGACCGGACGTTGCGCTCTGTGGAGAACAGTTTAGAGGTTCTGGGGGTCGATTACCTGTCCATCGTGCACATCCACGACGTAAGGAGTGCGGGGGAACTGGAGGATACCGTGCGCGGTGAGGCGGCGCACGCCGCGCTCTGTCGGCTGCGCGCAGAGGGCGTCGTCGGCAATATCGGCGTGGGCACCAAGTCGTTGGCTGCTCTGGACTTTGCTCTGGAGAGCGGCGAGTTCGACGTGCTGATGATGGCCAACCGCTACAATCTGATCGATCAGGATGGCGAAGGAATCATCACCAGGGCCGTGGAAAACGATGTGGGTATAATCATCGCTGGCGCCTATGCCACGGGCATTCTTGCCAAGGGAAGCGCCGATCCCCGGGCCACGTACTTTTACAGTCGCGCGACGTCCGACGTGCGTGGTTATGTGGCCAAGATAGAGGGCCTGTGTGAAAAGGCGGGATGCTCCCTGCCCGCTGCGGCGGTACAGTTCTGCCTGCGAAATCCTGTCAAAGGGGCCGTGACCGTTCTGGGGGCCCGCACCCGCGATCAGGCCGAACAGAGTGTGCGGGTGGTGGAGGAGGATATCCCCGAGGCCTTTTGGCAGCAGCTGGAAACCCTCATTGAGGAGAGGGGACCCGTCAGCCCCTGAGAACCCGTGGGGGTCTCAGGCCACTTGGGGAAATAGGCTTTGCTGTAAAAAAGATGCCTGGCACTGGGTAACCGTAACATGGTTGAGACGCGATTGTCTATCGCGCGTTCCGATAAAAGTGCCAGGCATCCTGTGGTCTCAGGAAAAAGTTCAGTAACCCTGGCCCGGTTCGCAACTCCATGTTCTCAAACCATAGCGGCTGAGATAGATGGGGATGTTTTGAAAGAGGGGATTTGTCTCCTCGATGGCATGGATCATG
>CAZMOW010000214.1:0-2594 GCA_964567975.1 uncultured Anaerolineales bacterium | reverse complement strand
CGGGCGAGGAGGCGCTGGAAAAGCCGTCGTTCCTGCGCCGGCTGTGGCCGTTTTAGCGTCTTTAGGGACTGCGATTAGACTTCGGAAGTCTGCCCGACGGACTTTTGCACGAGGAGGGGACGCTCTGAGGGCGGATCGGTAGAATGGTAAGATGACCTTGAAGACGGGAAAAGCGCAAAGCGCTTTTCCTTGGCAGTTTTGCACAGCAAAACTGCATTGCCTAGGCACAGTTGCGTCCCATAAATGGGACTTATGGGCTATAGGTACATTACCAAGAAAAGCGTGGATGATAGGATTTCTAAAAGCCCGCTTGAGCGGGCGTAACTAGGTAGCGCTGCGGCTTTAGCCCTGCGTGGCGGGGAAAGCGCAGGACGGTTGGTGGATGCGGGGGACTGCGATTAGACTTCGGAAGTCTGCCTGCGGGACCTTTCGCGGTTAAAAGGATGCTGTAAGAGCGGACCGGCAGAATGATGAGATCCTTTTGAAGACTTCCGAAGTCTGCTTTTAGGAGAGAAAAGAGGTATGCGACCCATGACGTCATCGAGAGGGAGATCAAAAGGGCGCCTGCTCCTCCTCGCCCTCCTCTGCCCGGCGCTGCTGGCGGCGGGGTGTAGTGGCGTGCCGCAGTTCGACGCCGCGGGGGACGTGGGCGCCGCCGTGGCCCCGGAGCGCGTGAACAGCGCCCTGCTGGTGGCCGGGCTGGTGGCCGTGGCCGTCCTGCTGGGGTTCGTGGGCTTTTGGCGCCTGGTCACCACCATAGACCCCATGGAGAGCCGCATGCAGGACTATGCGGGGGCGGAGGACATCCTCACCGCTGAGCAGATGGAGGGCGGGGGCCGCGACGGCGGGCTGCGCGCCCGGCTGGCGCGCCTGGTCATGGGGCTGGGCCTGGCCCCCCAGCTGGCGGAGGCCCTTTCCCAGGCCGACGTGCCCTTTACGGCCGCCGAGTTCGCCCTGCTGATGGTGGGCACGGCGGCCCTGGGCTTTGTCGTCGGCCTGGTGCGGCTGGGCCCCATCCTGGGCCTGGTGCTGGGGGCCCTGGGCGGCGCCCTCCCCCTCGTGTACCTGCACATGGTGCGGGGGCGGCGGCAGCGGGCCTTTACCGAGCAGTTGCCCGACATGCTCACCCTGCTGGTGGGGGGGCTGCGGGCCGGCCATGGCCTGTCCCAGGCCCTGGATACCCTGACGGACCAGATGTCGCCCCCCGTCTCCACAGAGGTGGAGCGCGTGCTGCGGGCCGTGCGCCTGGGGGTGCCCATGGATCGCGCCCTCTCCGATATGGCCGAGCGGGTGGGCACCGAGGACGCGCGCCTGATGGTCACGGCCATCATCATCCAGCGCGAGTCGGGGGGCAACCTGGCCGAGACCCTCGATATCATCAGCGATACCCTGCGGGACCGGGTGCGGGTGCAGCGGGAGCTGATGACCCTCACGGCCCAGCAGCGCATGAGCGGCATCGTCCTGGCCCTGCTGCCCGTGTTCCTGGCTCTGGCTATCTTTATGATCAGCCCCGCCTTCTTCCAGCCCTTTATGGAGCCCGGCTGGCCGCGGCTGCTGCCCGCCGCCGCCGTGGTCATGATGATCGTGGGCTTTTTGGTCATGCGGCGCATACTGGATATCGAGGTGTAGGCATGGGTATTCTCTTCTTGTTACTAGAGGCGCTGGGTTCCCTGGCCTCGCCCCTGCTCTTTGGGGCGCTGGCGGGGGCCGCCGCCCTGTGCATGTGGCTGGCCGTGGCCCCGCCCATCCTGGGGGACGCGGCCCGGGAACGGCTGGACGATTACCTGCAGGGCCAGGATCCCATAGAGGAGCAGGAGATCCGCCGCCCCTTCAGTGCGCGGGTGCTGCTGCCCGCCCTGCGGCGCCTGCTGGGGCTGCTGGGCAGGCTGATGCCCCTGCGGGCCGTGGCCGGGACCCAGCAGCGGCTGGTGCAGGCCGGGCGGCCCGGGGACCTGAGTGCGTTGGATTTCTTTGGGCTGCGCGTGCTCTGCGCCGCGGGCGCGGGTGCCGGCGTCCTGCTGCTCTCCGGGCAGGGCCTCGTCGACGATGCCCTGCTGCTGGCGCCGGTGGCGGCCGCCGTGGGCTACCTGCTGCCCACTCTCTGGCTGGGGGCCCAGGTGCGGGCGCGCAAGCACGAGATCTCTCGGGCCCTGCCCAACGCCCTGGATATGCTGACCGTCAGCGTGGAGGCGGGGCTGGGATTCGACTCCGCCATGCAGCGGGTGTGCGAGCGCTGGGACAACGCCCTGACCCAGGAGATGCGGCGGGCCCTGCGAGAGATGCGCCTGGGCACGCCCCGGGAGGAGGCCCTGGAGAGGCTGGGCCGGCGGGCGGACGTGGCCGACCTGAGGACCTTTATCGCCGTTCTGGTGCAGTCCACGCGCCTGGGGGTGAGCATCGCCGACGTGCTGCACACCCAGGCGGCGGGGATGCGGGAGAAGCGCATGCAGGAGGCGCAGCGGCTGGCCCACGAGGCCACCATCAAGATGCTCTTTCCCCTGGCCTTCTTTATCTTTCCCGCCATCTTTATCGTCATCCTGGGGCCGGCGGTGCCCATGATCATCGAGACGCTGGGGGGCATGACTGGTGGGGGG
>CAZMOW010000213.1:0-2615 GCA_964567975.1 uncultured Anaerolineales bacterium | reverse complement strand
TCGGATATGATGCCCAAACAATCTATCATGGGAGGGAGGAGACGTCAAGGTGGAAGATGCTACGCATATTGCACCTTGCGATATAGATTATCTGTGTGGGAAGTTGCTGCTTCTGATCGCCGTGACTATAATCGATGCAAATGCAGACAAGAGACAGCGTTTACATGAGTGTTAAGAAAGGTATTGTCAGATGTCGAGTAGCATTGCGTATTTTGACTGTTTTTCGGGCGCCAGCGGCGACATGCTGCTGGGCAGCCTCCTGGATGCTGGCTTGGATTTCGGGCAGTTGAAGGAGGATCTGGAGCGGCTGAACCTGTCCGGTTACGAACTGGAGATGACGCGCCAATTGCGCCATGGGATTCAGGGGATCAAATTTGACGTTCACATTGAGGGAAGTGAGCGTCCGGCGAGGAACCTGGAGGCGGTGCAAGAGATCGTGGGTGAGAGCGAGCTTTCGGCGGAGGTGATCGAGCAGAGCCTGGAGGTGTTTCGCCGTTTGGGAGAGGCAGAGGCAAAGATACATGGCGTGTCCGTGGACGAGGTGCACTTTCATGAGGTGGGAGCCGTGGATACGTTGCTGGACATTGTGGGTTTCTGTTGCGCTGTACATCGTCTCGGACTCGAAAAGCTCTACGCGTCGCCCATGCGCGTCGGTAGGGGAACGGTGCGGATAGAACATGGTCTGGTGCCCGTACCTGCCCCGGCAACGCTGGCGTTGCTTGCGTCCGCCGGTGCCCCCGTGATCTCTTCCGAGGGTGAGGGGGAGATGGTCACGCCGACGGGAGCGGCCCTGCTCACAACGCTGGCCGGCTTTTCCCAACCTCCCATGCGCGTGCAGCGTGTGGGGTATGGATTTGGGAGCAAGGAATTTCCTTGGGCCAATGTGGTGCGGGTGTGGATCGGTGAGGCGATGGAGGATAGCGAGGCTTCTTTTAGTCATGGGGCGCATCATCACGTCCACGGGCATTCTCACGAGCACACGCACGGACATGTGCACGGGGATGATGAGATTGGACACAGCCACGTTCATGAACACGTCACCGGCACCCATCATGGCGATCCGCATCCTTCAGGTGCGCATGAACATGGGCAAGAGAACCGAAAAGACGAGAAATAGAATCTGGCGTTGACGATTATCATGTTTGCGATGGAGGACGATAGATGACGCAGGACAAGACAGTAGATCTTGAGCGATTTGAACCCCTGTGCGGCTGGTGTAACCGCATTTTGCGCATCGACCTATCGGAGAGGCGTATATGGGCGCAGCAGACGGCGCCCTATGTGCCCGATTATCTGGGAGGGCGAGGATTGGCGGCCAAGATTTTGTGGGACGAATATCCGGAACCTGTCGGTTCTCTGGATCCAGAGAATCCTTTTATGGTTATGGCGGGCGCGTTGACGGGTACGCGCTCGCCGTATTCGGGACGCACAAGCGTATGCGCCTTTGCCCCTCAGGCCTATCCCTACGAATGGTTCACACGCGCCAGCATGGGCGCGCGTTGGGGACACGACCTTAAGCGGGCGGGGTACGATGGGGTAGTGGTCACGGGCGCCAGCGAGGAGCCGGTGCATATCCTCATCCGCGACGATGAGGTCTCTATCCTGGCGGCGGATGATCTCTGGGGGTTGGATGCCATCGCCGTGCAGGAGGCCATACAGGATGAGCATGGCAGGCGTGTAAAAGTGCTGACCATGGGGCCGGCGGGAGAGAATCTCTCCCGCATCTCCACGATACATACGGATACCACCTCTGTGGCCGGCCAGGGAGGTTTTGGGGCCGTCATGGGCAGCAAAAAGCTCAAGGCCATCTCGGTATTGGGCACGGAGCAGGTTCCGGTGGCCGATCCCGAGCGATTGGGTCACCTCTTCAGAGCCGTTGGCGACGAGATGCGTGAGGTGCGCGGGGGGCGGAGACGCCTCGATGCGTTGAACAAGGAACTTGAAGCGGAAGGGGGCAGGGCCCGGCTTTCTGCGTGCACGGCCTCCTGTCCCACGCCCTGCCGATTGCATATCTCGGGGATGGACTCTGAACTGTCCGAGGAAAAAGTATCTGGCGATATGCTCTGCGTGAGCGGCCTTTTTGGCGGATCGGATCGTCATTACGTGTATGATTGGGATGTAGGGTTCCGCGGCGGTTTCGAGTTGAATATGTATGCCAACCGTCTGGGGCTCAACCATTGGGAACTCCTTGTGGGTATCGTTCCCTGGCTGCGTATCTGCGAACGCGAGGGTTTGTTACGAGAGATCAACGGGCGGCCGCTGGAATGGGATTCGGTGGAATTTTGGGCCCGTCTTTTGGAGGATATCGCCTATCGCAAGGGCATGGGCGACGCGTTGGCTGAAGGCGGCGTGCGGGCGGCCTCAATACTTCATCTGGGCGAGGAGTTCATGCGGCGTTACTATACAGGCTGGGGCTATGCCGGGCACTGGGATGGACACGCGTGCTTTTCCAATCATATCGTGTATCCCTTTTGGCTCGTGGGGGCTTTGCACTGGGCCATGGATACGCGCGATCCGGCCAGCAGCGCCCATGGCTATGTGCAGAATGTCATGTATTGGGGACCGTTTACTCAGATTTATCACAATGAAGATGCTCCTATCACCTGGGACCACAT
>CAZMOW010000212.1:0-2644 GCA_964567975.1 uncultured Anaerolineales bacterium | reverse complement strand
GAGCGCAGCTTCCTGGAGCAGAAGCGGCGCACCAAGGTGATCCCCCGCTTCTTCACCGAGAAGAGCTGCCTCAAACTGGTGTTCGCCACGCTGTGGCAGGCCAGCCAACGGTGGAATGGCGTACGCATGAGGGAGCTCGAGCTTCAACAGATCGCTTTGCTACGTAAGGAACTTGGGACACCCCCAGAGTCCTCGGTATCTTTAGAAGAGGAGGCGCACTCAAAATCGTCCACTTCACGTCGCCGTTTTTACCGGAGATTTGGGACTTGACCGGTAGAAGACGCCGATGCTAGAATAGCGTCCGCTATGGATCATTTCAAGAGACTCGCGCGACTGCCAAGCTACCTATCGGACTATCTACGACGGCTCGACCTGTACGGCATTGGCCGCAGGCTGTTGCGAGCTTTAAGGCTTGTCCTCCTGTGGGCGGGGTCCGCCGAGGGAATGCTCCTTATCGGCTTGACCGCTCTGGCCGCCACTCTCCGCCTCAGCCATCTGGATCTGATCGAGTTCAAGATGGATGAAGCCAAGAGTCTGCAGTTGGGCCTGGAATTGGCGCAGGGCAGCCGGTTTCCCCTGGTAGGTTCGCTCTCGTCCTATGGTTTCCATAAACCCCCCATGATGACGTATCTCCTGGCCTTTCCTCTCCTGCTGGGTCGGGACCCCAGGATCGCCAGTGCCTTCATCGCTATCCTGAACGCGGCCTCGGTATGCGGCGTATACCTGATCGTGAGCAAATACTATGGGAAGCGCCAGGGCATCATCACCGCTCTGCTCCTGGCTGCTAATCCCTGGGCCGTACTTCTCTCGCGCAAGGTCTTTACCGCTGACATTCTGCTCCCCTTTCTAGTACTATGCTTCTGGGGGCTATGCCGTGCCATCCTGGACAGCCATCCCGACGGCTGGCCCCTGGCTGTTGTATCCTTGGGTGTGGCGTTGAACATCACCTTCTCCCCCCTCCCCCTGCTGTTGGCCCTTGTCGCGCTTCTCGTCGTATATAGGGATAGAGTCTCCTGGCCCCACTTGCTCCTGGGAGTGTGCGTGGTTCTTTTGCTCTTTGCGCCCTACTTGTATTACCAGCAGTATCATCGTTTCCAGGGGGTACGAGAGGCGTTGGGCGACCTGTTCAGCGAGCAAGGGGGAGAGGAAATCCCTCTGTTCCGCAGCTTCCAGTTCGCCTGTTGGCTACACTCGGGAGGCAATCTTCAATCGCTGGCCGGGGCGGCGGCGGGGGATTTCGCCATCGTCCGAGCTCCCCTTCAGGCGCTGGTAACCCTGGCATCCGGACTTTTTTACGCCTCGATTCCCGGGCTGGGACTGCTGGCCCTGCGGGCTTGCACCCGCTGGAAAGAGAGGGAGGACCCCGCCAAGTACCTTATTCCCGCTGCATGGGTATGGGGGAGTTTGCTCGTCACAGCCCGCCAGCCGGGTCATCTGGAACCTCATTACCTGGTGATACTCAATCCCTGCGGCTACCTGGGCATGGGGTTGCTGATGGAGCGAGGCATCGCCGCGGCCCAAGAATGGAAGCGGCTGGGACGATGGAGAATAGTGCCCCTGCTGACAATGTGGACTATGTTGCTGGTTCTGGCCTGCTGGCACAGTTACTCGGTGATCTACACCTACAAATTCGTGACAGAGCATGATACCTCGGGCGGCTATGGAGTGCCCTATCGTTTCTGGCAACGCACCGCCGAGATGGTCCGCCGCGAGGCGCGCGAGATGCGGGTCAGAGAGGTATGGATACTGGCCCAGGGCACCGATCCCCTCCAGCAGGACGAGCCGGCAGTATTGCGTTATCTGCTTGAGCCCGATCTGAGCCCCGTCTTTTTGGGACAGGGGGGCAAGGACTGCCTTCCACTGCCCGCGGCGCGGCCCGGCCTGTACCTAAAGACCCGGCCATCCCCCCCGGCGGAGGAGATGCTGAACCGTTTGGAAGCAGACCCACGCGGCGTGGTGCTCTTTCCCGGCCGGACCAGGGAGATCCGCGTCCTCTACGCCGGGGCCATCCCCGCCGAGAGGATGCTCGATCTGATCCCAGAGCGGGATTTCGCCAAGCTGGACTACGGACCGGTGTTTTTGGGTTACGAGTGGCAAAAGGACGCGCATCCCGGCAGCACGGCCCTGTTGACCACCTTCTGGACCTTCGACCAGCTCCCTCCCCAAGAGAGAGGGTTCCAGCACAGTTTGTTCAACCATCTACTGAACTCGGAAGATCGCAAAATAGCACAAGAGGACGGTCTGGGCCTACCCGAGCGCTACTGGAGCCGGGGGCTTTTGATTGCCCAGTGGTTCGAGCTATCTCTGCCCCCCGAGATGGACCCGGGCGAGTATCGCATACTTACCGGCATGTACCGCCTGAAGGACAACGCTCGCAGCCCTATCGGAAACGCCCAAGGGGAGAAATTGGGCGACAGTATATCGCTGAGGCCAATTCGCGTATTGCCAGAACCTCAATAGCAAAGTCCACGCCACCTCTGTCAGATCCAGAACATGCACACCCAGGTCTCTGTTGGTGTCAAGTCAAAAGAT
Organism: uncultured Anaerolineales bacterium; assembly: GCA_964567975.1. Classification (GTDB taxonomy): domain Bacteria; phylum Chloroflexota; class Anaerolineae; order UBA1429; family UBA1429; genus JAWLEV01. The sequence goes on along the minus strand of CAZMOW010000212.1, from coordinate 112 downwards.
AATGTTACCAAGGGAGACCCTTCTCCTTTCTCCCCGATTTGGGGCAAATACTCTCAACCTAGATTCAACACCTTGCCGATTTCTATTCTTTCAGAATATCCGAAAAAGACGC
>CAZMOW010000211.1:0-2696 GCA_964567975.1 uncultured Anaerolineales bacterium | reverse complement strand
GCGATTGATGCATTTCTGCCCCGCGAAACTTTGTTGCAGGACAACCTCAAACAGACTCATAGATCAGTTCTCTCTTTTATGTTTAGTCTCACGCATTATAAGACCTAATTCGTCATCCCACAATGGTATCTGCGATGGATCATGGACTTCTGGAATAGGCAACCGAGCAACCGCCTCTATCCAGGCTCTCGCTTCAATGGGTTCCTCAAGAATCCAGGTTTGGATTGCCGTCCAAACATCCCCGTTGAACCAAGCAGTCCGGTTGCTCGTTGACTTGGTGCGTGGTGTTGCTCGGTAAACAGCGCCGTCCGAGAAATACCGAATTGCTTCTGCCACCGGATGGGACATCCCCTTGAACAGGCGGTTGATTTCCGTAGCCGCTTGCCGATGATGTGAAGCATAGAGCAAGCCTTTCTTGCGGGCTAGGTCCCCCTTCATCTCTAGCTCCACCCGCACGTAAGGCTCGGACCCGCCGTCCTTGCGGTATTTCTCGTAGATTCGCAGATAGCGCTCTGAGGAACGACTGCCGATGACGAATGTGTCGCCATTTGGGGAATTGAATAGCTTCAGCGTCCGACGCGAGGCGCCCTCATGCAAAGCCGCGTATTCCTCATACATCTCGTTTGCGCATTGCTCGATCCCGAATACATCGAAAGCCAAGTCGATGCGCGTTATTTTTTTGCGCCCGTCACCCACCCCGTCAACGAGGCTGCGCACAGATAGCCCCTTCGTCAGCGCTTGACCCGACGCTTCTAGCTTCCATCCTTGTCGGAGATTGCGTAGGGGCGGCGTGCTGATGCGGGCTTGGGAGGTCGCTTCCACCCATGTGTACCCATAGCCGAGGGTAGGGCGCCCTATCTGCCAGCGGTCTGTGTGGATGCTACACACGCGGGCAACGTGCTTCCGGCACTCGAGCGAGAACATCATTTCACTGTCGTCGGGAAGCGGATGGATGCGCTCGACACCCCCTGTAATCGTGAGCCAATCTACCTTGGAACCTACTTGTAAAACCATGATTTACTCCCTATTTGAAAATTAGACCCCCCTGTTAGACAGAGGGGGTTTGCGTTCGTCGTCGGGCTAAAAAAGATCATCCGCTGTTACCACGAGCATCGGGTTGCCGTTCTCCGGGTGCTGCCCCAAGCGGGCATGATGCCCATGCACGCCGAGCCAGCCATCCTCCTTGATGAGGAAAGCGGCACGCCCGCTCATCCAGGGCGGGATTTCTACGCCCACGAGCATCCCGGTCTGCTGCTTGTTGTGCCAGACGACGACCTTCAAGATCAGATGAGACGGGTACGTGATATCGCGCACCTGGTCCCGCACGGAATCGATGATACGAACCTTACCCTTGACGTTGATCTGAAACATTTTAGGCATCCTCTCTATACGTATGTCTGGTTTAGAGAGTATCCGTTGGTGATGAGTATTGGATTAATGTGGGGTGAGTGCTCGATGAGAGATGCTTCGCCAGCGGGCAGAAGGATGCGGGGGAAAGCGCCCGCATCCTTCTGGGGAAAGCATTTTGCCCAACGCCTGTCAAGGGCAAGCCCTTCGGGAGCTTCGCTCCCTTGACAGACGCCTTGGGGCTGGTCGTGTCACTCAGCCGCTTGGGGAAGCGTAGGGGAACGACACGGCGGGGCAGTCCGGTGGCAGCAACCCACAGCCGCCGCCAAAGACACAATCCCGCAGCGGCTGCGCCCACAGGGTGGAGGTGAGCAAGACATCGATCTCGATTTCCTCTACGACGATGGTGGTTCTGACGACTCCCCAATTTCCAAGCCATAGCTCAAATCTTCGATTTCCATACATAGGGTACGCAAGAAGGAACAGAGAGCGAACAGAATCCGTACTAATAGCGCCCGGATAAATAGGCGGATTAAATGCGATTGCATGTGCTGCTAGCCTTTCAATTATCGGATGGCAATTCCAATGCAAAATTGCCCCGCCACAGCATGGCGGGGCTTTGTCGTAGGTCGGCATATCGCCGTCGGGAATCACGCTACGCGCCCTCTCCATATTGGCGGGATCGCTGAGTGCGCACCTCTGTGTAGCGCTGCCACGTGAAGCCGATACTCATGTGCTGCTCTTGCTCAGCGAGGGAGGCGTAGTAGTAGTACGCTTCTGCCTCAATCCCGCGTGTGGGGCAAGGGCACTTCTCTTTGGACACGATGACAGGCTGGAAGCTGAGCGTGTTGCCCTCGTCATCAAAGGTAAGCGTCTTGGTCATTTCGGAGGCAACATCCCCCATGAGCGCCCACAGCGGTCCGGTAGAGACCACCCCGCCGGAACCCACGAATGGGGTGGCGACGCCGACGAAGCGCTTGAATCCGCGTCGAATGTCTGTGCGCGTTCGGGATGTTCGGAAGCCAAGCGAAACAGCCGGGGATGCGGAGGGAGGGGCAAGGTCCCCATTCAGCGTGGGCACGAATGGAGTCTCAAAGAAGTCAACGGGATCGTAGACATCTTTAACGACTAGGGACGTGAAAATGACATCCGTCGTCTGCATTGCCGCAATCTTGCGCATGAGCTTGTCGCTAGGGTACTCCAGGGCGGACGTGTCGTATGCCCCGCCGAGCGCCTGAACCAGCGCAGCAGAAAAAGTTGCTCCGGCGGGCGTGCCGGAAGCAATATAATTGAAGCGATTGATGCATTTCTGCCCCGCGAAACTTTGTTGCAGGACAACCTCAAACAGA
>CAZMOW010000210.1:0-2729 GCA_964567975.1 uncultured Anaerolineales bacterium | reverse complement strand
CAAACGCAAAAAGGGGCGCCACTCTCTGGCGCCCCCATGATGGTTCTTCCTATGCTACCCTAACCACAGCAGGTGTACGGTATTACCCGCGGGATCGGGTTGCTTCAGATAGACAAGCTTCAATGTGGGCTCCACACGAGGCTCCTCGTACTCGATCCCCCTGGCATCCAGGTCTTCCAGCGCGGCCTCGAAATCACTGACCTGTATCGCTATATGACATGGACGATCAGGCTCGTTCTTCATGACCTCCAAACGGCCAGGCCCATCGCCACTCAACATGTAGGAGCTACCACCCTCGGAAACCTCGAAATCAAAGATTTCCTCGTACCATTCAGCAATCTCTTGAGCCGAGGCCTCGGAGGTGGGATAGAGCCCCACATGCTCTATACCTTTGAACATCACGCTTCCCTCGCCTTGCGGATCCACTCCAGGCATTGTTCTATGTTTTCCGTGATGGCTTCCCAGTCCTCCGCCTCCACCAGATCGCTGGGCACGGCCTTGGAGCCCATGCCCACACAGGCCACCCCTGCGTCAAACCACGCTTTCAGGTTCTCCCAGGTGGCATCCACTCCGCCCGTGGGCATGATCTTGGTCCAGGGGCACGGCGCCGTGACAGCCTTAACGAAACCGGGGCCGCCCAGTTGGCTGCCCGGGAACACCTTGCAGATCTCCACGCCCAATTCCTCGGCGTGCGAGACCTCCGAGGGCGTGGCGCATCCGGGACAGTACACCACCTGGCGGCGGTTACACAGCTTGGCCACGTCGTCATGGGTCACTGACCCCACGATAAAGTTCGCGCCCAGGTTGATGTACAACCCCGCCGTGGGCACGTCCAGCACCGACCCCACGCCCAGGATCAGGTCTGGATCATGTTCCTCAAAATGCACGATCAGCTCGCGAAAGACCTCAAAGGCCCGGTCGCCACGATTGGTGAACTCGATCACTTTGGCCCCGCCAGCCGACAGGGCCTCCGTGATCTTGATCGCTGTTTCCACATCGCCATTATAAAAGAGGGGCACCAGTCCCGTCTCTTCCATGGCATTCCATACTTCTAACCGCGAGAATTTGGCCATTTCTTTTTTCCTTTCGCCTTCAACGTCGTGAATTTTTGATTAGCGCGAGACGCGGCCCGAGACATCGCCGCCACTCAGCTTCTCCACCTCTTCCACCGATACCTGGTTGAAATCGCCAAAGATGGTGTGCTTCAGGCAGGAGGCCGAGACGGCAAAGTTGAGTGCCGATTGCTTGTCCTCGTATGTCTGCAGGCCATAGATCAAACCGCCCATGAACGAGTCACCGCCACCGACGCGATCGACGATGTGGGTGATGTCATAGTCAGGCCCGATATAGATCTCGTCATCACTCCACAGGATGGCAGACCACGTATTATGACTGGCCGAGATGGAACCGCGCAGCGTGATGGCTATGGTCTCCAGGTTGGGGAAACGGTTGTGGAGCTCTTCGCAGACATAGCGGTACTTTTCCGCGTCCAGCTCGCCCGACGTCACGTCGGTATCCGGCGCATGAATGCCGAACACCATGGCCGCGTCCTCCTCGTTGCCGATGGCCACGTCCGTGTGCTTGACCAGGTCGGGCATCACCTCACCGGGCTCCTTGCCCCACAGCCAGAGCTTGCTGCGATAGTTCAGGTCACAGGAGACGGTCAGTCCCATCTCATCAGCCGTCTCGACGGCTTCCAGGCATACCTTCGCCGCACCTTCCGAGATGGCCGGCGTGATGCCCGTCCAGTGGAACCACCCTGCGTCGGCGAAAACCGACTCCCAATCGATCATCCCAGGCTCGATGGTGGCGATGGAGGAGTTGGCGCGATCATAGATCACCTTGCTTCCTCGGGCCACGGCACCGATCTCCAAAAAGTAGATGCCCAACCGATCGCCGCCCCAGACGATCTTGTCCACGCCCACACCCTGCCCGCGCAAGAAACGCGCGCATGCTTCCCCAAGATCGTTCTCGGGTAAACGCGTGACAAAGTCCGCGGGAATGCCATAGTTGACCACCGAAGCCGCCACGTTGGCCTCACCACCGCCATATATCACGTCAAAGGAACGAGCCTGCGTAAAACGCAGATGGTCCGGCGGCGAAAGCCGCATCATGATCTCACCAAAAGTAACCACTTTTTCAGCCATGCGAGCACCTCCATGAACTATGAACGAAAACCAAGTGAACACGCCCTTTGCAAGGGGGTAAAAAGCCCTCCCCCAATGCCAGGTCACCTTCTACTTTAAAGCATGGTTAAATTACACCAATACCATCCTCACGTCAAACGCCATAGCTTTCCCTTCGATTGGCAAAAAGTTTTGGCCAAGAGTAGAATAGGTGCGGATCGTGACAGAATACCCATGTGATCTTAAGAACAGGAGGAGGGCGCCATGCATGATACACTGTTAGCCACAGACTTTACGCCGCGTTCCCAGCTTGTCGTTCCCGAACACTCTCTTTCCCGCGCCCGCTTCCCGGCCATCGACGCCCACAATCACCTCCCCATGCATTCCCAGGCGCAGCAACTGAACCTCTTGCCCGCAGAAGGTGGAGAAAAGCAGGGCCTGAACGTGGACCAACTTGTGCGCGAGATGGACGCCCTGAATGTGCAGGCCATCGTCAATCTCAGCGGCAGCACGGGCGATGCCCTCGAGCAGAACCTGCGTGCGCTGGACCGGGCACACCCGGGGCGATTCGTGACCTTTTGCAACGTGGACTGGACGGGCGTC
>CAZMOW010000209.1:2154-2758 GCA_964567975.1 uncultured Anaerolineales bacterium | reverse complement strand
TTGGCCGATTCGCGCTCCGACGCCTCCCTCGGACCCTCAGGCCTCCGTCGGCCCCACGGTAGAGTAGATGGTACCGAAATTCATCTTTTTCACCGGCGCGGGGGTCATCTCCATCCACATCTCGCCATCCCAGCGATAGATGCGATCGGTGTGTTGATCCTCATCCTCACCGGCTTCCTCGTCGATGGTTCCCAGATAGCGCCACAGGTATTCGCCGTCGGAACGGGTGCCCCCATGATGCCAGTGACCGGGGAGCAGGGGCGCGTAGCGCCAGGCGTTGGACTGGTAATTGTAGATGGCGTGTAGCCGCTTCACCCGCCCCCGATAATGAGGGGCGTCCTGATGATAGAATGCAGTGTTGACGTTCCAGCCCCCTAAAAAGTGCAACTCGCCCCGCCACACGTCGCCGGAGCCGTCAGTAACCGGGTGGGGACATGGGGCCACCACCTGCCATTCGTCGGCGCGAGGGTTGTAACGCTGATTGAGGCCACCGGGATAGTCGTTCTGTGGTCCCTTGCATTGGGTATTCCCGGTAGCATAGTAGAGCCAGCCATCGTGCAGACTGGGACAGGGAAAGGATTGGGAAAAGGGCGCGTCGGCCACC
>CAZMOW010000209.1:0-2144 GCA_964567975.1 uncultured Anaerolineales bacterium | reverse complement strand
GGCCACCTCCGTATCCCACGTGCCGTCCTCCAGGTCATAGCGCCAGTTCCAGCTCACGCGGTGAAAGCGCCCCTCGGCATCGTCCCCACCAAAGAGAAAGACGTAACGCCCCTCATACACGGGATAGAACTTGCCTAACTTGCTGCGGGCGGCGGGCATGGATGGCAGCACCGTCCACTGGTCATCGGCGATGTCGTAGACCTGCACATAGGGCACGCAGCCGCTGTGGGCCTCAGTCTTGCCGCCAAAGCAGTAGATCACGCCCTCGTGCAGCGTCCAGCCAGCCCCCTGGACGCCATAGGACATGGGCGCCAGCTCGCCGCGCACGCTGCTGTACCAGCGATCCTCGTCCATGCTGTAGACGGTGGTGTCGCACACGGTGTGGGAATCCTCAATCTTGCCTCCGATGGCCCACAGGAAGCGGCCCTGTGTGGTCTTTATAGACATGGTGTACCTCCTCGTCGCTTGTGGTCTCTTCGGATGACGGTGTCAGTATATTTCAGGGTGTGGGCGAAAGCAAAGGAGCGTTGAGCAAGCAGGACTAGATAAAATACTTGGGGGACGGTCCGCCGCTAGGCAAAATCAAAAACTGGCGTCTGAACGGTGCGGGCGGGCTCCTGATGTCCAATAATATCATGCAAACGCTCAACCGTCTCCGGGGAGAAAAACTGTTCACCTGTTTTTACGTCGACACGAGCAGGCACATTCTCGACAACGTAGAGTTTTCCTTCCTTGAACAGCGTACACGTTACTTTCCGCTCTTCCAGTCTCTCAGTTTTCTTTTCGACACCCACAACTTATCTCCCGATTCTATAATTGCCCCAACGGCTGGAATCGGGCTCATAGACGGTTATCACCTTGCTCAAAGGACGTGGGGGATAGCTACATTGAATATGAATGGACCGGCGATATCCGTCGTGATGTCCGCCACGGCCCGAACGAAATCGTCGACGGTAGCGGATCCTTTGCGTTGATTCAAAAGATCATCACCTCTCTACATGCGGCGACAAAAGGGATACATCCACCCTCCATCATACAGGAGAGCCCAACGCCTCGCAACCATTACTGCTCCAAACACAACTTTCTAAACTTGTGCTTGGACGGGAAATCTGCTTATCACACGAATCCAGCTCTGGCCTGCGTCTAAAGGCTCCAGGCTGATGAAAGTTAAAATTGCAGACTGTCATCGTGATAGCTATCGGCCTGCAAGTCTAACTTTTTACAAAGCCCTTTGGGCTCTCCCTGAGCCCTCACAGAGGGCTTTGTATTCTGAGCCCAGTGGCTTCAGCCCTGGGCGTCAAGCTACTCGACCGGCACGAGTTCGACGCTGATATTCGTGTAATACAGGGTGGTCGTGCCCTCAAAACCCGAGTCGGTGCCCACGAATATCCAGAGATGGCCATCTTTGTCACTGCTGATCTCCAGGGGGTCGTCGGCATTGTCCAGGGTCTTTAGCTCGTAGACACCAAACTCCTCGTCGTGCGCCTTGGCGACATCCCCGATGCGCAGGGCGTGTTCCCCGTCGTCGTTCTGGCGCCCCTTGTCGACATTCATGAGCAGGTACTCCTCCCCGCCCATGTCGCCCTCTGGCCGTGCCACAGGCTCGAACGGGGCAGCGCCGACCTTCACCCAAACGGACTCACCGGGAGGGCCGCCGATGCCGACAGCGCCGGCAGGTGCGTCGGTACCGAACGCGACCTCGAAGGTGATCCTGTACGTCGTATTGGGGACGATGCCATCGTCGCTCGTCAGCCCCTTCTTCACAAACATAAAGAGGTCATCGCTGGCGTTCTGGCCGCTGAGCACGAGGGCTCTCTCCGGATTCAGCTCTGCGGGCGTCTCGGTGTGTGCGAATTCCAGCTGGTAGAGGTCCGGGCCATAGTCGGCGGGCAGGTCGGAGAAGCTGCCGGTCCAACCGTGACGACTCTCGGAAAAGTCGTATTCAAAACGCATACGCTGCCCCACGTCATTCGCTCCGTCGCAACCCGCCACCACGAATAAGAGGGTGATGACAAGCGTCAGGAGAACGGTTAACAGCTTTTTCATGCTTGATTCCTCCATTGAATCTATATCATCGCGTCCGTCCACCGTGTCAGTTATTAGACGCTAGAGAGAGCATTTTTGTTCCAATGGTGCGTGTGGAG
>CAZMOW010000208.1:0-2773 GCA_964567975.1 uncultured Anaerolineales bacterium | reverse complement strand
TTTGCGGGCGTGGGCCTGCCCATGGGCTTTATCGCCGGCGTATCGACGTACGTCACAGTGCAGGCCCTCTCCGGCCGCAGCCGCCGCCCAGAGACCAACGTGCGTCCCCAGGATCGCTGGAGGGCGTTGCTGCTGATCGCCCTCTTTGCCAGCACCGTGGCCCACTTTGTCGAGATACACTTTGGCATCGCCATCGCCGCCACCCGCACCTACTTTTGGGCCTATACCGCCATCTTTGCCCTACTGGGACAGGATCTCATCTCCGGTGTGACCGCAGAGACGGACGTGAAGGCCAAGCAGAGTGCGCCCCAGCGCCGCAGGAAGCCCCGATCAGGACGATCGCAAGGCGCGGGGCTGGGGACCCTCTCCACTCAGAGGTATTCCCTGGGCCTCCTCATCGGCTTCATCCTCATCACCATGGCCTGGGACTATACCACGAATCCCCTCTCTTCGGCCGATCCCCTGAGGGTGCTCATCACCTCGCTGACCACCATGGCCGCCAGGGGCGCACCGGGCGAGACGAGCCTCGGGCTCCTGTGGTTGGGCATCGCCACCTTTGCCATCTCTGTAGTCATCGCCGCCCTGGAACTTGCCATACATCACGGGGAGGCAGCCGACCTGGACGGCCTCCTCTCCTCACTGGGCATCATTGGCGGCATAGCCGCGGCCATGGCCCTCGTCTTCGCCCTGGTCCATGCCGCAAGGCTGGGACCCGGCGTCGATGTCTCCAATCTCATCTATGGATTCTATACGGTCACGGGACTCGCCTGGCTTGTGCTCGGGGTCACCCTGTATATCGGATCGCCCCGCCCCTCCACGACGGTCCAGGGCGCCCTCGTCTTTCTCTACCCCATCCTCCTGATCGCCTGCCTCTTTTTCGTCGATGCCAGGAATATCCGTCCCATCAAAGCGGATAGCCTGTACAAGCAGGGGCTCAAATACGACAACGCGGGATCCTGGGACGAGGCGATCCACTTTTATGAACAGACGGCCGACGTGGCGCCCCGGGAGGATTTCTACTACCTCTTCTTGGGACGGGCCTTTATGGAAAAGGGCAAACGGGTAGAGGCGCCCGAGCAGCGCGACGCCTATTTCTCCAAATCACTACAGTCTCTTGAGCGTGCCCGCGAGCTCAATCCCTTGAATACCGACCATACCGCCAACCTCGCCCGCCTGCACCGCACCTGGGCAGAGACGGAGGAAACCCCCGAGGCACGCGAGGAAAAACTCCAGAGGGCCCTCCAATATTACGCGGAGGCCGCCGAATTGAGCCCCCATAACGCCCAGATATATAATGAATGGGGCCTGGTCTATTACTTGTTGGAAGAATACGACAGGGCCCTGCAAAAATATCAGACCTCCCTGGCCCTGGACGACGAATTCATGCAGACCTATATGCTCATGGGTGATGTATATGTCGCCCGCCAGGAATGGGATCGCGTCGTCGAGACGTACAAGAAAGCGGTGACCATTGAACCTGACTTTACCCAAGGGTGGAGCGCCCTAGGATACGCTTATTCACAGATGGGAGAACTGGAAAAGGCCATTCAGGCCAACGAAAAGGTGCTGACCATGGCCCCCCAGGACTATGGCACGCTCAAGAACGTCGCCCTCCTGTACAGGCAGTGGGGGCGCCCCACACAGGCACTGACGTATGCCCAACGAGCCCTTGAACTCGCACCCCAGGAGGACAGACAGACGATGGAATCTTTTATCAGAGAACTCCAAAACGGCGATGATGCGCGAGAAAGCGAGGAGTAGGATGGCGCAATATTTTCTCATCCTGTTAAGCGCTTTTGGCGTGGCCGTGGCCACCACCCCCCTGGTTCGCAAACTCGCCGTCAAGACGGACGTCGTGGACAGGCCAAATGCCCGCAAAATCCACAAACAGCCCATCCCCCTCATGGGAGGTGTGGCCATATATCTGGCCTTTCTGCTGGCCCTGGTATTCCTCGGGGACCGGTCGTACATCCGTCAGGTCGCCGGCATCTTTATGGGCGCCACATTATGCTCCTTTATGGGCCTTTGGGATGATCGTACGGGGCTTGGCCCCCTGCCAAAACTTGCCGCACAACTCGTCGCCAGCGCCCTCCTCATCCTGACCGACGTGCGAGTGGGCGTCCTGCCCCTCGCGCCCCTGAATATTGCAGTGACCATATTCTGGGTCGTGGGCATAACGAATGCCATGAATCTGCTCGACAATATGGATGGTCTATCCGGGGGGGTGGGCGCCGTAGCCTCCGCCTTCTTTCTGTTGCTGGCGGCCATGAGTGGACAGTATCTGGTGGGGGCACTCGCGGCTGCCATGCTGGGCGCCTGTATCGGGTTCCTGGCTTACAATCTCAATCCCGCCAGCATCTTTATGGGCGACGCCGGCAGCCTCTTTCTGGGGTTCATACTGGCCTCTGTGGGAATCAAACTTCGCTTTCCCCAGAACGTCGACTTTGTCACGTGGATGATCCCCGTCATCGTCCTGGGACTCCCCATCTTTGATACCACCCTCGTCTTCGTATCCCGCCTGCGCCGCGGGCTGAACCCCCTCACCACGCCAGGCAAGGACCACATCTCCCATCGATTGGTGAGACTGGGGCATACACGTCAAGAGGCGGTGCTGATTCTCTATCTGGCGGGAGCCGCACTGGGGGTGGTGGCCATGTACCTCACCCAGGCCACGATCACAGAGGGATACATCATGGGCGGCATTGTGTTGGCCGTGGGGATCTATTTCCTGTACAAGTTCGAGCACCTTGACACAACCGATGCACGCAAAAAA
>CAZMOW010000207.1:0-2806 GCA_964567975.1 uncultured Anaerolineales bacterium | reverse complement strand
TATTCTCTTTTGGTGGTTGAAGGTGGAAAGCGGACGTGTTCTTGGCTGATGGGGGGTAGAGATCGTTGAGGGCAAAGGGGGTGAGGGATGAGAAGGTGCAGGGTATCGATTCTTTTGGTATTGTTGCTGTTGGTCGTTTGGCCCACGGTGGTCCGGGCGGCGAACGGTCCGGTGATGGTACTCCAGGTGCGCGGTGTGATTAACCCCCTGTCGGCCCGTTATCTCCAGCGCGGCCTGCGTCTGGCGGAGCAGCGCGATGCACACGTGGTGCTCATCACCCTCGATACCCCCGGCGGATTGGAGTCAGCCATGCGCGACATGGTGCAGGTGTTGCTCAAAGCCCCCATCCCCACAGTGGTATATGTTACGCCCAGGGGGGCACGGGCCACCTCGGCGGGGATGTTTATACTTTTGGCGGCGGACGTGGCGGCTATGGCCCCGGCCACCCACGTGGGGGCGGCCCACCCTGTGCCGCTGGGCGAGGAGATAGGGGAGACGCAGGAGGAAAAAGCGACTAGCGACGCCGCCGCGTTGGTGCGCAGCGTGGCGGAGACGCGCGGGCGCAACGCCGAGTGGGCGGAGCGGGCTGTACGCGAGAATCTCTCTGTCACCGCGGACGAGGCGCTGGATCTGGATGTCATCGATCTGCTGGCCGAGAACCAAGATGAGTTGCTGCGTCAGTTGGATGGACGTGAGGTCGCTGGGACGACCTTGCACACGGTCGGAGCCCCCGTACAGATAGAATCCATGAACTTTAACGAGCAGTTCTTCCACGCTATCACCGATCCGAACATCGCCTATCTCCTGCTCTCATTAGGGACTTTGTTCGTGCTGGCGGAACTGGCGGATCCAGGCCTATCTGTGCCGGGCGTGGGGGCTGTCGTCGCCTTTATCATCGCTTTTATGGCGTTGGGCAGCCTGTCCGTAAACTGGGCCGGTATCGCGCTGTTAGCCCTCTCTGTCGTCCTTTTCGTCGTCGCCCTGCTTACCGACACTGAACTTGTTGTCTCCATCGTCGGGTTGATACCGTTCATTCTTGGGTCACTGTTGCTCTTTGTGCCCTTTAGCCCTCCCTCTCCGGCGACGCCGACCGTACGGGTGAGTCCCTGGCTGATTGGTGTGATGGGCGTCAGTATCATCGCCTTCAATCTTTTGGTGCTGCGAGCCATTTTGGGCGTTATTCATCAGCCACCCCAGGCGGGTGCGGAGCGCCTGATCGGAAAACAAGGGGTCGCGCTCACCAATCTGATGCCGGCCGGGCAGGTGCGCGTGGATTTGGCGGATTGGAGTGCCGTGGCCGTGGAGGAGGAAATCCACGCGGGCGACCCCGTGCGTGTGGCCGGTATCGCGGGTGTGCGGTTGCAGGTTGTGCCGGTGGAGAAGGAATCTAGAGACGCATCACAAGTAGATGAGGAGGTATAAAGATGGAACTGATCATCCTAGGGTTTTTGTTGATTATAGGGTTGGTTATCCTGACCATGTCTGTGCGCATCGTACCCGAGTACCGTCGGCTGGTCATCTTTCGTATGGGGCGCTGCCTGGGAGCAAAAGGGCCGGGACTGATCTTTTTGATTCCCTTTGTGGATCGCGGCGTGCCCGTGGATCTGCGGGAGGTCTTTTTCGACGTGCCACCCCAGACCTGCATCACGGCGGACAACGCCTCGGTTTCCATCGACTTTTTGGTCTATGACAAGGTGATCGATCCGCAGCGCAGCGTGCTGGAGGTGGAGAACTTTACCGGCGCGGCGCGCGGTTTGGCCATCACCACGCTGCGGGCGGTGGTGGGTGCCATGGATCTGGATGACGTACTCTCCAAGCGAGATGAGATCAACCGCATCCTGCACGAGAAGCTGGACGATGTCACCGACCGCTGGGGAATTCGCGTGATGGCCGTCGAGATACGTGAGGTCGTCCCGCCGCAGCGTATCGAGGACGCCATGACACGTCAGATGGCTGCCGAGCGCGATCGCCGCGCCGCGGTCGCCGAGGCCAAGGGTAAGCGTGAGGCGACCATCGCTGTGGCCGAGGGCGATAAACGGGCGGCAGTCCTTGATGCCGAGGGTGAGCGAGAGGCTTCCATCCTGCGCGCCGAGGGCTTTGCACTGGCGCTCAACGAGATCTACAAGGTGGCCCAGGGTGTGGACAGCAAGACCCTGACGTTGCAATATCTGGAGGCCCTCAAGACGCTGGGCGAGGGCGACGCTACAAAGTTTGTGATCCCCACCGAGTTCGTCAACCTGGTGCGGCCGTTGGCAGAGAGCGCCCATCAGGCACATGACGAATAGAGCCGCAAAAGAAGAATATTTGGCGATTTGACGCCAAAGAGGAATGTGATATAATTGTTGTTCGGCTCATTTGACGATTATGCTCAGTAAAGTATACTATATAAGTGAAGCCGACGTAGCTCAAGGGCAGAGCAGCGGTTTTGTAAACCGCAGGTTGTGGGTTCAAATCCCCCCGTCGGCTCCATGTAGGCCCTTTGGAAGGGTATAATCGGAGTAGATTGGACGTGGGCAGGTACCCAAGTTGGCCAAAGGGGACTGACTGTAAATCAGTTGGCTCAGCCTTCGGAGGTTCGAATCCCCCCCTGCCCACTTTGTGTTGTCAGAGTGCCCACGTAGCTCAGAGGTAGAGCACGTTCTTGGTAAGAACGAGGTCATGGGTTCGAATCTCATCGTGGGCTTGTAGAGATCTGTCGCGCGCCTTTTCCAGCACGCGCGTACGACGTAGGGAGGTTTCAGGGTCATGGCGAAAGAAGTATTTGAGCGCACAAAGCCACATGTAAACATAGGCACCATCGGGCACG
>CAZMOW010000206.1:0-2859 GCA_964567975.1 uncultured Anaerolineales bacterium | reverse complement strand
AGCAGCGCCTCCCGCGCCTCGGCGGGGGTGGTGAATTCGATGCGGCGGATGGGGACTTGTGCAAGTTGATTTTCAAAGTATTCGTAGTATCCGCCCCGTTTTAGTTTCGTGTGTCTAAGATGATAGAATTCAAGCAGCTGGGAGTTAAGTAGTGTACAGACATATTCAGGTAAATACGGGGTCTCTTTCGAAAAGAATAGAGCGCGCAAATCCCCTCCATCATTCAGATGGTGCTCGTAGTCCACGCAAAACTTGTTGCCGGTTGCTACAAACGGTACCAGAATACGGGGAATATCGCTCAAGAACAGATCAGCATTTCTGGGATTACTTATCTCCCACCATTCAGCGTCCCGATTTCGAATATCATATCGGGATGCCAAATCGTCCTTATGAGGGAGCAAATAGGCTCGGAGACATGGATAGTGATCGAGATCGATTCCTTCAGTCCAGATCAGCACATGGTCAAGCTCCTCAATGAAGTAGCGCTCGATGCTCCCAGACTTTGCTAGCGGGTGTAGCAGATCCTTCTCAATTTGATATCTCTGAATAGTCTTTGTGGGTGGAGCGAGAATCTCATTCCTTCCTGTCTGCATGGACTGTACAATGTTGCTTATATGAGATAGTCCAAGTGAGCAAGCTTCTAGCTTCTTGTCTGTCTCAATTAGGCTCTTTGGGGAGAACTGCCATGGGGCTCCAGACGGATCTGGGCCGACGGTTCTGAAATGCTCGAATAGACTGGAAGAGCCGTCTAACAATGCTTGTGCGATTTCTTCCTCTGATGCCTGGTCGTCCACAATCCTGGAGACAAGTGTGTCGTCTTGCTTATCTCCCTGAATTCTTTGCAGGATGATGACTGAAGCCAGCACGTTGACATCCTCTCCAAATATCTGAAAGTTTTCAAAATCTGCCAACTGTACCAGATGCAATTGTCTCGAAAGCCAAGCTCTCAGTGCACGTGCATACTTCGCCTCTTGGAAGTAACGTGCCACTATGACACCGAAGTGGCCAGTTTTCGCAGGCAGCCTACCTGCTAGGTAGAGGAAATAGTACAGTATATCGCTGTTGCCAGAGAAGATCTCGGAGTAACGTTTGCTCAGATACTGACGATACAGCTTGTCCAGTCGGGCGACAGAGAAATACGGCGGATTGCCCACCACGGCGTCGAACCCTGCACGGTCGCCCAGGCGCTGGCCGTTAGCATTGTAAAAGACCTCGGGGAAGGCCAATTCCCAGTGGAAGAAGCGGTGTTCTCCGGTCACCTCCCGCGCCCGCTCCACGGGCTCCAATGCCCCCAGGGCCTCGGGCTGGCTCAGCAGGTCCAGGGCCTGACCGTATTCCGCCGCTGTGAATTCGTTTTCGAAATAGGCGCTGGTCCACAGGTCGGCCACGGCTCGAAAGTGCGCCTTGAGCCGGCGTACGGCCTGATCGGCGGCCTCTTTGGCGCGCACGGTGTCGTAATCGGCGCTCTCCTGATCCACGATCTCTAGGATGCGGCCCATCACCGCCGGCAGTTTCTGGCTCAGGATATACTCGTACATGTTGATCTGCCCGGCCTTTTGCTGGGCCACCTGCTCCCGGGCCTTTTTGCTGAGCACGGGCGGCGGCGCCCAGCCCAGGTCCTCCACCCGCGCCCCGATGAGGGAGTCGCCACACTTTAGGTGGTGGTCGAGGAAACTCAGGGGGCGGTCGGCGGCCACGGTGACCAGCCACAGGCTCAACTTGGCCAGTTCCACGGCCAGGGGATTCTTGTCCACGCCATAGATGCAGCGCTCCACCACCTGCCGCTTCCAGTGGGTGAGGTCCTCCTCCGTGGCCTCCCCCGTCTGCACATAAGGGTCGGTGGCCAGGGCCAGGGCCAGGAACTCGGTGGCTTCCACCAAAAAGTGCCCGCTGCCCATGGCCGGGTCCAGCACCTTCAGGTCCAGGACCTCGTCCACCAGGGACTGCTCCGCCTCGGCGCGGGCGGCTTTGGTTTGGGCCCTTCGCGCCCGCTCCCGCACCCGCTCCAGGGCCTCGTCCACCAGGGGACCTATGGCGTGCTCCACGATATACTCGACGATGTACTCGGGAGTATAGTAGGAGCCCGTGGCCTTGCGTTCGCCGCGGTCCGTCTCCAGATAGACCTGGCCGGAGGCCCGGCGCTCCATCACCCGCGCGACCTCGGGCGCCTCGTCGGCCGCCACCCAGCGCTCATCGCCCCCGTCGCGGACGGCCACCACAGGCTCCTGGGCGTAGCGGGGCTGGTATTCCAGCAGGCCCTCATAGATGGAGCCCAGGTGGCGCACGCCCAGGGTGCGATAGTCGGCGAACTCGCGGCCCGCCTCGGTCTCACGGCGGCTGAGGAGGTCGATGGCCTCCACCAACGCCGCATCCCCCACGGCGTTCTCCTCCAGGAAGGGGTGCTGCCCGGGATCGAACAGGCCGCCGTTGTAGCGTGGCACGCCCAGGGAACGGTTGAGCTCGGCGTCGTGGCCGTTGATGATGTGGAACAGGTTCTGGAGGTGACCCCAGTAGAGGGTGGTGCCCGCCGCGTGCGCCGCCTGAAGGTTGGCGATCTCCCCCTTGATGCGCGTCAGGCTGTAGTTGGTGCGATACTGGTCGTTGTCCAGGGGCAGCAGGCCGCGGCTCTCGCCGTAGAGGATGAAGAGCAGGCGGTAGAGGAGGTACAGGCTGTTGTCATAGATCGCCCGCAGGTCGTCGGGGCCCAGCCCGTTGCCCGGCAGGTCGAGAAAGCCCTGCATCAGGCGTTCCAGGGCGCGATAGACATTGTCCTCCAGATCCTCCTCCAACGCCACGGCGTACTGGTTGCTGGCCGCCAGGGCGTCGTCCAGGAAGATGCGCCCCCGGGCGTCGGGCCTC
>CAZMOW010000205.1:0-2974 GCA_964567975.1 uncultured Anaerolineales bacterium | reverse complement strand
AGAGTATCAAACTCGGCCACCAGTTCCTGCCCCGCCTCGGGAGATAGACGAAGGTGTTTACACAGCTTGGTAACCTGCCGCCCGATCTGCTCCGTCTCCCGGCGCCAGAGCTGTTCTAGATGCTCCCGTTCCCTGGCCGTCGCCTGCGGCAAAAAGCTGCGCCACCAGGCATCGTGACGCGAGATCCAGGCCCCGGCCGCGTTGTGCAGCATGCGCCGCGTCTCGGCGCCGTCGACGATAAAGAAATCCTGTTCCACACCGGCCAGGTCGTAGCGCTCCCTCAGGATATCGCTGGCAAGTTTATGTAGAGTACATACCTGATATCCCACGGGGGGCAGTTTTCGCGCCCGCAAAAGCCGCCGGATGCGCTGCGAGATGTTGGCCACCGCCGAGTTCTGAACCGTGACGACGAGAACCTCCCCCTCGTCCCCCAGTCGCCCATCCAGGATAAGCTTGACCGCCAGGAGGGAAAGCATCAACGTCTTGCCGCTGCCAGGCACAGCCGAGATGGCCAGACGCCCCTGCCCATAATCCAGAACGTCCGCCTGCTGTGGCCGAAGCCTGTAACCGCAAAAGCACTTCTCACTCACCACGCCCCTCCTGCGTCAACACCGAGACGATGGCGCGTTCCAGGCGACTGCTCTGCTCCACGCCGCCGATATCCAGATCGCTAAAGGCCAGATAGACGCCCTTGCGGCAGCGGGCGGCCAATCCGAGAAGAACTCGCCCCAAAGCCTCCCGCTTGGCCTGTTCCTCCTCGATGTCGCGCCAGGGCTGCCCCACCGGCCAGTGCCTGGACAGGACGTAAGGATGGGTCAGTGGTTGGTTGGGACGATTCGACCAGCCGTCGGAACCCAGATCGATCCAGAACTGATAGTCAGAACGGATATCGCGGGAGAGATACGTATAGGCAGGGGCCAGGATCACCGCCCCCTCGCTGGATGCCTCTGGCCAATCGAGGAGATACTCGGCACTGGCGATACCGCCGAGGACGAGCTCCACGTACTCGCGGGCCACCTTGGTTTCCTCCAGCACCTCATCGAATCCCACGGCAGCATGGAACTTGGCCGTGGACTCTACAAGGCGACCAAAAGCCCTTGCCCTGTCCGGCTCCGCATAGAAACCGTATCCCGAGCGTGACAGGACGTCACCAAAGAGCGTGGATAAAAACACATCGAGAGGCTCCCGCTCATCCTGACGATAGGCTTCCAGCCACGCGCGGAGCGCCTCATAGGGCTCGCGAACCTGATAGCCTACCTGTTCCCACAATCTACCAAGATCGCTATGACTCGGCCCTCCCTCTTCCTCCCCGCTCAAGTCGACCAACGTTCCCTCTTCGAAAGAATACGCCATATCCGCCAAACGTCGGGCGCGAATGGGGTCCAGATTGGCCAGTGCCACTTCCAAAGCCAGAGCCACGTCCGCGGGGGGCGGCCTGTAACCTTGCCCTTGAATATGAATATGCCATTGTGGATGTGCCAGCAGGGTCAGGACGAGCAACCCACGCACGACGGGATCGTCGCACAAAGGCGTCGAGGGCCGCAGCAGATAGACGTCCACCTTGGATTTCCGCAACTCCTCCTCGATAGCAAAGCGCATCACCTCACTCACATAGGGAGCCACGATGGCGATATCCGCCGGCGCCACCCCCTCTTCCACCAGCGCCGCGGCCCGCTCCGCCACCCAGCGGATCATGCTGATCCAGTACCTGCCCGCATCCTGATCGACGACGGCATCCTGTAGGGAACCATCCCCACACTGCCCCAGCGCCTCAACCCCCAGAGTACGCCGCAGCGCATTGGAAAAGGCCACTACCTCCTCCCTGGCCCCCAAAAGTCGGTCAAAAGCGAGCACCTCATCGCCCCGAGAGGCCAGTTTGGCCGCGCCCTCGGCGTCTGCTCCCAAAAAGATGCGATAGCCCCCGCCCTCATCGTGAACCAAAACCGACGAGGCGCACTGCTCTTTGGCCCAAGCGACGAACCCCTGAGCCACAGGCACATTCTCCTCCAGATTATCCACCAACAGATGACGGTATTGGGAGCGGAAATACCGCTGGTACGCGGGACGATGCAAAAGATGACGGTGATACACCTCGGTGGTCAGGGAAAAGTCAAGAAGATTGTGCGCCAGACAGTACTCCCGGAACTTGTTGATACATTCCTGAGCCTGCCAATAGTAATTGACGTGATCGCTGTCGCCAGTCCAGGCCCCCCGCAGTCGACGATAGACGTCGCCGTGGTCGAATCCCACGAGAGCGGCCTTGTTCAGGTTATCGATGAGTTGGGAGAGCAGGCGTTCCCGCCTAATGGTCAGCTCACTGAAATAGCCCTCCTCGACGACAAGGGGCTCCACGATACGCCACATGAAATACTGGGCCGTCTCGATGGTCAAAAAGGTGGCTTCCCGATCCGGCCAGGCGAAACCGCCCGCCTCCGATACCAGGGGCCAAAAGAGGGAAACAGCCCGGCGGGAGAGGCCATAAAAGGTGAGGATGTCGGCCCCTCCCCGGGTGGGTGCATCCAACGAGGCCAGGGCACGCTCGTAACGCTGTCTCTGGGCGCGCTGGGGCACGAGAAAGAGTATCTCGTACGGTCGCCTTCCCTCGCGCAGCAACGCCGTCAGTCGCGCCAGGAGGGCCGTACTCTTGCCCGTGCCGGGCAGTCCCCGCAGGACGAGACAGCCACCCCCATCGCGCGGGTGGGAAACGACCCGCCGCTGTGAGGAGGTCAGGGATTCTGGAATCGCTGTCGCAAATGGATCGGCCACGTCGACATCTCCATCAAGTAAAAACGTATTGGTTGCCTACCAAAGAACAGCCGAGAATATCACCTACAGTATAGAGAACGTCTGTTCGTACGTCAATTGGTTCCTGAGACAGGGTGCACGCAAAGTCTGTTAGAATGACCAGATATGTCAGAAAGAAGAAACTGACGGGGGCAGGAGTTGCGTGAGCGGAGCCTTGGACGCCGCCCAG
>CAZMOW010000204.1:0-3033 GCA_964567975.1 uncultured Anaerolineales bacterium | reverse complement strand
CGATCTCCTCCCGGGGCACGTCCAGCAGGGGGCGGACGAGGCGGACCCGCGCTTTTTCCGGCGGCCGCTTGGGTTGTGGATTGCCCAGGCGCATCTCGTCCATCCAGGTGCTGGGGAGCATGCCGCGCAGCCCCGAGAGGCCCGATCCCCGCAGGATGTGCATGAGGATGGTCTCCACCTGGTCATCGGCGTTGTGGGCCACGGCGACGCAGCGGCCGCCCAGGGCGCGGGCCAGGGAGCGCAGGCTGGTGTAGCGGGCCTGACGCGCGGCCTCCTCCAGGGCGATGCCCCGGGCCTCGGCCCAGCGGGGAACGTCGACGTAATTCACGCGGCAGGGGATGCCCCAGGCGCCGCACCGTTCCTTGACAAAGCGGGCGTCCTGGTCGGCGTCCTCCCCGCGGATGCCGTGGTGCAGGTGCCCCACGTGGAGGGAGAGGGCGTACGTGTCGGCCAGTTGGCGCAGGACGTGGAGCATGCACAGGGAATCGGGGCCGCCGGACACGCCCAGGACGACGGTCTCTCCGGGGACAAAGAGGTCGTGGCGCTCGATGCTGTCCCTTATTCTGTTTACCACACGGGTGGTGATGGTCCGTTTCATATCCTCGGGAATAGGGTGGTGGGTGACGATCGATCGCGTATATTGTACCGCGGCGGGGCGCATGCGCCAATCGGAATATTGTAGATGTCTCGAACGCGCTCGGCCTAAAGCCCAGCGCGAAGGCGCTGGGCTTTAGGCGATTCTGCGCCTATTACATACAAGAACTGGGGGTGCCGCCCTAAAAAAATGGGTTCGTTTCGTAATAAGTAGCCGTCGGTGCTGTCGTTATGGGTGGGACGTTCGTCATGGGCATACTTGGGTGCGCTTCCCCGGGACCATCTACGCCTCTTTATCTTCCCTCTCACGTCTCTCCATGCAGGTCAACAGATCTGCGGCGGATAGGATGGGGATATGGCCCACATGCTCCAACGTCAGCAGATCGTCATCGCCACTCACGATCACGTCAGCGCCGCCCACGACGGCGCAAGCGATCACCCGATCGTCGTCGGGATGGCGACAGATCTGGGGGATGGCCTCGGGTAACTCCATAACGTCGCTCAGGGCCATCCACAGGGCGACGAAACGCCTTCGCTCCTCCTCCGCATAGTAGCGCTGCAGCCTCGGGTACTGTAAGACCCGATCGAGTTCCTCCAGCAACGCGGACGCGGTCACCGAGACGACATACCCGCCTGCCAAGTAGTGATCGATCAGCGTGGCGATGGGCGGGCGATGGGTGAGCAAGTAACTGACGAGAATGTTGGTATCAAAGACGGCGCGGATCACGACGCGCGGGTCTCTCGAACCGCCTCGTCGATCAGGGCCTCGGCCGCCTCAGCGGAGAGATCGGCGCGCTCACTCACCTCCTCGGCGATGGCCTGCAGTTCGGATAGCCAGGCGGCGCGCTTATGCTGGCGCTCTCGCCAGGCCTGGTAAGACCGAAAGTCCTCGTAGGGGATGAGCACAGCCTGTGGCGTGTCGTAGGTCTGGACGATGACGGGTTCCTTTTCCACGCGTACGCGGTCCAGCACCTCCCGCACGCGGCGCCGCAGGTCGGTAGATTGCACGGTGGTCGTGGGCATCCTTCACCTCCTGAAAGTAGCACAGGATGTGCCAATAACATGTGCTATTATAACACAAAATGCACGCGTGTGCCACCCTGGCCTGCACGCACAGGCGGATGGGCCCCTAGGATTCACAGGCTAGCTACAGACGGCAAAGGCCGGCGAACAAAGGTCCCGAACCTGCTCGGCCCAAAGCCCGGCGCAAAGGCGCCGCGCGCCGGGCATCGACCTGCGTCGACGCGTCTGGACAACATCAAAGGGTGCACTCGTGTTAGTTGTGCCCCGCCCTGAAGAGGTGGGTGGGAATGCGACAAAGTCGCATTTGCTATTACATACATGGGGGTGCCGCCCTAAAAAATGGGTTCGTTTCGTAAAAATGGTATGCCTGGGGATAGAAAATGGGTTCGTTTCGCAAAAACGGGGTGCTGGAAGATGGGCGGAGGGTGGAAGTTGGTTTAACATGATGCATCTATCCCCAGTTGATAACAGAACATATGTTCTATTATACTATGAGGGCTGTAGGCTGTCAAAACGGGGGAAGGCGGATGGAGTTGAGGTCCTTGATCTCCCTATATAACCTCTGTAGAATAGGGATGCGAGGGTCAGAATGCTCTCAGGATGATCGTCGTTCCCGAGGATCATACAAGAAAGCATGATAAAGAGGGATGAACTACTTGCCGCTTTCGCGAGCACCTGATCGCCAGGGGGAGGAGGCCGCGCATGACGGGGCCCACGTTCGATGGTTTTGAGACACTAGCGGCAAGCCCCTGGTGGAAGCGGAGGCGAGTCTGGAGCGGGTGGGGCTTCTTTTGGGCCACGAGAGTGTGGACACCACCCGCGTCTACACCACGCCCTCAGAGCAGGACCTGAAGCGCGAGGCGGAGAAGGTGGCCCTGGTGTAGACGGTTGATGACGCAAACGACGATAAGGGGGCTATATGGTGTGAGAGAGTGGTGTAGGGGTACCAGAATAAAAACGTCACCTGGGCCATTCTAGGGCTCGATGCTCGAGTTCGGCACCCAGGGTTGGCACATCGTGCTCTTGCCCAGGGCTGCCGGTCGAACCACCAAGACGAGACGAAAACGGCTGGGAAAATGAGGCGTATAGTCATCTACGTGGGGACGGGTGCGGTAAACTATCCTTTCGCAAATCCTAGAACTACCGTACTCAGCTATGGTGCTGGAAGTGTAATCACCGCTTAACACAGGAAATTTCTCGATACAGCAACGGAAAGGGAGTTAAACCAATGAAAGAGCAAAAGGCTACCATGTTCAGTCTTATCGTCCTTATAGCCCTGGTGCTTGCCGCCCTGCTCGGCGGGACTATGCCTGCTATAGCTCAGGGGCCGGAGTTACCCTACCCTACCATGTCGTTGTCCGGCTCTCCCCCGTTGCTCGGTCATGGGCGTTCCCAGTCTTCGGATGGCTTGCGGGT
>CAZMOW010000203.1:0-3038 GCA_964567975.1 uncultured Anaerolineales bacterium | reverse complement strand
GACTTGACGCCCTTTTCGCAGCATCGCTCCACAAAATCCTTCACGCGGGGAGCAAAGGCGGCCACGATCTCCTCCACCACACCCACGTCTTCAGCCATCTGCACATAGAGATTCTGGGAGCCCAAGACGCCTAGGGCGAGGCGGAAAGGCGAGGGCATGGCAAGGGCTACCAGGCCCTCTTTGCCAATTCTCTCCGTCCACTCATGGTATGCTGTCGGCTCCGGATCCGCTGGGGCGTAGGGGATGGAGAGGAGTTTTTCCACGTCCTTTTTCGTCTTTACCAGGTACTCTGTGGTCCAGGAAGCGTCTCGAGTGATACGCCGCTCCGCTGTCAACGTGCCTTTGGGCGTGCAGATGGTCTCTTCCAGGGTGTCTTCCCGTCGTTCGACATGGGGTGTGTGTTCGCGGGCTGCGCCGCAGAATATCTCTATGTCGCTCAGGGCGCCCACGGTTAGGGTCACGTCGGTGCGCTGAAGAAGGGCATGCCATTCCTCGTCGGACATCTGTTCTATCATGGCGGGGGAGATATGAGGGGCGACGGGGACCCTGTCCGCCTCTCGATGTTGAATGGCCATGAGCAGTCGCTCTCTTGATGTCATCTGGCTCATCGTCTCTCCTTTAGGCGCGCGTTTCCGATCATTCGTCTGATCCCTGTTGGGTAGCTTAGATTTGCGATCTGTTCCTGTCAAGTGCATGTTCCCTCTACAATACCGAGGGAACTCGCCCAAAGTTGACCACGCTGGCACTTTGTATTAACATTCTTCAGAGCTTGAGAGATTTTCCCACAATTGTTCCTCCCACAATGTCTGTGTCCTCTTCACAACGTCTGTGAACCCTTCTCCCGATGTAGTGGATGGGGTGACCGCTCAAGCCCAAGGTGGAGTATTCTTTTTTGGAAAGGAGATAGTATGCCGAATCTAGAACAGCCCAATGCCAATGAGGCACTAAGCCGGACGCGCAATCGCTCCCAGGATGTGGTGCCCAGTTCGGGAATATGTTCGCGTTGTATCGACGGGTGTACGGGCAACTGTGTGGTCTGGCAGACCACTTTTCGGGGACGCGAGCTGCTGTACCCCGATCCCTTTGGTTCCCTGACTGCAGGAGGCGACAAGGATTACCCCGTGGACTATTCTCATCTGAATATCCAAGGATATGCACAGGGGGCCAAGGGGCTAAAGGAGGAAGCGACACCAGATAGTACCCTCTTCACCATGGTGGACACGGAGCTTGAGATAGGTACCGAAAACAAAGAGAAACTGCATATGCCCATCATCAGCGGCGCACTGGGATCTACAGAGATCGCCCGTGTGAACTGGGATCATTTCGCCGTGGGGGCGGCCATCTCGGGGGTGGTATTGACCTGTGGGGAGAACGTGTGTGGCATCGACCCCGAACTGGAGTTGGGAGAGAATGGTCGGGTTATAGACTCGCCGGAGCTTCGCCGCCGCGTGGAGGTATATCGCCGCTGGTATGAAGGATATGGTGGGATCCACGTGCAGATGAACGTGGAGGATACGAACTTTGGTGTCGCTGAATACGCGGTCGGCGAGCTGGAAGTGGACGCCGTCGAACTCAAGTGGGGCCAGGGCGCCAAGTGCATCGGTGGCGAGATTAAGGTGGATTCCTTGGAGCGGGCTTTGGAGCTCCAGAGCCGCGGTTATCTGGTGACACCGAATCCCTCTAACCCGGCCGTTCAAAGAGCGTATGCGGATGGGGCACTTAAGGAATTCGAGCGTCATTCACGCCTTGGATTCATCGACGAGGAATCCTTTGCAAGGGAGGTCGAGAGATTGCGCGGCCTCGGGGCCAAGCGGGTGACCCTCAAGACCGGCGCCTATCCCATGCGCGAGCTGGCCCAGGCCCTCAAGTGGTCTTCTGATCTGGAATTGGACCTGGTGACCATCGACGGCGCTGGCGGCGGCACGGGTATGAGCCCCTGGCGTATGATGTGTGAGTGGGGCGTGCCGACGATCTATCTGGAGGCCATGACCTACGATCTATGCCAGATGCTGGACGAGCAAGGAGCCTATATCCCCGATATCGCCATAGGTGGTGGACTTTCCACCGAGGATCACATCTTTAAGGTGCTGGCCATGGGTGCTCCCTATGTGGACGCCGTTTGTCTGGGGCGGGCCATCATGATACCAGGCATGGTGGGCAAGAACGCCGAGGTCTGGCTCGAGGAAGATAGGCTGCCACGGAGGCTGTCCTCCTATGGCGATTCGGTGGAGGAGATCTTTGTGAGCTATGAGGAACTCAAGGAAAAGTATGGATCTGAAGTGGACGATCTCCCTCTCGGTGCCATCGGGATGTATTCCTATGTGGACAAACTAAAAGTTGGACTTCAGCAGTTGATGGCTGGAAGCCGAAACTTTTCCCTGGATACCATCTCGCGCAGGGACCTCATGGCCCTCACACGGGAGGCCGAGGATGTGACCGGCCTTGACTATGTGATGGATGCCTACAGGGCGGAGGCGGAGGAGATAATAAAGGGATAGCCTCCTCTCTGTGTGTAACTGAAGAGCCGCTCTTGGCCAAGAGCGGCTCTTTTGACTGCACGATGGGGCGCCCATGCTCGGCGATTCACGTATCTTTTCGAATCTCCAATTGTTCGCGAAGGATCTGGCGTACGACCTGTACATTGGCCTGGCCCTGGGTGGCCTGCATCACCTGGCCGATAAAGTATCCAAACACCTCTTCTTTGCCTTCCAAGTACTGCTGAAGGGGTTCGGGATTCTGGTCCAGCACATTTTCCACGACCGATTCCAATTCCCCTTGATCGCTGATCTGGGTCAGGCCCTCGCGTTCCACGATGGTCGTCGGCGATTCGCCAGTCTCGAACATCTCGTCCAGGACGTCCTTGGCCACCGTGGCGTTGATGGTATCTTTAGCCACGAGCCCTAAAAGCTCGGCCAGTTGCTGGGGCGCGATGGCTGACTCGTCGATCTCGACGGCGTGCTCGTGCATCAGGCGGAATATCTCTCCCACGACCCAGTTGGCCGCCGTCTGTGGTTCAACGTCTTCCTCCAGCCCCGAGA
>CAZMOW010000202.1:0-3061 GCA_964567975.1 uncultured Anaerolineales bacterium | reverse complement strand
TGTATCAACTTTTCTCGCCCGGCCGCATCCACCTGGCATTCGAAGACCGACTTTTGCACCCGCTGCCCAAAGCCCTCGCAGATCTTGGCCACGCGTCGCAGACGGCGCCGGCCGGCCTTGGTCTCGGTGGCCACGTCGTAGGTCAGCAGGATCTCCATCGTACATCTCCTTTCATCGGTACAGAAACGGCGGATAGTGTGGGAGATCGCCGCGCAGGTGGCGCGCCAGCAGCGTGGCCTGTGCATGGGGCACGAGCCCCAGGGGCATCTTGCGATCCAGCACCCGATGGGTCAACTCGTCCTCCTTGCGCTTCTGATAGGCATCCAGCAGGATCTCGCGTCCCTTGTCCGTCAGGTACACGGCGCCGCCCGGCCTCTCCTCAAAGTGCTTTAGCTGCAACTGCTGTCGGTTGATGAGGGTGAGGGCCAGGCGATCGGCCAGCAGAGGACGAAACTCTTCCATGAGGTCCAGCGCCAGGGCGGGCCGCCCCGAGCGCAGGGCATGAAGGTAGCCCACCTGCGGATCGAGCCCCACGGCCTCGGCCGCCGAGGCACACTCCCCACACACCAGCGTATAGAGAAAGGACAGCAACGAGTTCAGCGGATCACGGGGCGGGCGACGCGTCCGCTCTGTGATGTAAAACTTTTTCCGGTTGCGACGCAGCATAAAAGAAAACACGCCAAAGTACTCGCGTGCCGCCTCCCCCTCGGCACCACGCAGGGCGTTCAGTTCCTCGACCTGGGGGAGTCGCTCGATGATCTCGGCCATGTGGCGAGCAGCGCCCCGCAGCATGCGGCCGTCGCGATTCCCCTCGACCTCTCGCGCGGCGCGCACCAACACGCGACGACTGTTTTGTATCTTGCCCGCCAGCATCTGCCGCGCGATGTTGGTGGTCCGTTCCTCGTCGCTCAGCACCTCATGCTGGGCCCGCCGCAAGAGCACGTTGCCCTGGATGGTCCCGCGTATGGCGCCCCGAAAGCGGCCATAAGAGGTGAGCCACACCAGCCGGCGGCCATCCTGGGCACAACGATGGATGAGAAAAGGCGTCACGGTGACGTTGATCTGTTCCGTGTGTCTATGTGTTTCGTCTTTCATATGGTCTCCGTATGTAGCGACGGAGCGTTGCTCCGTCGTGGGCGAAGCAGACGCTTCGCCCCTACGTCGGCGTTCTTGCGTGACGATGCATTGGCGAAGCGGACGCTTCGCGCTACTTTATATACATCCACGGCCAGTCTTCCCAACGTGATACGAGCTGGGCGTTGGGCGGGTTGTTCTTTACATAGTCGACGATACGCGCCAACTCGTCCTCGTCTCGCACCACGTGATCGTAACTCTCCCTCTGCCAAAACACACCACTACGCTCCAGGATCTCGTTAGCCCGATGCGCAGTGTATCCCTTGAGAGACTGTAAGATACGTAGCAAGGACCAGTACGTACCATCCTCCCGTGCCAGGGGCGTGCAGACGAGATGCACATGGTTGGGCATAATGCAATAGGCCCACAGATCATACACGCACTGGTCACGATGATGGAGGGCCTCGGCGACAAGGTCCGCCACAGCCGGCTCTTGCAGCCAATGGGGTCCCTGGCATGCGCTGTCCAGCGCCCTATCCCAGCGACTAAAAGCTCGTCGGGCGTCCGCAGACGCGCGACGTCGCCGTACCTGGGCGTCGGTGATGCGTGCCAAGGCGCGCTCCCGGCGGTCCCTTTCTGCGATCAGACTTTCTATGACAGGGCGTGGCAGTGAATGGGCCAGCCGAAAGGTAACAAAAAACGTTGCTCCAAACGGCTGCCAATGCGGCAGGCGGCGTCGGTAAAATATGCGATATTGGCTCACGGTTTTCCCTTAGTGTGTTAGCGAAGCAGACGCTTCGCATTACGTAGCGACGGAACGTCTATTTCGTCTTGGCCTGTTCGTACTAAGCTACGTAATCGGGAAGCTTGGCGAAGCCGAGACCCCGTGGAGTAGCGGTCACCATAAGTGGCCAGGGTGTTCGCGGGTGACGCGCTAAACCAATCTGCATCGCAGATTGGTAACGCTACTCCGAGGATTTGGGAAGGCGAAATCCTCTGCGTAGCTTACTACGAACCTTCCCTCATCCTACTGGCGAAACAGACATTTCGCTCTACGTGCGGACTGTGGCGACGGAGCGTTGCTCTGTCGTGGGCGAAGCAGACGCTTCGCCCCTACATAGCAAAGCGGATGCTTCGCGTTATGTGGCCAGCGTTGTGAGTTCCACGCCCTGGGGCAGGTCGGCGTCGTCCACCGCCACCTCATAGTCGGCGAACTTGCGGGGTACCTCGACGGCCGCCTTTTTGCTGGCCGTCACCCGCCCAAAGAGCTTGTGCGCCGGGGCGTTGCCCAGTTTCTTTTCGTGGGAAAAGATATATAGCCCGCGACAAGCCATAAAGCCCCGCGAGGCCGAGCGGTCGAACTCCCACATCTTTTGCAGGGCCTGCCAAAAGAGGGATAGATCCTCCTCTCCAAGGCCCGTCTGCTCGGCCAGATAGGGATTGTAGAATCCCTGGGTGCGGTAGAGGCCATAGGGCACCAGGGCCTTGCGGCCCATCTCTGTGCGCTTGCCCCCCGATACACCTTCCCCCTCTTCAGCCTGCACCACCTCGGCGTCCTCGGGACGGGTGATGGCCACGCGGGTGATGGAGATATCCATGGGCACCACGGGGTCCACGGAGCGGGCGAAGGTGAGCTGGATGGGACCCCGCACCTGACCGCAGTTTACGCCCGTGGTCATCACGGCGCCGAACACACGCACGTCGTAAAAGTTCTGACACATCCAGGCCCGGGCCTTGTCCACATCCCCCCGAGTTTGCTTGGTGCCCGTGGATTTCATATCCAGGGCATCGTAGGCCCGCTGGTGCAGGGTGTTCAGGGCCACGCCCTTGTCCTGCACATAGATCTTGTAGTCTCCCTCATCGCCGTGCACGATATCCACAAAGTCCCGCACCTTGCGCTTGAGGCAGACGTCGGTGACCAGCCCCTGCATGGAACGTTGTTCGAAACGGATTACTTTGGCGGCAAAGCCTATTTAACACAAAGCGG
>CAZMOW010000201.1:0-3062 GCA_964567975.1 uncultured Anaerolineales bacterium | reverse complement strand
CCAGGCCACCCTGGCAGAGAAGGCGAGGATGGAAGCGCTGTTCGATGGCCTCCTGACTGTTCGCATCCGCGGCAGTTTCTACTGGACCATGGGGCTGACGTGGAGCGCCATCGACCTCATCGGCCTCGAGCAGCTCATGCTGGCCATGTACGACAACCCCGATGGATTGCACAGGCTGATGGCCTTTCTGCGGGACGATCATCTGGCCTTTGCCGACTGGCTGGAAAGCGAGGGACTCTACTCCCTGAACAACGAGAACGACTATATCGGCTCTGGCAGCATGGGATACACGCGCTCGCTGCCCCAGGATGATTGGACGGAGGGCGTGCCCGTGCGGACGCAGGATCTGTGGGTGCTGAGCGAATCCCAGGAGACCGTGGGCGTGGGGCCCGAGCAGTTCGAGGAGTTTATCTTTCCCTACCAACTCGACATCGTCGAGCGATTCGGCAAGACCTACTATGGCTGCTGCGAGCCGGTCAACAATCGCTTCCACATCATCGAGCGCATCCCCAACCTGGCCCGCGTTTCCGTATCACCCTGGGCCGATCAGGCTTTCATGGCCGATGCCCTGGGCCGCGACATCGTCTTCTCCCGCAAGCCAAACCCAGCACTGATCAGCACCGCACACTTTGACGAGGAGGCCATCCGCAGCGATATCCGGCGAACGCTCGAGATCGCCGGCGATTGCCGGCTGGAGATCATCATGAAGGATGTGCATACGCTGAACGACGAACCCCAGCGCCTGGCCCGCTGGGTTCAGATCGCCCGCGAAGAGATCGGCAAGTACCAATAGACTCCTCTTTCGTGCGGTCGCGCTTTGAGGAGCAAAGCAAGATAGGGCATGCCCCCCTGAATGGACCCAGGCCCTGTGGGTGAGCCCGGCGGCTACTGATAATGCGATTCTGACGGCGTTCCCATGTCTCAATTGGGACAACATCGCCGATGCCCTATGTTACCATGCGACATTCATCGACTTTTTCGTGACTTGGAAAAAATCCTTGTGAGGCCCGTCTCTCCTTGACCCGGCCCTGTCTATGGGCTATACTCTTTATACAATGATGTACAATACTATACAATCAGGTGAGGAGGAAGGTATGCGCGAGGCGGTGTCTGTCAAAAGGACTGTGGCGGCCACGGAGGCGCGGAATAGGCTGGGCAGGCTGCTCAACCGCGTGCACCGCGGCGAG
Organism: uncultured Anaerolineales bacterium; assembly: GCA_964567975.1. Lineage (GTDB taxonomy): Bacteria > Chloroflexota > Anaerolineae > UBA1429 > UBA1429 > JAWLEV01. The sequence goes on along the minus strand of CAZMOW010000201.1, from coordinate 1,875 downwards.
GAGCACGTGGTCATCGAGAAACTGGGCATCCCCGTGGCCGCCGTCATCAGTATGGAGGACTATGCCCACTATCGACGTTTGCTGGCCCAGGAGCACCTTCGGGAGTTGGGCAGGGCCCTTGATCGGGAGGTCAAGCGGCAGGGGCTGACGGAGGAGGAGCTCATCGCCGAGATGGAGGAGGATCGTCGTGCGGTGTATGAGGAACTGTATGGGCGAGAATCCTAGCCGTGGCCCTGCGCGTGGCCCTGGATGCTAATGTACTGATCGCGGGCACGGCCTTTCCTCGCTGGCCCTATGAGGTTCTGCGTCATGCGGCCAAGGGGGATTACGTCTTGGTTCTTTCCCCCATCGTGATCCGAGAGGCGCGTCGCCGTATCGCGGAGCGGTTTCCGGGCTACGAGGGACAGTTTCAGGACTTTCTCGACTTGGTGGACTATGAGGAGGCGCCCCTTCCTGATGAGGAGGACGTGGCCAGAAACCGGGATCTGGTTCGCCAAAAAGAGGATGTGCCGGTTGCCCTCTCCGTCATCGCGGCAGAAGTCGATTATTTTGTGACCTATGATCGTGATTTTACCGATGAGGATGAGACGACGAAGAAGGTGCGCGCGGCCATTCCCGGCATCGTGCTACCTCCCGTTTTCTTGCGCGATGTGATGGGCTGGACGAGCGAGGAACTGGAGGAGATCAGGGGCCGGAACTGGAGGGATCTTGAGGAGGGGGATATCCCCTGAATGGACCAAGACCTGCGGGTGAGCGCGGCAGCTCGTTGCAAAGGGTGGACGCCATTGGCATTTTCTCCGCAGATCGACCATAATAGTCGGCATCTTGCCGATGGGTTTTGTCCGTCGGCGCTTGGGCAAGGACTAGAGAATCATGGAGATCACCATCAGGCATTATGATCGGGCCGCCGACTATGAAGGGGTGGGCAAGTTTCTGGTCAGGACGTACGACGTTCGCATCGGTGGGCACATCAACTGGATGCAACCGCGCTGGGAGTACATGCACTACCATCCCCTGGTGTGGGACGTGGACCTGAGCACCATCGGCATTTGGGAGATGGGTGGCGAGATCGTGGGGGTCGCCCACCCGGAGCATTTCATGGGCACGGCCTATTTCGAGATCCATCCCGACCACGAGGCCCTCAAGGGGGAGATGCTGCGTTACGCCGAGAAACATTTAAGCATCGAGGGCGAAGGCGTGCGCCGGCTCCGCGTCTACATCAACGATCATGACGAGGGGTTCCAGCGCCTGGCCTCGGAGCGGGGTTACGTCAAGGGCGGTGGCAGCGAACCCATGTCTCACTTTGAGATCCCCGATCCCTTTCCGCCCATCCCACTGCCGGCTGGCTTCCGGCTAAATAGCCTGGCCGAGGACAACGACCTGCAAAAGGTGGATCGCGTCCTCTGGCGCGGGTTCGACCACGGCGACGAGCCGCCAGAAGGGGGGATCGCGGAGCGGGAGTTCATGCAGTCGGCCCCCAACTATCGCAAAGACCTGAACGTGGTGGTGGAGGCGCCCGACGGCCATTTCGTCTCCTACTGCGGCATGTGGTACGAGTCCGTGCATCGGGTGGCCTACGTGGAGCCCGTGGCCACCGATCCCGACTATCGCCGCAGGAGGCTGGGCAGCGCCGCCGTCCTGGAGGGCATTCGGCGCTGCGGCGCCCTGGGCGCCACCGTGGCCTGCGTGGGCACGGCCAAGCCCTTTTACCTTTCCCTGGGATTCCAGCCCATCTACAATCGCTCCATCTGGCAGCGGGAGTGGAGCCCGTAGGCCCGACGTAAAGCACGCTGGCTTTGATGAAAGATAAGAACTTAATCGGGGTATTCGCGTTTGCCTCAGCCGAGGGTTAAAATCCACGTCTGCTAAAGGAGG
>CAZMOW010000200.1:0-3084 GCA_964567975.1 uncultured Anaerolineales bacterium | reverse complement strand
CTACGCGGAGATAGACGGCGAGTTGAAGGTTTTGGAGATAAGGGGATAATATGGAAAAAAAGGTAACCTGGCCCATGGTCACATGGTAAGCCCAAACACCCCGCTTTCACCCCAGGCAAAATACCCTGCAGCATGTTCCTCACAAGTTCTTATCCTCATCGCGACACACCCTGTCCACCCTATATGTTATAATGTAGGCAAGCAAGCAAAAGCATCCGGAGGCATCGATGGCAAAGGGAGCGAACCTCTCCAAGGCGGCGCGTCTGCACCGCATATGTCACCTTCTATATCGCAATCCACAGGGCCTGACGGCCCAAGAGCTATCCCGCTTCTGTAATGTCACGAAACGCACCGTGCAACGCGATCTGCATGATCTGGAATCGGAGGGCATCCCCCTCTGGGATGATGCCTCGCGCCCGCCCCGATACGGTATCATCGAAGGCTATTATCTGCCTCCCATTCACCTCACCCTCAACGACGCCCTGGCCCTCTTCCTGGCCGCTCGGCTGCTGGCCCGTTATGCCGACAGTTTCGACCCCCACGTTCCCGGCACCCTCGCCAAACTGGCCCAGATCATGCCCCAGCCCATCGCGGACCACACTCACACCACCATCCGTCATCTGACAAATCGTCGGGAAGATGCGTCCTTTGTCCACGTGCTGGAGACACTGGCATTGGGGTGGGCGAGTTCTCGAAAGGTGCATATGAGACATCGGGCCGCCGGAAGCGAAAACGTACACGAATACACCTTTTGCCCCTATTTCATCGAGCCCTCGGGCGTGGGCAACGCCACGTACGCCATCGGCCACGCCAGTTACTTTGACGACATCCACACCTTCAAGGTGGAGAGGATCTCACATGCCGTCCTCACCGACGAGAATTTCGAACCCCCCGAGGACTTTGATGGCCCCGCGCTGCTGGACAGCGCCTGGGGCATCATGTACGGGCCGGAGACTACAGAGGTGGTGCTGCGGTTTGAGGCCAGCGCCACACGCCGTATCAAGGAAACGCGATGGCACCCCTCCCAGGAACTCGAGGACATTGAGGGCGGAGCGTGTATCCTGCGGCTGGAAGTGGCCCACCCCGAGGAGATGATGTACTGGATACGTGGATGGGGGCCCAAAGTCGAGGTCTTGAAGCCGCCCTGGCTGCGTCAACGCATACGGCGAGAGGCCCTGGAGACGGTGAGAAGATACGAGAGGAGCGAAAATGCATGACGACGGCAAGACAGCGCGGGATATTCCCCTACACCATATGCTGTGGGCCAAGACCGACAGAAGCGACGAGCACACCCACGCTCTCATCTGCCACCTCATCGACGTGGCAGAAGTGACGCGCGCTCTATGGGATGTGGGGCTCACATCGAGCATGCGTCATCAACTGTGCGAGCCACTGGGATTGGGAATGAGCCAAACCGGGCAATTGCTTTCCTTCTGGGCGGGCCTTCACGATCTGGGCAAGGCGAGCCCGGCCTTTCAGCGCCTCCATAAACCAGCAAAAACCCTTCTGGAGAAAGCGGGGCTGCCCTTTCCACGCCTCTTTGTGCGGGAAGCATGCTATCACGGCACAATCACGGCCAGAACCCTTGGAGAGGCCCTTCAGAACCGCACCCGTATGGCACGGTGCCCGGCCATGCGGGTCGCCCACGCCCTGGGCGGGCATCACGGAGCCTGGCCACCCCCCCGCGAGATACAAGACGTGAAATCCACCCAGATGGGGAAGGAAGAATGGACGACGATCCGACACGGCCTTACAGACGATCTGATCTCCCTGTTCCCTCCCCCCGACATTGAGAACTTGGGGAGCACGCTGGCAGAGGAGAACACCCTCCTGACCCTCTTTACGGGACTCACCGTGGTGGCCGACTGGATCGGATCCATGGAAAGATACTTTTCCTATCAAGAAGCGCCCCTCGACCCAGCGGCCTATGCGCAAAGGGCGTCCACCCAGGCGCAACGTGCCCTCGCGGAGCTGGGCTGGAGCGGATGGAAGCCTCCCAGAGAGGCACGTTCCTTCCAGGAACTGTTCCCCTTTGCCCCATACCCCATGCAGCAAAGGGCCATCCACGAGGGAAGTACCCTGAAAGAGCCGGCCATGATCATCATCGAGGCGCCCACGGGTAGCGGCAAGACCGAGGCGGCCCTCGCCATCGCCGAAAAATGGACGTGTGAACGTCAACAACAGGGCACATATATCGCCATGCCCACCCAGGCCACGAGCAACCAGATGTTCGGTCGTTTCACCGATATGCTGCGCCAGCGCTATAACGACAGATTGGTCAACGTACAGTTGATTCACGGGCAGGCGCGCTGGTCGGATGACGTCCGTTCCCTGCGCCTGGCCTCGCCCGGCGACGAGGAGGCCGGCGCCGTCACCGCCATGGAATGGTTCCTGCCTCGCAAGCGCAGCCTCCTGGCCCCCTTTGGCGTGGGCACGGTGGATCAAGCCTTCCTCAGCGTCCTGCAAACGCGCCACTTTTTCTTGCGGCTCTTTGGCCTGGGTCACAAAACGGTCATCTTTGACGAGGTTCACGCCTACGATACCTACATGAACGCCCTATTTCATCGGCTGCTTCGCTGGCTGCACGCCTCGGGCACCTCGGTCATCATCCTCTCCGCCACGCTGCCCAACCAGCGACGCAGGGAGTTGCTGGAGGCCTATGCCGGCGTCGCGGTAGATGACCTCCCCGCCATCCCCTATCCCTCTCTGAGTTGGGCAGTGGAGGGCCGGGCGGATGCCATCCCCCTGCAAGCCCCAGAAAATCGCACCATCGCTCTGGAATGGATCGAACGCTCCCCCGACGAGATCGCTCGCCTGCTGGACAAGAGGCTGCAAGGGGGCGGCTGCGTCGCCGTCATCTGCAACCGCGTCAGGCGCTCCCAGGAGGTATACTGCGCCCTCAAGGAGGCTCGCCTCGTGCCCGAGGAGGCTCTCGTCCTCTTTCACGCCCGCTTTCCCGCCGCATGGCGGGGCAAGATCGAGGAGCGCGTCCTTTCCCAGTTCGGCAAGGGCGCGGAAGATCGTCCCCATAAAGCCATCGTGGTCGCCACCCAGGTCATCGAGCAGAGCCTGGACCTGGATTTC
>CAZMOW010000199.1:0-3090 GCA_964567975.1 uncultured Anaerolineales bacterium | reverse complement strand
GCATCCCCACGCTACTCCGCAGGACCCTGGCAGAGCCAGGTCCCCGCTGCGTAGCTCACTACGAACGAGATTCCGGGTGCGCCCGGGCATAGTCGCAATCCCCGGCCAGGGGACAATCGTGGCACTGGGGATCGCGGGCCGCGCAGAGGGTCCTGCCATGGCGGATGAGGTTGAGGTGCAGCGGATAATAGATATCCTGGGGCACCATCTCCTCCAGGAGGGTGTGGGCCTTTTTTCTCCCCGCGTCCTCGGGGATCAGGCCCAGCCGCTGGGTCACGCGGTGCACGTGGGTGTCCACAGGAAACGCGGGCTTACGCAGGGAGAAGAGGAGCACGCAGGCCGCCGTCTTGGGGCCCACGCCGTGGAGGGAGAGCAGGTACTCGCGGGCCTCGTCCACGGGTATGTCCTTCAAAAATTCCAGCGAGAGGGCGCCCCGTTCCTCCTGTAACTTTTGCAGGATGCGCTGAATGCGTTCGGCCTTGATATTGGCCAGTCCCCCCACGCGGATGGCCTCGGCCACCTGGTCGGTGTCCGCCGCCAGCACCTGCTCCCACGCGGAAAAGCGCTCCCGCAGCGATTCATAGGCCCGGCTGGAGTTGACGTCCGCCGTGTTCTGAGAGAGGATGGTCACCACCAACTCGTCCAGGGGACGCCGCTCTGGTTTCCGCTGGGGCTCCCCATAATGATCGAGCAGTGTCTCGTGAATGGTGAGAACGCGTTCCTTGGTGGCGGGGCTTATATCTTGGGTCATCGGCTCCTTGGTAGAAGAGACCCTAAAGGTCTTGCGAAACAAAGGTGCGGTTTCGTTCGCCCGATGTATGTTTCAATGGGCGCAATGGCATAGCGCGCTGAGACCTTTAGGGTCTTGATTTCAGTAAATCAGATAGTGAAGAATTGCATAGCAATTCTTCAAGGCCAGTTTCACTGGCCCGCCTACCCCTCGAGCTTCTCGCCGACCGCCTCCTCGTCGACGGCCTCATTCAGGTCCTCCACCAGCGCGTCCACGTCGATGCCGTGGGCCGTGGCGCCCTGTTCCAGGTTCTCGAAACGGGCCGCCGCGCACCCCGCGCACATGAGGCCGTGCTCGAAAAAGACCCGGACGGTGTCCGGATACTTTTGTACGATCTCTGCGATGGGCATATCTTTAGTGATGGCCATCTTATTCCTCCGAAAGTTATTTGCTTCTTTTGCTCCGTATCTTTCACGCCCATAGTGTACTATATCTATCAAGAATGTGCAACATGCCCACCACACGTAGGGCGGATTGTCAATCCGACCTATGCGTCTCTACTGCATCATTCGCCAACCAGCAGCGCCCGTTTACACGGTGCGTTACGCAGGCGCCCCGCCCTGAAGAGGCGGGGTTGGCTGGGCCCTCTCCTAACCCCCTCTGCTATTGTATGGAGAGGGTGGGGAATCCATCCTGTGGATTCCCACGGGTGCAGTTTCACTCCGTGAAACTGCCAAAGGAAGCCGCTTTGCGGCTTCCTCCCCCGGGTCTAGGAGGGCAAAGCCTGTTGAAAACAGGCTGAGGCACGTGGGGCGCGTGTGAATTGCCTTGTGAATGCGTGCAGAATCCCGCAGGGATTCTGCGAGGGATGCGGCGTGGCCGCATCCCCCCACGCTACTCCGCAGGACCTTGGCGAAGCCAAGCCCCCGCTGCGTAGCTTACTACGAACGGGGTAGTGCGAGACTCTTTTAGATACGTGCAGAATCGCTTGCGATTCTGCGAGGGATGCGGCCACATAGGGCGGATTACCGATCCATTCGATCCACGGGCGCCTTGATCTAAGAGGTGCAGTTCCGCTACGCGGAACTGCCAAGGTAAAACGCGGAGCGTTTTACCCGCCCCCGCCCCGGGATAAATCCCGGGTCTAGGAGGGCAAAGCCTGTTGAAAACAGGCTGAGGCACGTGGGGCGCGTGTGAATTGCCTTGTGAATGCGTGCAGAATCCCGCAGGGATTCTGCGAGGGATGCGGCGTGGCCGCATCCCCCCACGCTACTCCGCAGGACCTTGGCGAAGCCAAGCCCCCGCTGCGTAGCTTACTACGAACGGGGTAGTGCGAGACTCTTTTAGATACGTGCAGAATCGCTTGCGATTCTGCGAGGGATGCGGCCACATAGGGCGGATTACCGATCCATTCGATCCACGGGCGCCTTGATCTAAGAGGTGCAGTTCCGCTACGCGGAACTGCCAAGGGAAAGCGCTAGCGCTTTCCCCGCTACCGTGGCTTACAGATCAACTCCCGCACCCGCAGGTCCGAGAACCTGTCGCTTGTCGCCGGCTTGACCACCAGGGCCGTGTCCCATTTCCCCACCGAGACCACGTCCTCGTCGCTGGAGATCAGCCCCGCATCGGCGGCGATCATGGGGATCTCTACGGCCACCTTGACCCCCTCGCAGAACCTGCGGTAGGCTGCTACGACCAGGTCGGGATATTCATAGGCCACCTCGTGGCTAAAGCACACGCCATGACCCTGCTCCTCCAGTTCCCCGCGCAGGTCCTGGTCGAACCTGTCCCGGTCTATGCCCACCATGGTCAGCACCACGTCCGTGTCCTCGAAAACCTCCAGGGCCTTTTGGGCGGTGAAACCCCGGGTAGAGGCCACCACCACATCCTTGATCCCCTGCTCCAGCGCCGTCTGCTTGGCCAGATCTAACGTCTCGTCTACGTGCTGTCTTCCAGCCTCTGCAAAGTATCTCATACTAACAGGTTCCTCCTATATCTACATATCTTTACCGATACGAACCGTCCCCCGGGAGGCGGGCCAGATCCCGTTTGTAGAGAGGATGCCCAAAGGGATGTGAAAAGGATTGGATAGCGTCGGTGTGGGCGGCGCGCGTGTGCCTCCTGTGGGAGGGGCATCGGACGTGTCATTATAGACCGCGCATACGATCTGTCAAGGCGGCGCGGGGGGAAGAGTCCAAGTCTGTCGCAATGACCGGACATATCAGAAAGGAGGAACTGACGGGCGCCATCCAGATGCGTCGACGCAGGTCGACGCCCGGCGCGAAGTGCCTCCGCGCTGGGCTTTAGGCCGAGCATCTTTGGCCGGCCAGCGCGGGGCTAAAGAATAGCCCCGAAGGAGC
>CAZMOW010000198.1:0-3127 GCA_964567975.1 uncultured Anaerolineales bacterium | reverse complement strand
TGTTCGCGGACCTGGCCGATGTGGATCGCGTCTACGGCGTGATCAAATGGGGGTCCCTCTTTACCACATCGGTGACGGGCCATGTTCCTTTTCGCGAGATTCTCTCGCATCTCACGGTACCAGAGATCGTGAATACGGCTCGCGTGCTGCGGGCGACCATGGCCGATTTTGGCATCAAACAGCCTCGCCTGGTCGTGGCCGCGCTCAACCCCCACGCTGGCGAGGAAGGACTTTTGGGTACCGAGGAGCAGATGCTCATCGCGCCGGCGATCGAGTCGTTGGTGGAGAGGGGCATGGATGTGGAGGGACCCGTCCCAGCGGATGTGGTCCTTATGCAGGCCGTGCGGGGCGATTACGATGGTATAGTCTTTCTATACCACGATCAGTGCAACATCGCGGTCAAGGCTGTGGCTTTTGGCGAGGCCGTGCTGTTATATATGGGGCTTTCGGTGATCGTCACGGGGACCACACATGGCAGCGCATACGATATCGTGGAGCAGGGTGTCGCCGATGCGGAGAACATGCTGCGGGCTATAAAGACGGCCGCCACCATGACGCAGGGGGAGGGGCCGATATTGCCGTCGGGAGAGGCTGCTTCGCCCGCGTAGGGGCATGTGGCATCAGGTAGTACGGGTGCCGACGGTATGATTCAGGATCGTGCGAGCGAACGGATGAAAACTATTTGAGGAGGATATTACATTGGCGGACAGGATCACGCCGCGGAAAGAGGACTATTCGCGTTGGTATCTCGATGTCATTCGCGAGGCGGAATTGGCCGAGAACTCGCCCGTACGGGGGAGCATGGTCATCCGGCCCTACGGATACGAGTTGTGGGAGGGGGTGCGCGATGGTCTGGATCGCCGTTTCAAGGCCACCGGGCACCGCAACGCCTATTTCCCCCTGTTCATTCCCATGCGTTTTTTAGAGCGCGAGGCGGATCACGTGGAGGGTTTTGCACCTGAACTCGCCGTCGTCACCATCGGAGGGGGCAAAGAATTGGAGGAGCCCCTGGCCGTGCGACCCACATCGGAGACGATAATTGGCCACATGTACTCGCGGTGGATCCAGTCCTACCGTGATCTCCCTTTGCTGATCAACCAGTGGGCCAACGTAGTGCGCTGGGAGATGCGTACTCGTCCCTTTTTACGAACCATGGAGTTCCTGTGGCAGGAGGGGCATACGGCCCATGCCACGGCGGAGGAGGCCATGGAGGAGACCCTGCGCATGTTGGACGTTTACGCCGATTTTGCCATCAACGATGCGGCCATCCCCGTCATCAAGGGAAAAAAGAGCGACCGAGAAAAGTTCGCCGGGGCCGTGGACAGTTATACCATAGAGGCCATGATGGGCAACGGATGGGCCCTGCAGGCGGGCACAAGCCACTATCTGGGGACCAATTTCGCCCGTGCTTTTGACATAACCTATCTCGACGAGGACAACGAACTTGCGTTCTGTCACACGACGAGTTGGGGGGTGAGCACGCGCATGGTGGGGGCCGTCATCATGGCCCACGGGGACGATCAGGGGCTCCGGCTGCCGCCACAACTGGCTCCCATCCAGGTGGTGATAGTGCCCATCTGGCGCGATGCGGAGGAAAAGGCCGACGTGTTCCCCATGGTCGAGGGGGTGCGTTCCGCACTGGAGGAAGCGGATATACGGGTGCACGTGGATGACCGCGAGGATCAGACGCCGGGATACAAGTTCAACGACTGGGAGATGCGGGGCGTGCCCGTGCGGGTGGAGATAGGTCCCCGGGACGTGGAAAAGGACGCCGTGGTCTGTGCGCGTCGGGACAAACCCGGTCGGGAAGGCAAAGAGTTTGGCGTGCCCGTCGCGGGCGTTGTGGGGCACGTGAGCGACCTGTTGGAGCAGGTTCAGGAGGGGCTCTTGCAGCAGGCCGAGGCCTTTCGGGAAGAGAATACGTATCGCGTGAGCGATTACGAGACGTTCAAGGAGGTCCTGGAGGAAGAGGAGGGCTTTTTGCGCGTCCACTGGGCGGGTGATGAGGCGGACGAGGATCGCGTTCAGGATGAGACCAAGGCCACCCTGCGCTGCCTCCTGCTGGATCCAGACGAGGGGGAGGGAAGATGCTTCCTGACGGGCAAACGGACCGACCAGGTGGCCATCTTTGCCAGGGCGTATTAGCGACTGTTGAGCGCGATTGATCGAACTTTTTTCCGTCCGTGATGGATCAAAGGGGGGAAGGTGACTGAAACGAGCCAGGTACACACGTGGGATAAGGCGGAGATAACCCTTGAGGCGGAGGGATCCTTTGCCAATCCCTATATCGACGTGGAGGTCTGGGTCGATCTGGAGGGACCCGGATTTCGGAAGCGCGTCTATGGTTTCTGGGATGGGGGTGATCTCTTTCGCGTGCGCGTCACGGGGGTGCGCCCGGGACAGTGGTCCTGGGTCAGCGGCTCGAACGTCTGCGATAAGGGTCTGGATGGTAAAGAGGGCGAGTTCGTAGTCGTTCCCTGGAACGAAGAGGAAAAGGCGGCCAATCCCTGCCGCAGGGGGTTTCTGCGAGCCACAGAGAACGGACATGCGCTGCAGCATGCCGATGGGACGCCCTGTTTCCTGCTCGGCGACACCTGGTGGTCGACGGCCACCTTTCGTTACAGGTGGTATGATGATGACGAAGGGCGGCCCGTCGGGCCGGAGATGGGGTTCAAGGATATGGTGCGCTTCCGGAAGGATCAGGGCTATAACTGCATCGCCATCCTCGCCGCCTTTCCCGCCTGGGCCAACGATGGAAGGCCTACAGAGATCCGCGTCGATGATGCACAAGGGACGGGCATACGGCAGGCGTGGGAGCAGGCGGAGACGGGCAGTGCCAAGGATATGCACAATGCGGGGGGACGCCCCTTTTTCTTTCCCGGGCGGGTGCCGGGTCATCAGGACGTGTTTCCCGATGTGAACCGCATCAACCCAGCCTATTTCCGCTATCTGGATCGCAAGGTGGATTATCTGAACGCTCAGGGATTCATCCCCTTTATCGAGGTGGCGCGGCGGGACACGGGGCCGGCCTGGAAGAGATTCTACGATTGGCCAGATTCCTATGTGCGCTATATGCAGTATGTGTTCTGCAGATATCACGCCAACAACTGTATCCTTAGCCCCATCA
>CAZMOW010000197.1:0-3194 GCA_964567975.1 uncultured Anaerolineales bacterium | reverse complement strand
ATGAAACTCACCACCTACTGCTTCGAGGAGCCCGGCCCCCAGAACACGGACAAGACCTTGGAGATCGCCCTGGAACGGGCCCGGGCACTGGGCATTACCCAGGCCGTCGTGGCCTCATCCCACGGCGACACGGCACGGAAGGCCCACGACGTCCTTGCCCCCCACGGCATCGAGATCACCGTCATCACCCTCTGTCACGGCTTTGAGGATCTGGGATGGTGCATGTCCAAGGAGATCAAGGAGGAACTGCGCGGCATGGGCCTGTACGTGGTCACGGGCATCCACGCCCTGGGCGACGGGGTGGGCTCGGCCTTTTCCGAAAAGCACGGCGGCCGCACCATACCAGAGATCGTGCGCGACACCCTGTACCGCTTCAGCCAGGGTATGAAGGTGGCCGTGGAAAACGTCCTCATGGCCGCCGATGCGGGCCACCTGAACGTGGACGAGGAGGTCATCTCCATCGCCGGCACGGGCAGTGGGGCCGACACGGCCATCGTCTGCAAACCCGCCTATTCGCGCACTTTTTACGATCTGGAGATCCGCGAGGTGCTGGCCAAGCCCCGTATCCCCTGAGGTTCCCATGACCTGCCATCATAACTGCACCACAGAGAATCCTACAAAAAAATCTCCTCCCCATGCCAATCATGTCGAGGAGGCGGCAGAGAATCCCGCCACCTCTCGCGTGGTCTGGACGTTGACCGTCTGCACGGCCCTCGCCCTGGTGGGAGATGCCACCCTTTACACCGTGCTGCCCTCCCATTATGCTGCCGTCGGCGTGACGGCCGTACAGGTCGGATGGTTGTTGAGCATCAATCGTCTGGTGCGCCTGCCCCTGAACGTGCTCAGTGGCTGGCTTTCCCGGCGCGTGGGCCCCAAGCTGCCCTACATCCTCGGCCTCGTCGCCGGAACCCTCTCCACCCTGGGATATGGCCTGAGCAGGGGCTTCTGGCCCCTCCTGTTCTGGCGGGCCTTGTGGGGCGTGGCCTGGGCCCTGTTGGTGGTGGCCGCCTATGCCATGGTCCTCGACGTGAGCACGGAGCAAAGGCGAGGACGCTTTACGGGAATCTATACCTCTTTTTCCTACTTTGGCGGTGCACTGGGCGCCCTTTTGGGCGGCATCCTGGTCGATGTGTGGGACTTTTCCCGGGCCATGCTCGCCCTGGGCATCCTGACCTCGTTGGGATGTCTGGGAGCCCTCACCCTGCCCTGGACACGACGGAAAAGGTCCCCGGCACAGATCCCGGCAGCGCCTCTGCGCGCGCGCATAGCGAACTGGCGCCAGACCCTGGGAACTCTGGACAGTCGCTTCTGGCTCATCTGGGGACTCAACTTTGCCCACCGCTTCTTTTTCGCCGGCGTGTTCTACTCCACCCTGGGCTATTATCTCGCCCACAGCCTGGGGCAGAGAGTACACGTGGCCGGCATGGTGGTAGGCATTGCCTCCCTGACCGCCATTCTCCTGTTCGCCCGCAACCTGATAACCATACTGGCCGGACCGGGCCTGGGCTACCTCAGCGACTATTTGGGAGACCGCACGCGGGTGCTGCTCTTGGGGGAGGTACTGGGAGCGATAGGGTTGGGCTGCTTTGCCCTACGGGGGAACCTCTGGCTCATCGGCGTTGGCGTGGTCCTGGCCGCCATCGCCTACGGCGTGGTGCCTCCCATGCTCGTCTCCTGGATGGGCGACATGACGTCCAGGGGCGAACGAAGCGGTGTGGTGAGCGGCTATCAAACCATGGGCGATCTGGGCTCTGGTCTGGGCCCCCTCTTTGCCTATCCGCTGATGGAACTGTTGGGCAGGCGCCCCGTATACGCCGCAAGCGCCCTCTTTCTCGCCCTGACCATCCCCTTTATCCTGCGGGAGCGCCGCCGTTCCACAGCATCATAGACGCCGGTTATCCGGGCTCGGAGGTAGGCTGGGGAGTAAGAACTCCCTCCCACTTTTCCCGGTAGGGCTCGGTGACGGTCATAAGCACGCCCTCGGGATTCCATTCCGTGAGCCAGACGGCGTCCTTGGGGGCGACGCGGATACAACCATGGGAGGAGGGACGCTCGCCCAGATCCTCCCGCCCCTGATAGACCTTGTCGCCGTCTTCCCAGGTGTAGGGCAGACTGTGGACAAGGATGGAGCCCGCCGATTTGTACAGATACCAGGCCTCGTCGGCATAGACGTCAAAGGCGTAAAAGGTACCCCAATACTCGCCCACCCTTCCTTCCCAGGCTGGCGTGTATTTGTTCGGATCGGGGATGCCCGTGCTGCAGGGAATATCCCGCACCAGTTCACCATGTTCAAAGACATACATATGCTGGGTCCCCTGATGCACATAGATGTAGCGGGGCAGATCGGCCCGCGTGTCAAAGGGAAACGAGGTCGGCGTGACGGTGGGCGATGGTGAGGGGGAGGAAGTGGCCGTCGCTGTGGCGCGTGGTGTCGGCGTGGCCGTGGGAGACGGGGTAGAGGTGGGGATGGCTGTGGGACGTGCCGTCGGCGTGGCCGTGCCCAGCGCCGAGGCCAGGGACAAGGCCTCGGTCTCGATGGCCGGCGGCGCAAAGGTCAGTGTGACGGCCGTGACCAGGGCCAGTGCAGCGATGACGATCCACTCGATGTACTGCATTCACTCCCTCTCCACAAGCGGGTTACCCCAAAGCGTACAGAGCTACATTGTACCGACAGAGGGTACTTGCGGCAAAAAGGAGTAGAGGACTCTGCAATAGTTTGTGGTAAGACACGTGGCGTCAGCAGAGTGCCGTGAGCCAGCACCAGCCCTTTACGGCGGTGTGGTACCTCTACAACCTACAGCAGTCCTTGGAAATCGCGTTCGTCCCACGTACCTTGCCACAAACCTCTTTCTCCTACTGCGAGTTCCGCCGGGCGCGCCACGTGCAGGGCCACTCCTGGCCCGTGGACACGGAACCGCTCATGGTATCGTTCGTCATCGTCCCCTCATAGTCGTAGCGGGTGCGGGAGGGACCATGGGGCAGCACGGCCTGAAAGGAGATCTCATCCCCCGCCACCTGGCCCACGATCTCGCACTGCCCATACTGGGAACGATAGGTGCCCTCCAGTTCGCTCCCCTCCTGGACCAGCTTTACAGAGTGGGTACTCTCGCCAAAGACGAATGCCAGATCGATGAGCCACTCGCCGCTGACGTCCACGGCCGGGGGCGCGGGCGGCGCCACGGGTTCGGGCGCGG
>CAZMOW010000196.1:0-3272 GCA_964567975.1 uncultured Anaerolineales bacterium | reverse complement strand
TCCTGATCCCAGGCCTGATGATCCCCGCCGTCAAAGAGCAGCACCGGCCCCACCTCCGTCTCCTCCAGTTGCCTCTGCAAAAAGGCCTCCAGGTCGGCGGCCGCCTGCTCCCCATCAAAGGCGAGATGGGGCTCAAAGGCGTGACGCACGTCGCCGGCATAGGTCGAATACCCGATGTGGCCAAAACGGTAACAGGCAATCTCGCTGCCATCGGCGCCCCGCCAGACCAGGTTGCGCGTCTCGTTATAGTTGACCCCCCGCCAGATAAAGGCCGCCCCGATGCCGAATCCCTTCAATATCTGCGGCAACTGGCTATTGTGCCCGAACAGGTCGCAGCCAAAGCCGGCGTCGGAGGGCCTGCCCCCCATCCGACGTACCCATTCGCGGCCCATGCGCAGGTTGCGCACCAGCGACTCCCCCGATACCAGGAACTCATCGGGCATCACGTACCAGGGACCGGCCACCAGCTTCCCCTCGCTCAGCAGCTGGCGCACGAGGTCCTCGCGCTCGGGCCGCACCTCCAGATAATCCTCCAGCATGATGGCCTGACCGTCGCTGGTAAACGGCCCTTTCAGGCGACCATCCTCCAGGCCGGCCATCACCTCATCCAACAACTGCACCAGCCGGTAGCGAAAATCCTGAAAGGTCTGATACCATTCTCGATCCCAATGTGTGCTCAGCACGTAATGAACGCGTCGTTTCGTCATACACTGCCTCCTCGCAGCCTCTGATCTGCATCTAAAAGCCCTTGCGGGCCCCTCTAGCCCTCGTAGAGGGCGGGGAATATGCGGAGCATATTCCCCGCCCTGGGCTTCACATCACCTCATCCAGACCTACCTCTCGTCCCTCCTCGGCACTGATCAATGACGCCTGCATAAAGGCCATGATCTCCAGGGTCTCCTGAGGATCGACCGGCGCCTCTCCGCTCTCAAAGAAGGGCATGATACGCTCCAGCAGTTGACTGTAGAGCGGTACCTCCCTGGAATAGAGGGTCTGACGCACGCCGTTTTCCGCAAAGACGCTCACCCCATAGTCGTGGGTCCCAAGACGGGTGCCCCGCATCGTCGCCAGCCGCCCCTCTGGCCACCTGCCCACCACCACGTCATAGGCCTCCGTGGAATAACAGCGCACCCCGTCACACCCCATGCCCATGAATGCATAGAGTATCTCCACCCCATGTATCCCGTACCAAAAGAACCCCGGGTTCGTGGGATCCAGCGTCGCCGGGCTGAAAGCATCACATGTGAGCACCTGCCCCAACTCCGGGTCCTCCTTGATGGCCAGGATGTTGGCATCGAAGCGTAGAGAAGAGCAGGAGAAAAGGGGACAATCGTTCTCTTGCGCCAGATCCATCATGGTCGCCGCGTCCCCATAATTGGCCGCCAGCGGCTTGTCGATATACAGGGGTTTCCCCGCCTCGATGACGGGCATCGCCTCCGACAGGTGCCTGCGCCCGTCCACGCTCTCCAGCAGGACGGCGTCCACCCCCTCGAGCAGCGCCCCGATGGAGGATACCACCTCCACATCCCATTTGTCCGTGACCTCTTTTTTGAACCCCTCCACCCGCGAGCGGCTGGCCTCCAGATCGGGGCTAAAGGAGGGAAACGCAGCCACCACCCTTCCCCCCGCTACGTAAAAGGGATCCTCGGGATCGTTCAGCAGCCTCGTAAAGGCCGGCACGTGTGACGTGTCCACCCCGATGATACCGATGCGTAATTGTTCCGACATGCTGCTTCCTCCTTATGCCTGGTTCATCCAGGTATCAACAATCTCGCCTGTATCATTATGTCATTCCAGCCCATATGAATCTCCGCAAAACGCCGCTCAATCCCACCAGGGCTCCCCCTCCGCCCGATTCGCCCTCAGATAATCGAAATCCAACTGCAACCCCAGACCCGGCCGCATGGCCACCTTCATCTTGCCCTCGCGGATGACCAGCTTTTCCCCCACCGCCTCAGGCGCCTCGTCGGCGTTGCGCCTGCATTCCATCATCGGACAATCAAAGACCGCCGCCGAGAACTGTTGCGAGGCCATATTGAGCACGTAACCGCTCACGTTGTGACAGGAGATGGGGATGCGATAGAGGGCCGCCAGATCGGCGATGCGCTTGGCCCCGCTGATCCCCCCACAGTTGATCAGGTCGGGCTGCAACTGATCCACGGCCTGATGTTGCAAAAAGGGTAGCGCCCCCTCGGCCAGCGCGATATTCTCCCCCGTCAGGATCGGCACCCGCGTCGTGCGTCGCAGCGCCAGCCAACCGTCGCCAAACTCTGGGGCGATGGGATCCTCGAAAAAGAGTGGCTCCATCGGTTCCACGGCCGCCGCCACCTTGATCGCGCTGGGCAGATCCAGTTCGTTGTGACAGTGGACGATGATATCGATCTCCTCGCCCAGGGCCTCGCGGGCCAGCCCATACGCCTCGGCCACGTCCCGCGCCTCTCGCGGCCCTATGCTGGGCGTATACTCCTGCATAGGACTGCCCAGCACGTGGTGAATGTCGATCTTGTAGGCCCGGAAACCGTGCGGATCCTCCTTCATATCCCGCGCCCGGGCGCGCCACTCCTCCTTGCTCAAAAAGTCGCCGCCGCGGCAATGCGAATAGAGGGGGATCTCCTCGCGGAACGGCCCCCCGAGCAGCTTGCACACCGGCTGATCCAACACCTTGCCCGCGATATCCCACAGCGCCATGTCGATGGCGCTGAACACCCCCATCACCCGGCCCCGCTGCGGGTAGGCATAGAACATATTGTGAAAATGGACCTCGATCTTTAGCGGGTCCTTGCCCATCAGGCCCAGATGCGGCAGCCGCGGCCCTTCCAGCCTCGCGATGGCCGCGCGCACGAACGGCCCCGTCCCATGGCACGGCCCATAGCCCGACACCCCTGCATCCGTCTCCACCTTTACCAGCGTCGCGCCCTCCTTGGGCTGTAGCGCCTTGATCGCCGTGATCTTGATCTCGTCCTGCATCGATGCCGCCTGCCTATCAAAAGATCCTTCCGTCATATTCTCAGACTCCTGTTCACAACTAACGATCCACAGATTATCCACTCGCTCACCAAGCACATCCTACCCGCCTGCACATCGCCCGTCAAGGCGCTCGTAACTCAGTTACAGAGAATCTGCCGAGATCCTGGGCAGCCGAGCCCGGTCCCCTGGACATTGAGAGGTAAACGTCGCCTCTCACAAGTGCCTTGACTATCGAACAGCCCTTGAGGTATCCTGTGAATACTGTGGACGTTAATTGAACTCAGGGGGATGAGAAGAATGGACCT
>CAZMOW010000195.1:0-3361 GCA_964567975.1 uncultured Anaerolineales bacterium | reverse complement strand
GGGGGCGGAGGCTCCTGCAGATGTGTATCCTCATGCGGAGGAGACCCTGGTCGATTTCGCGCGTCCCCATCCCATCACCGCGCCGGGACAGGCCGCCGTGTTCTATGATGGGGATGTGGTCGTGGGAGGGGGCGTGGTGGACCATCCCCTTCCCACGGCTCGTACGCAGACGTATAATATACGACAGAACAAAAGAGGCTGATCGATAGCAAGGGAGGAATCAGGTGACAGAGCAGAAAAAGCGGTTTGAGGGGTTTGATACACAATCCCTGCACGCGGGGCACACGCCGGACGCCGAGACCGGCTCCCGTGCCGTGCCCATCTGGCAGACTACGAGTTATCTCTTTGAGGACACGGATCACGCGGCGCGCCTTTTCGCCCTGGAGGAGCCGGGGAATATCTATACGCGGATCATGAATCCCACCACGGACGTCCTGGAAAAGCGCGTGGCCGCCCTGGAGGGAGGCACGGCAGGGCTGGCGTTTGCCAGTGGGATGGCAGCCATATCCACTGCTATCCTGACCCTTTGCCGCGAGGGGGACGAGATCGTCGCCACCACCCGCCTGTACGGGGGTACGGTCACCCTCTTTAATGAGACTCTGCCGCGCATGGGCATTCGTACCATCTGGGTCGATAGCGACGAGCCCGAGGCATTCGCCGAGGCTATCACCGAGCGAACAAAAATGGTGTATCTGGAAACCATCGGCAACCCCAAGCTGACCATTCCCGATCTGGCGGGCATCGCCGAGGTGGCCCACGCGGAGGAGGTGCCGGTCATGGTGGATAACACCACGCCGTCCCCCGCCCTCTGCCGCCCTCTCGAGCACGGCTGTGATATCGTGGTGCACAGCCTCACCAAGTATCTGGGGGGACATGGTAACTCTATCGGCGGCCTGCTCGTGGATGGGGGACGTTTCCCCTGGGACAGCGGCCGCTTTCCCGAGTTTGTGGAGCCCGATCCCAGCTATCATGGCCTCAAGTTCTACGAAAAGTTCGGCGACCAGGCCTTTGCCGCCCGGGCGCGGGTGCGTTTTCTGCGCGATCTGGGGGGCTGCCTGAGTCCCTTTAACGCCTTTCTTATCCTGCAGGGCATAGAGACGTTGAGCCTGCGCATGCAGCACCACTCGGAGAATTCCCTGGCCGTAGCCCAGTTCCTGCAGGAACATCCCAAGGTCTCCTGGGTGCTGTATCCAGGCCTGTCCAGCCACCCCTCGTACGAGCGGGCCGAGCGCTATCTGCCCGACGGGGCCAGTGGCCTGGTGGGCTTTGGCGTGCGTGGTGGGATGGAGGGTGGGCGCACCTTTATCGAGAGCCTCGAACTTTTCAGCCACCTGGCCAACATTGGCGATGCGCGCAGCCTGGCCATCCATCCGGCTTCCACCACCCATCAGCAGTTGAGCACGGAGGAGCAGGAGGCGGCGGGGGTGACGCCCGATTTTGTCAGGCTTTCCATCGGTCTGGAGACTATAGATGATATCCTGGCTGATCTCGATCAAGCCCTGGCACAGGTATAGTTTTGCGGGAGGAGACTGTGGTCGACGATACGACACACGGGGTACCCGAGGAGTCACGACCGGATGCCCGGGGCGTGGGGGTGGTGGAAACAAAGTTTTGGACGCCGGAACTGCCCCCCGAGGGCTTTGCATTGGCGTGCGGGGAGAGTCTGCCCTCCATCACCCTGGCCTATGAGACCTATGGGGAGCTCGGTCCGGAGCGGGACAACGCCGTCCTCATCTTGCACGCCCTCTCGGGGGATGCCCACGTGGCTGGCGTGCACTCGCCCAGCGACCGCAAGGCCGGCTGGTGGGATCTCATGGTCGGTCCGGGCAAACCCTATGACACAAACAAGTATTTTATCGTCTGTTCCAATATCCTCGGGGGCTGTAAGGGCAGCACGGGGCCGTCGAGCATCGATCCCGAGACGGGAGAGCCCTATGGGCTCGATTTTCCCATGGTCACCATCGGCGATATGGTGCGCGTCCAGCGGCTGCTCATGGATCACCTGGGCATAGAGCGCCTGTTGGCCGTCACGGGGGGCAGCATGGGGGGCATGCAGGCTCTGGAATGGGCGGTGCGCTTCCCCCATCGGGTGGCCTCCGTGCACGCCATCGCCACGGCGGCGCGCCTGAGCTCCCAAGCTATCGCCTTTGACGAGGTGGGGCGGCAGGCCATCATGGCCGATCCTCATTGGCACGGCGGGGACTATTACGGTAAGGATACCCCCGAGGCGGGGCTTGCCGTGGCGCGCATGATCGGACATATCACCTATCTGTCCCCCGAGCAGATGCGGGCCAAGTTTGGGCGGCGGCTTCAGGATCGCGAGTCCTTTACCTATGATTTCAAGACCGACTTTCAGGTGGAGAGTTATCTCAAATATCAGGGAAACAGCTTTGTGCAGCGGTTCGATGCCAATTCCTACCTTTATATCTCCAAGGCGATGGACTATTACGATCTGGCGGCCGGGCATCATTCCCTCGTCGAGGCCCTGGCGGACGTCAAGGCCCGCTTTCTCGTCGTCTCTTTCACCAGCGACTGGCTCTTTCCGACGCATCAATCCAAGGAGATCGTAAAGGCCTTGCAGGCCAATGGCATTCCCACAGCCTTTTTAGAGATCACTAGCAGTTACGGCCACGACGCCTTTTTGCTGCCCAACGAGGAGTTGGCCGACGCCGTGACCGCCTTTTTGGCCGATGTGCAGGAGCGTGTGCGTCGGGAGGAGGGGCTCGCACGATGAAGGGACCGCGGATAAGGGGGGGCAGGCGGCGTCCCGACTATGCCCTCATCGAAGCCCTGGTGCCGGCGGGTGCCAGGGTCCTGGACCTTGGCTGCGGCGACGGGGAGCTGCTGGCCAATCTAATACAGGAAAAGGACTGTGAGGGGCAGGGTATTGAGATCAAGGAGCAGCTGGTGGCCGAGACCATCAGGCGCGGCGTGCCCGTCTATCACGGCGACATGCTGGAGGGGATAACCCACTATCGCGACGATTCTTTCGACGTGGTCATCCTGAGCCAGACCCTGCAACAGACGTCGGATCCTATGGCGGTCATCGAGGAGATGCTGCGTGTGGGGCAACGGGCCATCATCAGTTTCCCGAACTTTGGCCACTGGCGCATTCGCCTGCAATTATTGTTGCAGGGCAGGATGCCCAGGAGCGAGTTACTCCCTTATCCTTGGTTCAACACGCCCAACGTGCATCTGTGCACCGTGGTGGATTTTCGCGAGCTGTGCGCCGCAGAGAATTTGCGCATCGTGCACGAGACGTGCTTGACACCGTCTTTTCGTCGGATGGGCTCCTTTTTAGCCAACTGGCGGGCGGGATTGGCCATCTTTCAGATCGAACGCGAGGAGGTGGGGGAATGAG
>CAZMOW010000194.1:0-3375 GCA_964567975.1 uncultured Anaerolineales bacterium | reverse complement strand
TAGAAGGGGAAAAGGACGGTGTCAAGACGGGACGCGAACGCCGTCACTGAAATAGCCCTCTTTGACAAGACGTCTGAAAAATACCTATAATCGAGGTCATGTCACACCTGATGGAGAACCCTCGTAGAACACTCGAATCCTGGCACAAAGCCCTTGCAGGCGTGATACGGCGCCTCTGCCTCACCCTCCTGGGCATCGTCGGATCGCCATACACGACCCTGGCTCTCCTCGCCCTCTCCCTCATCCTTGCCCTCTTTGTGGGCATAGATGCCCTAAAGAGGACGGAGCCATACCCGGCAGGTATCTCTTACACGCAAAGAATCGCCGCCCATAACGAGATCCTTCCTCCGTTTCTCACAAATGACCATGGCCACCCGGGCTTCCGCATACGCGCTCTCCTGGCAAGCGCGATCGCCCTCTGCGCCCTGCGCGCGGCCCATGCATTGATAGACGCCTGGCAACTGCCTGCCCCTGCAGGACGGCTCGTCCATACCAAAGAGTTCACCGTAGAATGCGACGCTCAAGAGGCGTGGGAGCGCACATCCCGTGCTTTTTCGGCAACGGGACACCGCCTCACGACCAGTGTGAGCACCGACGGCGTGAGACGGGGCGCGGCGCGTAAAAGGGGACCGGGGCGTTGGTTCGTGGGCGCTCTGTATATAGGATTATGTCTACTCTTTCTTGTCCCCCTGCTCCGTTGGCGCTGGGGATGGCACAGCTCCCCCCTCCATCTCTCCCTGGGAGAGACACGTTCCGTGGAAAAGGCCGGCGTCGACGTGACCCTGGACCAGATCGCCTTCGTCCCCCACGCCGATGGCAGGCCGCGCGTCTTTGACGCCCGCATCCTGGTGGCGCGTGGGGAGAAAAAAGGGAACGTGACGGTGGGGCTCGACCGCGGAGCCCGCTGGCAATCGATCGCCTTCTATTACCTGGGATATGGTCCCGCCGTGCGGGTCAGTGCCCAAGACGATCGGGGAACACCCCTGGACATACAACAGATGCCAGGCAACACGCCGCCCCAACGCGCCCTGCGGGTGCGCTTTCATCAGGAGCAGCAGGAGCGCCTCCTCTCCATTCCCGAGGCCGACCTCGTCCTGAGGCTCGTGAGCTATCGGTCCATCCCCAGCCAGGACATAGAGGGAAGGGCCCTCCAGATTCAGGCGCTCCAGGGTAGCACAGAGCGCGTCATGACAGAGAAGATGCTGACAGAGAGTGGAACCATCCGCGTAAATGACGCCACCATAGATATACGCCCCGAATACTATGCCACATTGGGAATCAACCACGAACCCGAACTCGCGGCGGCCATCCTGGGAGGTGTCTTGACGCTGTTGGGACTTTACGGTATCATTATATGGGATCCTCACCGCATGTGGGTGAGGATGAAGCAACGCGACGGACGCTGTCACCATCGTCTCGCGGTTCTGAAGCGACACGCAGAGGCGCCGTGGTTCCTTTCCACCAAGACAGAGTTGCGGAAAGCGGGCGGCCATGACGACGACTGACGCCCTCTCCCTGATCATGACCGGGTTGGGCGCGCTGCTGGCCGGCGCCGCCATCCCGATCACAAAAAGATTTAGACAAAGGGTCTCTCTATGGTTCCTTGTATCGGGCTGCAGCCTGGGGGCGATGGGCCTCTTTATAGGTGGGATCCCCCCGCTGGGCGCATGCGCCACCAACCTCTCCACCATGCTCGCCGTCGGCGGTCTTGGGGCCGCCCTCTGGAGCCTGACGCCCTTGCGTCAGCGCCGAGAGACGAGTCTTGTGGGTGCCCTCTTGCTTGCAGGCACCCTGGGGGTGCGTACCATTTGGCCCGGCCTAAGATATGCGGGCCTTTGTCCCGCAAGCGTACCGTTTCAGATGGCCGCGGTATTGGAGGCCCTGGCCCTGGGTACATTGGTATGTGGGAGCCTTTCCCTCCTCGCCGGGGCCACGGGCGCGGGCGAATCCACGGCGGAATCGACCCTGGCCGTGGCCCTCGCCCTCCAGGCCAGCGCCCTCGTGCTGCGGGGGATGGGCGCCCAATGGGCATGGGGCAGCTACTGGCGTTGGGACCTCGTGGAATGCTGGCATCTGGTAGCCTGCCTCACGACGGCCATAGGGCTGCTGGGCATACGCGCCCTGAATTGGCAGGGAAGGGGACCGCGTTGGCTCCTACACACCGCGACCTGCCTGGCCCTAGCGGTGTCTTTCGGTCTGGCACCCCTCGCCGCGTGGTTGGGTGTGAGCAGCCTGTACATGATGGGGTGAGGGGTTGAGAGACGCACCCGGCGGCCTCCGATGCAGAGCAGGGTGAAATCTGCCGGCGGACCGACTGTACAGAATGGCATCTGCGGATCAAGAGGGCAGTTGTATCAGGGGTTCGATCTCTTTGAGCGCAGTGTCCAGGTCTACTGGAGCGGCAGCGACGACGTGGTTCTCGTTGCCTTGGTGCTTGTGATGGGGATAGGTGGAGAGGTCTAGTTTGCGATGATGGCCAGTGTTATCGTAGCGGAAGATCAATTGCTTTGCCGGGTTCATATATTGGTAGACATAGGTCAGGCGGTCCACATGGATTTCCACATCCACGAATTCTCGCAGGTGGAGCGTCGAGCCATCCACGAAATAGACCTCACCCCGCACAAAGCCCTCGTGCGTGCCACGCTTATCAAACCGCACGCTAAAGCTTTGTACCACGGGGCAGGCTTCGATAGTCTGGCGTACGCTTTCAAAGTACGCCTCAATCCGCAAAGCGGATCTCCTGCAAAGTCTCCGCCTTCTCCCGCATGCGCTCCAGCAGACGGTACTCTCCCACCCATTCGGCAAACGCCAGTGTCTCGGGTAGCTCATCGTTCTCATAGCGCTGGAGGAATTCTTGGGTGGAGAGATCGTATTCTGCCTCGAACACCTGCAATCGGTCCTTTGTGCGCTGGATACCCGCGCGTAGGAGCCGCAGCTCGTTCTCGAGAGCAGCCTCTACCAGGGGCCGCAACGGGCGGTGGCGAGAAGAGGTCAAAGTGAGAGCCGGCACGTGGTCTCCTTATCATTTTCGTCACAACTTATCAGGTGAATTATACTTCAATCCGTGTCATCCGTGCAATCCGTGGTTGCCATTTCGTGCGATTCGTGCCATTCGCCTGATTCGTACCATTCGCATAATTCGTGTAATTCGTGATTGCCAATTCGTGTAATTCGTGATTCCTAATTCGCGTAATTCGTGATCCCTAATTCGTGCCATTCGTGATTCCTAATTCGCGCCATTCGTGATCACCAATTCGCGCCATTCGTGATTACCAATTCGTGATTCCTAATTCGCGTAATTCGTGATTCCTAATTCGTGTAATTCGTGATTCCTAATTCGCGTAATTCGTGATTCCTAATTCGTGTAATTCGTGA
>CAZMOW010000193.1:0-3381 GCA_964567975.1 uncultured Anaerolineales bacterium | reverse complement strand
ACCGACGGCCGGGTAACAGTAGAAACTGAAGAGGTCCCTTGGGGCGAGGTTACAAAAACCCTCCTCACCCAGTACGTCACCGGCACCATGGTCGACCTGACCTGGGGGGACAACGCCTGGTGGCCCCGCCTGGCCAGCATCGGCGCCTATCTGGTCATCGAACCCTACGTCGAGGCCTCCGATATGGACCTCTCCAGGTGGTTCAATCTCAATTGGTTCAGAAAGTGGACTGACGGCGAGCTCAGTGGCCTGGGCGGCTGTGCGGGCTGCAACGCCATCGTCACCTTCTACGATAAAGAGTGGGTCACCGAGGCCTGGGGCAAGGAGCCCGAAGATGACTGGACGATCGATGACTGGTGGGAGATGCAGGTAGCCTGCGTCGACTACAAGGGCGGCCCCGGCAGCGGTCATTTTGCCGAGACCCCCGCCACGGGAGGCGGTCACGGAACGCACGGTTACTATGCCCGCTGGGGTAAAGGCTTCATTGACAGCGAGGGCAAGACGTCATTGTTCAACAGCGAGGAGACCCAGGAAGGCATCAAGTTCGTCATGCAAGGGCTGGAGGATGGGTACTTCCCCCAACGAGGAGATGCGGAAGAGGGCTGGTTCGCCATGCTCTTGAACGGCCAGCTCCCCTCCTTCACCAGCAACCCTGGCGCGTCCCAGGGCGTGGTCGAGGGCTTTAAAGAGTACGACAAAGAGCTCGGCGTGGTCCTCGGTCCCTGTGGCCCGTCGTGCGAACCGCCCATCGATATCCGTATCTGGAACCCCTACACCAACACCTTTGGCGCATACTCCGGTACGGAGCATCCGCAGGAGGCCTTTGAGCTCATGCGCATAGTGAGCAGCGAGGAGGCTATGACGTGGTTGTGTCTGGAAACGGGCAAGCAGCCGGGGGCCCAGCTCGACTCCTGGTACGACGAGCGAATTGCGGAGAAATTCTCCTGGTTCCCCAAGGTGGCCGATCTGCTATTGGAAAGCGAGGAAAAGGGTACCTCCTACTTCCCCATGCCCGCCAACACGCGCTATGACGAATGGCGGGATGTAGGAGACAACGAGATCCCGCCGCTTATCTATGGAGAAATCCCCTACAATCAGTCCAATATCGACATGATCAATGATCGTCTCCAGGATGTCATCGATCTGCCGCCGGAAAAGGCGCCGGGCGAATAGTTCGGTTGCTTAACGCGCCAAAGAGCCCCCTGAGGTCTCCATGACCTCGGGGGGTTCCTCTTTTCACATGCATACCCGCCATTTGCCTCTGACCTCCACATCGCCCATAATGGAAGCACGTATCCACCTACACAGAGGAGTATACAGCATGATCACCTTCCCCGAACTCACGCCAGAGGAAAGAGAGCGCCTTCTCACGCCGCCACAAGGGCACGCATCCATCATATTGGACACGGACACCTACAACGAGATCGACGACCAGTTCGCCCTCGTCTACGCCCTGCTGTCGGACAACCTGGATATACAGGGCGTCCACGCGGCCCCCTTTCACAACCTGCGTTCCAGCGGACCGGCCGACGGTATGGAAAAGAGTTATCAGGAGATCCTGCGCATATTGGAGATGCTGGGGTGCGAGGACACCGTGCCGGCCCTCAGGGGATCCACCAGCTACCTGCCCTCGCCCTCCGAGCCCGTGCACAGCCCCGCCGCCGAGAGACTGGTGGAATTGGCCCTCTCCCAGGAGGACGGTCCCCTTTATGTGCTGACCATCGGGACGATCACCAACGTGGCCTCGGCCCTGCTCATGGCCCCAGAGATCATCGAACATATCGTGATCGTGTGGTTGGGGGGACAGCCGCACTATTGGCCCACGGCCAAAGAGTTCAACCTGCGACAGGACGTCCCCGCCGCGCAGGTCTTCTTTGATTCCGGCGTGCCCCTGGTGCACATCCCCTGCAAGAACGTGGCCGAACACCTGCGCACCACCCTACCCGAGATGCAGGCCCATGTGCGCGGACAGGGAGCCGTCGGCGACTATCTCTACCAGATATTCGAGGACTATCGCGAGGATCACTTTGCCCACTCAAAAGTCGTCTGGGATATCAGCGCGGTGGCCTATATGAACGATTCCCAGTGGGTGCCCACGTCGCTGCGCCCCTCCCCCGTCCTCCTCGACGACGTCACCTGGGGCATGGAGGATCCCACGCGTCACCGCATACGCGCGGCCTATGACGTGGATCGGGACGCGATCTTTGGGGATCTCTTTTGCAAATTGGCCCACCAGGCGGAATAGGCTACCAGAGTCCCCGGGCGCGGCCCACGAGGAGGATCAGCCCGATACAGAACACGGCGACGATCTCTGCGATATCCCGCCGCTGGAGGCCGCCGGAAAGCTCTCGCTGTGCGGAAATGGTGACACCATAGAAGATCAGGAGCAAAAAGGCCCCTCCCACAGTGGGGGAGAGGGAACAGTAGATCAGAGCCAGCATAAACTCTCCCATGATCAGGCCCGTGAGCGCCGCATATAGCCACACGCGCCCAAGTTCTTGCCCCTGGCGCAGCGGCCTCAGGGCCAGGGCCGTGCCCACAAGAAATGCCCCCCCAGCCGCCAACACCCCCTGCACCGGCGCTCCGTAAAGGGCGGAAAAGGCCAGCAGCGCTACCACGTACACGGCGATGTTGAGCACGAGCCGGCTCAGATCGCGGATCTTTTTCTCTGCCTCGACGCTGCTCCGCTCCAGGAGGACGATGAGGGCCAGGAGCAGGCCCGTGAGGGCCACAAAGACGAGACGGGCGCTCCACCATCTCATCGCCGATAACAGGGTGAGACTCAAAGTGATGAGGGCGCCGGGCAGGGGCCAAAAGGTCAGGGTGTAAGCCAGGGAGCGACCCTCCACGCGGGGATGGTCCCGCATCACCACGTCCGTCCCCACACAGGCCAGCCCCGCCACCAACGCCGTCAACTGGGACAGGGCAGTAAAGTAGATCTCAACGTCCGCGCCAAAAGAAGAAACGACAAAACGCCACTCGGGCAGGGGAATGAGAAAGGCGAGAATCAACCCCAAAAGGACTATGCTGATGGTGATCCCCAGATGATCCCTATGCGACACCCTACCCCCTACCCCCAATATCGCCAAAGCAAAGGAATTCTAAAAAGGGAGACGCCCCCTGTCAATTGGCGCTTCCCATACCTCTTTCTATAGCCGACGCGGCACATTCTCAGCGGGCGGGATAACGCACGACCTCACAGCTCCGCGTTGTCACGCGAGGTCGCCAATTCCTTGGCCCGCGAAAAGAAGTCGGCGACGGGCATGGCCCCCAGATCCTCCTCCGTGCGCAGGCGCACAGAGACGGTCTCGTTCTCCACCTCTCGATCCCCGACGATGAGCATATAGGGCACCTTTTCAAGCTGTGCGTTGCGTATCTTGG
>CAZMOW010000192.1:0-3472 GCA_964567975.1 uncultured Anaerolineales bacterium | reverse complement strand
ATCACATAACGTCGCCCATGAGCAGCCTGCCGCATGAGATGAGATTCGATCCGATGAGAAGACGCGTGTGTATAGCCGTATTGGCCATGGGATTCAGCGGACTGATCGCCGAGATACTCCTCCTGAGGGAACTACTGATCGTTTTCTCGGGCAACGAGCTCAGCATCGGCATCATCCTGGCCAACTGGCTTGTCCTCGAGGCCTTGGGATGTTTCTTCGCTGGCAAACTGGTCGAGAGAGCGAGGGATCGGCTCGCGTCGTTCACAGTGATCACCATCCTCTTTTCCACCTCCCTGATCACAGCGGTCTTTATGACGCGCAACCTGAGACGCGCCATCGGCATCTCCATCGGCGAGAGCATGGGATTGCTGCCCGTGTTCTATTCCTCCTTTCTCATCCTCCTGCCGGTGAGCGCGCTTCACGGCGCGCTGTTCACCTTCAGCTGCCGCATCTACTCTACCTTTTCCGGACAGGACGCATCCGCCGCCGGCAGGGTTTACGTCTATGAGACCCTGGGCACCATCGTCGGCGGTATTGTCTGCACCTATCTTCTCCTTCCTCACCTTCATGCCGTTCAGGCATCCATCGGCCTCGCCACGCTGAGCTTTATCGCCTGCCTTGTCCTGCTCGCCCCCCGTTGGAAAAGGGGACTGTTTCAGAAAACGCTCCTGGCTATCCTGAGTGTGCTCACCATCCTTTCCACATATGTGGTGTTCGCCGGCCGGGCCGATGCGCTTCATCGCCGTTCGATCCAGGCGCAGTGGAAGAATCTCAACGTCGTCCACTATGAGAACTCTCAATATGGCAACATCTGCGTTGTCGAGAATGAGGGGCAGTACATCTACTTTTTGGATGGACGTCCGACCATCATGATCCCCATTCCCGATATACCATTCGTCGAGGAATTCGTTCACCTTCCCCTTCTCGCCCATCCCAAACCCGCAGAGATCCTGATCCTGAGCGGCGGGGCGGGCGGCATGATAAATGAGGCGTTGAAACACCCATCGATAGAGACGATCGAATACGCGGAACTCGATCCCCTGCTCCTCTCCCTCTTTGGGGAATTCCCCACGCCGCTGACGGAATCCGAGCTGAACGACAAAAGGTTGGAGGTAGAACACGTCGATGGCCGCCTGCTGCTCAAAACGACGGCGAAAAAATACGACCTGATCTTTGTGGGGATCATGGAACCGTCGGATCTGCAGGCCAACAGATTCTTCACCCAAGAGTTCTTTTCCCTGGCCAAAGAGCGCCTTAACGCGGAAGGCATCCTCGTCCTCGGAGCGCCCGGCTCCCTGACCTTTTTGAGCGAGGATTTAAAAGACCTGAACGGCTGCATCTTTCACACGCTGCAGAGCACCTTCTCCCATGTTCGGGTGATTCCGGGGGAGGGGACGAACGTCTTTCTGTCGTCAGATTCTCAAGAGATCTCGACCATAGACAGGGCGCGAATCGTGAAAAGGCTGAACGAGCGGGATATCGAAACAGACGCCATGGTTCCCTGGCATATCGAGAAAAGGCTGCATCCCGGCTGGCAGGACTGGTTCTCGGACCTCCTCGAGGGGAGCAGCCGCAAAATCAACCGCGATTTCAAACCCCTGGCCCTGTTTTACAACATCTCCCATTGGAACACCCTCTTTGCGCCCGCTTTCGGCCGACTTTTCAGACAATTTGAGAGCATAAACCTGGCGATGGTCTCTTTGTCCCTCGTCCTCTTGCTTCTCGCCTATTTCTTCCTTCGCTGGAGGAACACGGGCGCTTCCG
Organism: uncultured Anaerolineales bacterium; assembly: GCA_964567975.1. Classification (GTDB taxonomy): domain Bacteria; phylum Chloroflexota; class Anaerolineae; order UBA1429; family UBA1429; genus JAWLEV01. The sequence continues at coordinate 1,708 of CAZMOW010000192.1, read as the reverse complement.
CGGTGCGCATCCCCCTGTCCATCGTCACCACCGGTTTTGCCGGCATGATTTTCGACCTGGTGGTGATCTTTGCCTTTCAGTCGCTCTATGGCTATCTGTTCTCGTGGATAGGGCTCCTTGTGGCCTCCTTTATGGCCGGGGCGGCCTGCGGGGCCATGCTCATAGCAAGGGTTATGGCGCGGATACGGGATGACTTGAAACTCTTCAAGAGTGTCGAACTGGCCATCATCGGTCTCTCCGCTGTACTGCCCCTGATATTCCTGGCCATTAATACCTATATGGGAGGACCGAACGCATTCGTCAAGATGCTGTTTCTGTTCATCTCGTTCATCTGCGGACTCTTGATCGGTACCCAGTTCCCCTTGGCGAACAAGTTGTATCTGGGGCACAGTGCGAGCCTGAGCAGGACCGCCGGCCTCCTTTACGCCTGTGATCTGCTGGGCGGATGGGTGGGAGGCATCGTGGGGGGCGTCGTGCTCCTGCCCGTCCTCGGCCTCACCGGGACCTGTATCACGGTGGCACTGCTCAAACTGACGAGTTTTGTCGTCCTGATCACACCCCCCCATCAGCAGTTGCGCGGAGGTGAAAGAGATGAACGATACTAGAAAATTCACGCGAAGAGGCTTTCTGGCCAACGCTGTCAGACTGTATCTCCAGCTGGGGCTGTCTTCGCTCCTGCTCAGCTGCGCCAGGATGGAGTCCAAAAACGATGACACAGAGTTTGAGATGGAACAGATGGAGGAAACGGCAGAGATGTCCCACGATTTCGAACCGGCATACCTGGAGCTTTATCGAAGCGGCGAACTGAAAGAGCGGGCGGAGGAACTCTGGGCCATCATGGAAAGATGTCAACTCTGCCCGAGAAGATGCAGGGTGAATCGCCTCGAGGGAGCGAGGGGAGTCTGTCAGGCACCCGGCGCCACCCTCGTCGTCTCGGGCCACCATGCCCACTTTGGCGAGGAAAGGCCCCTGGTCGGAAGGGGCGGTTCGGGGACCATCTTTTTCTCCCACTGCAATCTCCGCTGTGTCTTCTGCCAGAACTGGCAGATCAGCCACCTTGGCAGGGGCTCCGAAAGGGACATCGACGAACTTGCCGGCATGATGCTGCGGCTGCAGGATAAGGGCTGCCACAATATCAACGTGGTCACCCCAACCCACTATTCCCCCCATGTCCTCAAAGCCCTTGATATAGCCGCGGGCAAAGGCCTGCGGCTCCCCCTTGTCTACAATACCAGTGGCTGGGAGCGCCTCGAGATACTCTCGTTCCTTGATGGCATCGTGGATATCTACCTCCCCGATTTCAAGTACTGGGACGGTGACATGGCGGCCAGGTATTCCTCCGGGGCAGAGAGCTACCCCGAGGTCGCCAGAAAGGCGATCCTCGAGATGCACCGTCAGGTTGGCGTGGCAAAACCTACAGCAGAGGGCATCATGCAAAGGGGCCTGATGATTCGGCACCTGGTCATGCCCAATGATGTGGGAGGCTCCGAAAACCTCATGGCGTGGATAGCAAAGAACCTGCCCAAGGATACGTACGTCAACATCATGGCCCAATATACCCCGGCCCACAAGGCGTACGACTACCCCGAAATATCCAGGCGCATAAACGATGAGGAATATCAAAGTGTGGTCCAAAAAGCAAAGGAGACGGGACTTACAAACCTCGATATCCAGGGACATGGGTGGCTGGAAAGATAAACGCGTCCGC
>CAZMOW010000191.1:0-3571 GCA_964567975.1 uncultured Anaerolineales bacterium | reverse complement strand
GCTCATTAACCATAGATGGTTCGGTCCCTACATTCGCAACTATCGGGAGCACGGGGCCATCACCAGGCGGGCCAAGATAGGCACCCTGGTCCTGCTGTGGGGCACCATCGGCTACACGGCCCTCGGTGTCCTCGACGCCCTTGTTCTCCGCGTGGTGCTGTTCCTCGTGGCCGTGGGCGTCACGGCCCACGTGCTGCACATGAAGACCCTCACCCAGGAGATGCTGGCCGGGGATTGTGAGAAGGTTAAAAGGGGATGATTAGCGTAGGCCGTAAAAGATCTCTGTATAATGGTCCGCCCGGCGTCGGCAGTGCGCCTCATCTCTGGGCTGATACGTCTCGTCCAGTGCAAAAAAGCCTGGCGCCAGCACATCAGTAGAGGCCTCTCGTTCCGTCATCTATTCCCTTTTTCTGGTCGATACCCGTCATGCGCGCCGAGATCTCCCACAGCCGCCTGGCGTGTTCTTCATTCAGAGCATAGGGGTTGGGGCGCTTTGGCTCCCCGTGCTTCCAATAGATGGCCATTGTCTCTGGCAGCGAGGGATCGAAGAGCAGTTTCGCGATGCCGGCGGCCGCCTGTGCCGGGGAGATGCCCATTCGGCGGCGCAGGGCCCAGAACCAGCGCACGAGGCGGCACTGGGTCTTTTCCCCGATGTCCGTGTTCACCACGCCCGGATCGGCAGCCACGGCGCGCACAGATGAATCGGGACCCAGACGGCGGTTGAGTTCGGCGGTGAACAGCACGTTGGCCAGTTTGGTCTGTTTGTACGCTCGCAGGGGATTATAGCGTTCCAATAACTGGATATCCTTCCACTGGAGTTTTGTGCGATAATGGGATTCCGAACTGACCGTGACCACCCGGGCGTCAGAAGATCGCTCCAGCAGGGGCAGCAGTTCATGGGTCAGCAAAAAGGGCGCCAGATGGTTCACCGCCCACTGGGTCTCGAATCCCTCGGGGGTCAGTTCTCGCCGCGAGGTAAAGGTGCCCGCGTTGTTGACGAGCCCGTCCAGCGCTTGCTTCTCCCACATTGGGAGAATGTTTTTGATCTCTTTCGCGGCTTTTCTGATCTCTGCCTGGATGGAGAGGTCGGCTACCACGTAGGCCACCCGTCCCTCAGGATACGCAGTGCGGAGGCGCTCCTCCTCGCGGGCGCATCGCTCGGGGGAGCGCGCCACGCCGATCACGCTGCAGCCCCGTTCCAGTACTTGTTCCACGAGGGCCAGCCCGATGCCCGACGTTGTCCCCGTCACGACGTACGTCTTCTCTGTCATTCCCCTCCCATCCATAGGGTGTTATAGGAAATAAATGAGGGTCCGTCAAGCGGTTTGAACGCATACCATAAGGACAAATCCCTTGCTCCATCCGCATTCAGCGGTTACAATGAATACCAACTGATAGTCGTGTCTAGCCGTTCACCGTGTTCAAGGAGGTATCCCATGCGACAGCAACTCGATCTGGGCCGGGCCGAGATCGCGCCCACGGCGCCCATCGTGGCCGGCTCCTTTGTCACCCGCACCTTTACCTATACCACCGGCCATCCCATCGACGATACGGGGTTTATCAAGGTGGCCTTTCGCAACGCCAGCGACTTTGCCACGCCCCAGTTCGCCGATCCCGGGGCGCCCAACTATTGCACCGTGCGCACCACGGGGGATTGTCGTATCGAGCCTCGCTGGTACCCTAGGGGCAACAGGCGTCCCTGGGGCCTTTCCCTTTATCTCCAGGTCATGGGCGGCTATCTGGATCGGGGAGACCAGGTCGTGGTCATCTTTGGCGATACGGCCCAGGGCTCCCCGGGCTGGCAGGCCCAGACCTTTGTGGAGGACACCTTCGAGTTCAAGACGTTCGTCGATCCCATAGCTACCTACCAGTTCAAAGAGCTCCCTCACTCGCCGGAGGTGGCCATCGTATCCGGCGAGGCGGTGCGCGCCCTCTGCATCGCCCCCTCCCAGGTGCAGGTGGGGCAGGAATTCTCCTACCATCTCAAGCTGGAGGATAGATGGGGTAACCCCACCGAGGATCCCCAGGCGCTGGTTCATCCGGGATTTGAAACAGCCGGCTGGCAGACGGTGACGGCCAGCGATGCGCGGACGGGCCTCTCGGCCCGCAGCAATCCCATCGACGTGCTGGTAGAGGAGACGCCACACCGTCGCTACTGGGCCGATTTTCACGGCCAGACGGAGGAGACCTGCGGGTCGGGCACTATAGAGCAGTACTTTGTCTTCGCGCGGGGGCGGGGGCTGCTTGATATCGCCGGCCATCAGGGTAACGATTTCGAGATATCGGATGACTTTTGGCGCGCCATCAACGCCACCACAGAGCGCTTTAACGCGCCCGGGGCCTTTGTCACGTTTCCCGGCTATGAATGGAGCGGGAATACACCCCTGGGCGGCGACCGCAACGTCTATTTCAGTTCGGAGGGGGGCGAGATCGTCCACAGCTGCACGGACCTCCTGCCGGACAAAGAGACGGCCCATCCCATCGCTCCCACGGCGGAGGAACTGTTCCAGGACCTGAGACCACAGGAGGATCCCCGCCCCTTTGCCTTTGCCCACGTGGGCGGCCGCTATGCCGATCTGGGCATGCACGATGAGGAGATCGAGGTGGCTGTAGAGATACATTCCGCCTGGGGCACCTACGAGTGGCTGTTGGAGGAGGCCCTGGCGCGGGGCTACCGCGTGGGCATCTGTGCCAACTCGGATGGCCACAAGACGCGTCCCGGCGCCTCCTATCCCGGCGCCAGCACCTTTGGCTCCCTGGGGGGCCTCACCTGCTTGCTGGCCCCGCGGCTGGACCGTCCAAGCATCGTGGCAGCCCTGCAAGCCCGCCATTTCTACGCCACCACCGGTCACCGTCCCCTGCTGGACGTGACCTTGCGCACTGGCGACGGCGACGAGGTCATGATGGGCGATGTCGTTCCCATGGCTGAGGATATCTCCGACCTCTATATGCGCGTGGTGGGTACGGCGCCCATCGAGGCCGTGGAGGTGCGCAACGGTTTGGAGAAGGTGACCACCCTGCGACCCTATGCGACCGAGGAGCTGGGGCGCCGGGTCAAGATCGTGTGGAGGGGCAGCGAGGTGCGGGGCCGCGCCCGCCAGGTGGTGTGGGACGGCGCTCTACAGTTAGAGGGCAACGCCATCGCGGATTTTGAGCCCATCAACTTTTGGAACCCCGACCGCCCCGTGCGGCAGCCGGCTCCGGATCGCCTGGCCTGGGAATCCGTCACCACCGGCGGCCTGACGGGCGTCATCCTCACCCTGGAAGAAGGGATGGCGGGCACATTGCATATCGAGACGGTGCAGGGGGAGGTGGACTGCGATCTGTCCTCGCTGGGCATGGAACCCAGGACGTGGTCCTATGGCGGTGTGGACAAGGAACTGTCCCTGTACCGCCTGCCAGAGGAGGAGGGAAGGCGCGCCTTTTCCGCCACCGTGCCCGTCGGCGATCTCCATGCGGGGGACAATCCCCTCTACGTGCGCGTGGATCAGGAGGACGGCCACATGGCCTGGAGCAGCCCCATCTACGTGGTGGCTTCGTAGGGCGGAAAGCCGTTCCGCCCAGGGCGGAT
>CAZMOW010000190.1:0-3573 GCA_964567975.1 uncultured Anaerolineales bacterium | reverse complement strand
ACAACCCACCCCGCCCATTCAGGGCGGGGTGGAGGGACGAATCTACCCAACAAGATATCCTCGACGACAAGGAGGTATTCGTGGAACCTTATGTACACGCGAACAGCCTGGAGGAAAAGGCGCAGGGCTGGATAAAAGAGATCGCGTCCGTCAACACCCACGAGATGGTGTTGAACCAGAAAAAGGCAGCGCTGCTGGTGGTGGATATGCAGAACTTTTTTCTGGATCCCGACTCTCCCACATACACCTGCGGCGGGCCGCCCATCATCCCCAACGTGAAACGCCTCATCAAGGCCTTTCGCCGACTCGAGCGCCCCGTCATATACACCCGCCACGTGCATCATCCCCAGGGCCTGGACGCGGGCATCATGGGCTGGTGGTGGGAGGGCATGTGCATGGAGGGCACGCCAGAGAGCAAGATACACGAGGAGATCGCGCCCCTTCCCGAGGAAAAGGTCATAGACAAGCATCGCTATTCCGCCTTCTACGACACCGACCTGCAGACGGTCCTGCGCTGCCTGGAGGTCGAGGACCTGGTGATCGCGGGGGTCATGACCAACCTGTGCTGTGAATCCACGGCCCGAGACGCCTACTATCGGGACTATCGGGTCTTTTTCCCCGCCGACGCCACGGGCAGTGTCACGGAGAGGATGCACGTGGCCAGCCTGCTGAACCTGGCCTTTGGCTTTGCCTATGTGACGCTGACGAACAGTATTTTGGAGGAGATAGAAGAGGGTTCTGCAACATCCTGAAGAGACAGTTTGGGTATTGTGTGTAGATCGGAAAGCGGGCAGGCCGAGGCCGTACTGGGTATTCTCGCCCTATACGAGGCTGACAAGATGGAATTAGTGGGTTCCGAAGTGCTGCAATTCAAGATAGCACGCACGCCGAATATCACTCGTCGAGATTACGCTTGGGAAGTGCTGTCAAGTGTTCGTACGTTTGTGCAGTTGACCCCCGAGATAGAAGCGAGAGCTCATGAACTATGTCGGCAAGGTATCAAAGCGCTGGATGCCCTACACCTGGCAGCAGCCGAAGCTGCTAGCGCAGATTATTTGTGCACATGTGATGATCAATTTTACGGACGAGCACAGACTATCACCGATGTAGAAGTAGAGGTCGTGAACCCTCTTGAGTTGATGGGAGAACTAGGAAAATGACGGTACAACCAAAACCTTTGGTCGAGATCACCCAAGACGCCATACGGATACTTTGTCGAGAGATAGGTGTGGTGGATACAATTCGCTTCCTGAATCAATTTACTACAGGATACGGCAACTATACAGAGGAGAGACAAGCTCGGTTTGACGACCTAAGCGTGGAAGAAATTGTGGCAGAGATCAGACGGGACAGAGAGGCGACGCTTCAAAAGAATAATGAATCAGCATAGTCACACGGGGAAACAGAAGCCTCCTTTCAATGATCTTGCAGAGTCGCTTGGCAATTCCGCATGGCAAGACGCTTGTATATTGACAGTCCGAGCGAGTCGAGGTTCAGACTAGGAAATGGTATCATGAGTTTGGGAGGAAGGAGCTGGCGGGCAAATGACGGTGAGGATCGTGGCCACGATCCCTCTCCACACTAACGACCAACTCAACGCCGCAGCAGGTGCCGACCCGGGCGGGCGCGCGTATGCTCGCCATCCTCCACCACAAGCACGCCGTTCACCAGCACGTGCTCCACGCCCCGCACATACGCCTCGGGGTCCTCCACAGTGGAGACGTCCTCCAATTTCTCATAGTCAAAGACCACCACGTCGGCGAACTGTCCCCGGCGCAGCAGGCCCCGGTCGCGCAGGCCAAACTGGGTGGCGGGCATGCTCGTCATCTTGCGAACGGCCTCCTCCAGGCGCACGGTGCCCTTTTTCCGGACGTGATAGGTCAAATAATGGATCATCCCCGCAAAGTGGATGGGATGGGCGCAGGGGATGGAGAAGGAGGGATCGGTGGTGCTGGTGAAACCGTCCACCCCCAGGTTAAAGAGGGGATGGGAGGTCATGGCCGCCAGCAGTTCCTCCGACTTTAGGTCGCCGATGACAAAGAGGGCGTCCATGGCTTCTCCATGGGCGGCCAGGATGTCAAAGCAGCAATCCCATTCGTCCTGGCCCCACGCCTCGGCGATCTCGGGGAAGCTCATGCCGGCCAGTTCGGGGAAGAGGGCGCTCTTGCCCATACGCACCCGATGCCATTCGCCGCGATGGACAAAGCGCCAGTAGCGGTCACAGTCGGTGCGCAGCCGCTCCCGCACTTTGGGGTCCTTGAGCATCTCTGCCGCCCGGGCCGGTCCCTCGGACTTGAGCCAGGGGGGCAGGATGGCCGCCAATTGGCCGATGCCGTCGGGAAAGGGTGTGGTGTCGGCCATGACGTCCAGGCCCTCTTCCTCGCGGCCCCGCAGCACCGTCTCCACGGCCCGCTCCCAGGCCCCCTCGGGCGCTCCCGAGTTATAGCGCACGTTCAGGTGCGACACCTCCCCCGCGGTGCCGCCCTCGCGCACGATGTGCAGGAACTCCTCGATGGCCTCCTGCAGATGGGCGTCCCGGTTGCGGATGTGGCTGACGTACAGTCCGTCGTATTCGCCCACCACCCTGGCCAGGGCCAGCACCTCCTCGGTGGGTGCCGTGCGCCCGGGCTCGAACTCCAATCCCGTGGACAGGCCCAGGGCGCCGGCGCCCATGGCCTCGCGGAGGGCACGCTGCATGGCCTCCATCTGCGCCTCCGTGGCCGAGGGGCCGATGATCCCCACGCCCTCGCGCAAGGTATTATGGCCCACCAGCCAGGCCAGGTTGCAGGAGGTGCCCATCTCCTCCACCACACCCAGGTACTCCTCGAAAGAGGACCAGTCCACGGGGCCGTCGTAGGAATAGTCCCGCAGTTTGCTGGCGATGGTAGGACGAGATTTATCCGTAAGGGGCGCGTTGCTGTAGCCACAGTTGCCCACCACCTCGCTGGTCACCCCCTGACGGATGGTGCTCTGGGCCAGGGGATTGGCGTGGATGGACCAGTCGCTGTGGCTGTGGGCATCGATGAAGCCAGGGGAGACGATCTTACCTCGGGCGTCGATGACGCGTTCCGCCCCGGCCCCCTTCAGCCGTCCCACCTCGGCGATACGCTCGCCCTCGATGGCCACGTCCGCCGGGTAAGGCGGATTCCCCGTGCCATCGACCACCCGTCCGTTGCGAATCAACACGTCCAACATGACGACCTCCTCCCTCTTTCATACTATTCGGCCAACGCCAAGGCCTTTTCGATCAGTTCCGCCAACACCACCCGATGCTCCCGTGAGGGATCCACCAGCGGCGGCCGCACCCCGCCGGAGGGCCTGCCCCGCAGCCGAAGCCCGGCCTTGCTCAGGTCCACGCCATAGCCGGGCACCCGGGCCCGCAACTGGGTGTAGGGGCGATAGAAGCCATCGATGAGGCGGTCGACCTCTCGCTCATCGCCGCGGGCCAGGGCGCGGTCAAAGCGCCAGGCCAGCTCGGGCACGAACTCGATGCCACCAGGCGAATAGGGACGAATGCCCGCCCGAGTATACTTTTTGGCATACATCTCGGCCGAGGGCATGCCGTTCATCAAC
>CAZMOW010000189.1:0-3587 GCA_964567975.1 uncultured Anaerolineales bacterium | reverse complement strand
GGCGATGGCCGTCTCTCGCACGATCTTTTTGCTGAGAGATATCTCTTCCCGCTCATAGTTCGCCAGGTCCCGTGCACCCACAGTAAAGGATTTTTGGATCAATTGTAGGGGCAGGCTCTCACTTGCGACGAGGCCGTCCTCTGTCTCGACGTCCTGGAGGGGCACCGTCTTTAGACCGTACCCATAGGGTCCCTCTATCTCCAACAGACGGCGACCTGCAAGTTCGCTCTTGGCCGCCTCGACCATCGCCGTGTCCAGCATCTCCCAGACTTTTGGCCCAAATGGGGCGTCCTCACGGGCCAGATATTTGTTCGTCATCCGATTCCCTCCTTTGTCCATTGGATGCGATTTGCTTGCTAATCCTTCAAGGAGCCGACCGTCTCCTCGCTCCCCTCTTTATCCGGAGCCTCGGCGTCTCCGATCTCCTCGGCCATCTCGTCGACTTCTTCGCGTCCCTCGGCAAGCCATTCGGCCTCATCGCCCGTCAGAATCTCGAGCAGGCGGTTAAACTCGCCCACGTGTTCGCGCTCCTCGTTGGCGATGTCCGTAAGCACTTCTTTAGCCAGAGGATGATCGGTGGCATCCGCATGGGCCATATAGAGATGAACGGCCTCGTGCTCGGCGGCGACGTTGAGGCGAATGGCGCGGATCAACTCCTCTTTGGTGAGTTTACGATCCGGCGCCATCCCACTGAACGGATTGACAAATTCTGGCATTTCTCCATCTCCTCAACACACTAATCCACAATGAATGAACGAAAAACAACGCCTCCCACACCAAAGGGTGTGGGAGGCGAATAATTCACTTGATCCCGATCTCTTTATCATCTTCCCAGAGGCCATGGATATTGCACAGGGCCAGGGAATGCAGCGTGCCCGGCTTGCTCGTTTTCATGGAAGCCGTCACTCCGTGATGAGTGTAAACCGAGCTCGTATCCGGTCCCTGGATGGACGCGCCATGGGCGTTGAACTCGAAGCGGCCTATCTCGTAGGGAAACTGCTCGCCTTGCGGATGGAAATACAGGGTGATCCAACGGATGTGGTGCTCGGTGGTGTTGGGATGAGCTACCTCTTTGCCCAGGCTGACGTTCACCTCAAAGAACTCGTCCGCCTCCACCTCGTCCGGGCACTCGATGGCCGGGACGTGTTTCTCTTTCTTCCAGTCTGCGCTCTGAATCTTTTCTCCAAGCATGGTTCTTGACTCCTTTTATTCTATAGTACGACACTCTAAATCTCTGTTCCCTACCGCCTTCATCCCCGGAGCATACCGCCTCAGACGAATGCCCGGGCCGGGCCAGAAACGGAAACCCAGACATTCTCAGGGATATACCTGGTTGCCCTCATCGTCCTCGATGACAATCGCCTGGACGGGGCAGCCTTCCGCCGCATCCATGAGCAGGTCGTCGTCTCCCGGATCAGGATTGACAGCCTCGGCCAGCCCCTCATCGTTCAGTTCGAACACATCGGAGGCCACGGAAACACATACGCCAGTTCCAACACAAAGGTCGTGATCCACTCTTGCTTTCATGATCTTTCTCCCTTTTTTCAATCTGAATGTTCCACAGATGACCACGAAATCCTCGTTCTGCCGACAAACCTCCTTTCACCGGCACAAGCGTGGAGGGCTAAACCAACGTGGGCTCCAGGGTGATCTGCAACCCTTCACGCAGAAGATTGGATACAGGACACTCCTCATCCGCCTCGTGAGCGATACGTCGGAACGTCTCCTCGTCGATATCCGCGACCTCGCCAGAGACCACAAGACGCATCCCGGTGATCTCGAAACCGCCCCCCTCCTGAGGGGAGAGGGAACAGGTGGCGTGGGTCTCGATGGCCTCGGGATCGTACCCCCTCTCGGCCAATACATTGGCAAAAGCCATGCTGTAACAGGCCGCGTGGGCAGCGGCGATCAGTTCCTCGGGATTGGTTCCGGGCTCGTCCTCAAAGCGGGTGCCAAAACTGTATCCCACATCCTCAAGTACGCCACTTTCCGTGTCGATGCGACCTTTGCCTGTACGTAGGTCGCCGCTCCATACTACTCGTGCAACACGCTTGATGTCCGCCATCTCCTAACCACCTTTCCTGATTCACATACTCGTCGTTCGTTACTGGGCAATATACCCGCCATCGGCGGGCATAGCAACCCCGGTGACAAAAGACGTTCCCTCGGAGCACAGGCACACGACGACATCGGCGACCTCTTGCGGCTGCCCCAATCGCCCGATGGGCTGCGAGGAAACCAATTGCTCTCTTAATTCCTCATCGCCACCTATGTAGCGCTCGATCATCGCCGTGTCGATGACGCCCGGGCACACGGCGTTTACGCGCAGATTCTCCGTGGCATATTCCAATGCGGCCGCCTTGGTTAGACCAATGATGCCGTGCTTGCTGGCCGTGTAAGCGGGGATCTGCGCAAAGCCAACGCGGCCCGCTACCGAGGACGTGTTAACGATGGCTCCGCCCCCTCCCTCCAGCATACGGGGTATCTCGTACTTCATGCAGAGCCAGACACCCTTGAGATTGATATCCATGACGCGATCCCAGTTCTCCTCGTTGGTGTCCGCTGTTGGAGCCCGCTCGCCCTCGATCCCGGCGTTGTTGAAGGCAAAGTCCAGTCTTCCGTACGCATCGATGGTTCGCTCGACCATCTCCTTTACATCCTGGGCCTGGGAGACATCGGCCTCCACAAAGAGGCCCTCGCCGCCCTCTTGTTCGATCATACGCACCGTCTCCCCGCCTCCAGAAACGTCGATGTCGGCCACAACGACGCTGGCGCCCTGCCGGGCAAAGGCCAGAGCTGTAGCACGGCCGATCCCGGCGCTCCCACCGGTGACTAGGGCAACCTTACCCACAAATTCCTCTGTCATCTGGCACCTCCCCTTTACCCCAAAGCCTCTATGATGGTGGGGCAGAAGACGGGCAGATCAGCCGGGGTGCGAGAACTGATAAGGTTGCCGTCCCGAACCACCGCCTCATCCACCCACTCTGCGCCCGCGTTGACGAGGTCGTCCTTGATGGCGGACACAGACGTGACCCGCCTGCCTTCCACGATCCCGGCAGAAACGGGCACCCATCCGGCGTGACAGATGAAAGCCACAAAACGCCCCTGCTCGAACATGCCGCGCACCAAGTCGAGCATGGCCGTATGCCGCCGCATGCGATCCGGCGCATAGCCGCCCGGTATGATCACGGCGTCGAAATCCTCTGGTGAGACGTCATCCGCCGAGACATCCACACTCACCGGATAACCATGCTTGCTCTCATAGGTCTCCACCCCGGGCATACCCACGACGGACACCTCTGCGCCGGCCTCCTTCATACGATAGAACGGATACCACAACTCGGGGTCCTCATAGTTGTCCTCGGCCAGAATAGCGATCCTTTTCCCCTGCAGTTCCATGATAGCCTCCCTTCAGACCTTTCTACGGACTCTATCAACTATATGGACAGAGTGGAAACGCGTCACCCGCAAACTCCACCAATGCCCATATACTTGATCAACTATCCCCATTATAACATGATACAAGGATTTTGTCAAGCATCGCTTCAAGTTTCAAACCAGGCTCGAACGGCAGAGGGGGCATCGCT
>CAZMOW010000188.1:2607-3611 GCA_964567975.1 uncultured Anaerolineales bacterium | reverse complement strand
TCCGCCTGCGCGGACGAGCAACGGCTAATGATCTACAACATTTGCGTGCACCCTCTCCTATACTGTATCCGATATGAGATTATCTTAGGTTGCCAGGTTTGGTCTGTCAATCCTGGCCATGCGGAGGTTGACACCCCTGTGACCTGTATGCTATAAGATCGTTGTTCTCACCTGGGTTCCTGTTTGAACTGGAGGATTGTCTATGGGCGACACAGAGCGCGTTTTCCCCGGCGCATCGTGGTCCCGTGCGCGGCCCGCCGAGTTGGGATTTGATACGGATGCGTTGGACGACCTGGGACGCTGGCTGGAGGCGGAGGAGGAACTGAACGACCATCGGGTGCTCGTGGTGCGGGGCGGCCATCTGGTGGCAGAATGGGAAAGGGGCTTTGCCACCGACCATCGGCGCAGGCTGGCGTCGGCGGCCAAGTCGGTCTATTCGTCGATCCTGGGCGTGGCCATCGCCCAGGGTAGGATTCCCTCGGCGGACGCCAAAGTGATCGACTACTATCCCGAACTCATGGGCGTGCCCGAGGGCAAAGGCCCCAAGGAGGGACGATGGGCCTTTGCCAAGGATCGCCACATCACCTTTCGACAGCTGATCTCCAACACCTCCGGCTATATGAAGCCGGGGGAGCAGCCGGGCACCGTGTTCCATTACCAGACCTTTGGCATGAACATCATCACCCACGCCCTGGGCACCATCTATGGCGTGTACGATACTGACGATCCGGGGGAGGAGCCCGGATTCGGCGAGCTGATCGATCGCTACATAAAAGAGCCCCTGGGCGGCTCGTGGCGCTATGCGTACACTAATTTCGATCACGCCCCCGACGCCCGGGTGGAGGTCTTTGGCAACTATTGCCAGATATTCATCGACGCGCGGGACATGGCCCGCCTGGGATGGCTATGGGCCAACTATGGACGCTGGGACGGGAAGCAGTTGATCCCCGAGGACTGGATGCGCGAGGCCTCGCGGGTGGCGCCCATGATCGTGGAGAACTGTC
>CAZMOW010000188.1:0-2597 GCA_964567975.1 uncultured Anaerolineales bacterium | reverse complement strand
TCCTAAGGAGAAGCGGGCCTGGTCCTATGGCTATGGTTTCTGGACCAACGAGCGCGGCCTGCTCTGGCCCGACCTGCCCCGCGACAGTTTCGCCGCCGTGGGCGCCGGGCGCCAGTTGATCTGGATGTGTCCCGATGAGGATCTGGTGGTCGTGCAGGGGCCGGGCCCGTACGAGGAGCACCACGACGCGGTCTGCATGCGCGTCCTGGAGACCGTGTATCGGGCCGCCGTCTCCTGAGACGCGGCGGTTGGGGATTCTGTGCGGCAGAGCACGTGACATAATTTATCATCATCGTATATTTGAGGGAGGTTGCTTGTGAAGATCGCCAAGATAGAGACGTTTCTGGTGAACGCCAACGCGGAGGAGGGGGGAGGGTACGCCGGCCGTCCCCGGGGGAGGAACTGGATCTTTTGCAAGATCAGCACCGATGAGGGCGTCCATGGCGTGGGCGAGGGCGGTGGGTGGCCCACCGTGGTGCAAAAAGGCATCGAGGAGGTGGCGCCCCTGCTTGTGGGAGAGGACCCCTTTGCCATAGAACGCCTGTGGCTCAAGGTCTACGACGTGCTGCACGGCCATGGCCTGACGGGCGCCGTGAGGGGCGGCGTCATCAGCGCCATCGACACGGCGCTGTGGGATATCAAGGGCAAGGCCCTGGGCGTGCCCGTCTACGAGCTCCTTGGCGGCAAGGTGTGGGACAAAATTCGCATCTATGGCCACGCCAGCACGCCGGAGTATGCCCGGGAACTGGTGGATCGGGGCTATACGGCCTTCAAGTGCGGGGCCTCGGGCGAGATCCTGGCCGCCCTGCGCGATGCGGTGGGCTATGACGTGGAGATCGGCGTGCACTGCCACGGCGAGTTTTCCCCGGGCGGGGCCCTGCGCCTGGCCAAAGAGATCGAACCCTACGATCCCGCGTTCCTGGAGGAGCCCACCAGCCCCGACGATCTGGACGCCCTGGAATGGCTCTCGGAGCGGGTGAACGTGCCCCTGAGCGCGGGGGAGAGGCTGTTTTCCAAGTGGGCCTTTCGCGATCTGTTGCAGCGGCGGGTCATCGAGATCGCCCAGCCCGAGATCACGCGCCTCGGCGGTATCACCGAGGCAAAAAAGATCGCCACCCTGGCGGAGGCCTTTATGGTCAAGGTGGCGCCCCACGACGGTTCCGTGGGACCCATCGCCGAGATGGCCAACATCCATGTGCTGACCTGCTCGCCCAACACCATCTACCTGGAGCACAAGGCGGACGACGTGCCCTGGCGCTCGGAGGTGGCTGTGGGCGTGATCCCCGAGGAGGACGGTTATATCCCGGTCCCCGAGGCGCCCGGTCTGGGTATCGATATCGACGAGGAGGCCATCGCTGAGCATCCCCCCTGCGCCGTGGAGGATATGGAATATCGCTTCCGCACCCCAGAGGAGATGCAGCGTCCCCATCCCTAACCTCTAGGGCGTCTGTCTCCTCACAGTCTCGATAAAGGCGACGATATTCTCCGCTGGAACGTCGCGGGGGATGGCGTGGGTGGGGGCCACGATATAGCCTCCATTCACGCCGATCCTGGCTATCATGTCCTTGATGTGGGTAACGAGCTCCTGTGGCGTCACCCGGGGCAGCACCTGCTGGGTGCTGATGCCCCCATAAAAAGTCAGGTGGTCGCCGTACTCGCGCTTGCAATAGTCCACATCCATCACCTCGGGCTGGAAGGTGTTAAAGATGTCCAGCCCCATATCGATGAGGTCGGGGAACAGCTCCTGTACGGCCCCGCAGGAATGCTGCATCACGTACTTGTCCGCGGCCTTGACGCGGGCGTACATCCTTTTCACGCGGGGCTTGATGAATTTGCGCCACAATTCAGGCCCCATGATCAGGCCCCACTGCTGTCCCCAGTCGTCGCCAAAGCGCACGCAGTCGATGTCGTACCGTAAAAAGTGATCTATGACCTGCAGATTGTACGCCAGTATCTCATCCAGCAGGGAGTGGACGAACGCCGGGTGTAGCAGCATATCTGTGAGCAGGTTCTCCATGCCCCGCAGCGTCCAGGCCCGTTCGAACATGGAGAATCCCACGCTGCCAAAGCAGAACTTGCTCGGGTGGTTCTCCACCAGGTCCTCCATGCCCTGGGCGTTGCGCGCCAGATCGGGTTCGGGGAAACGGTAGCCGTCGAGGGTGGGCTTTTTGAGGGTGACCTCGTCCGGGGTACCGATGTCCTTATCGATGGTACGGTTCCACACGATGCCAAAGGGGTCGCGCCAATAGTTGGGACGTATCTCTACAAAGAATCCATCCTCATAGCCCGCCAGGTGGTTGCCCATCTTTTCGACGAAATCGGGATCTCCCAGGTACGTGGCCGTCTTACGGCGGGCGTCGATGGTCAGATCGATCTGCCAGGGGGTGACATCGGGCTGTTCGTGCCGCAGGGCGGTGAACACGCGCTCGCGTGGTGAAAGGGTCATATCGGCTCTCCTCATAATGGGTGCACGTATTTTGCATCTTATGATCCATATGTCAAACTCTCGTTCCTTGGGCATACCGAGAATGTCTTTGAGCCTATTTTCAACACCTATCGAAATTCAATTGTCTTTACCGAAAAAAGCAAAGAGTTGT
>CAZMOW010000187.1:0-3708 GCA_964567975.1 uncultured Anaerolineales bacterium | reverse complement strand
GTCAGACTCCTCTTTCTGACAGGCCCAATGATTCTAACAGACTTTGCGTGCACCCCTACAAATTGACGCCACGACTCCTTCATGCTACCCTCTTTACGTGCCTGAAAGGGACCCCCAGCCATCGAAGAAAACACTCACTTTAGGTGCCTGGCATTTGGCTCAGCATAGTTACAGGCTACCCTTTTATGTACGCCATGTCGTTCTCTATTGTGCTCTATTATAGAAATGCCAGGCACCTTTGGGGTTGCATTTGATCACGTTGAATCCTTAGATGGGAGTCATAAACGGAATGGACATCCTCGAGGGGCTTAATCCGGCCCAGGCGGACGCGGTACAGTGCATAGAAGGCCCCGTCCTCGTGGTCGCCGGCCCGGGATCGGGCAAGACGCGGGTGCTCACCCACCGCATCGCCTACCTGGTGCGCGTATGCGACGTGCGCCCCTATCGCATCCTGGCGGTCACCTTTACCAACAAGGCCGCCCGGGAGATGATCTCGCGGCTGCGCAACCTGATCGGCGAGGCCACGTCGCAACTGACCGTGGGCACCTTTCACGCCACCTGCGTGCGCATCCTGCGCCGCGAGGCCGACTATTTGGAGATCGATCGCAATTTCGTGATCTATGATGCCGACGATCAGCAGCGCCTCGTCAGGCGCATCCTCAAGGATCTGGACCTGGATACCAAGATCTATGGTCCCTCCTCGGTGCAGGGAGCCATATCGCGGGCCAAGAACGACCTCATCACACCCGAGACCTATCGCCCACCCACCTACTGGCACGAGGCCGTGGCCCGCGTCTTTGAGCGCTACGAGGAACGCAAGGGGGAGAACAATGCCCTGGATTTCGACGACCTGCTGCAAAAGGCCGAGGAACTCTTTTCCAAACACGAGGAGGTTCGCCGGCGCTATCAGGAGCGCTACCTGTACATCCTGGTGGACGAGTTCCAGGACACGAACAAGGCCCAGTACCAACTGGTGCACCACCTGGCCGGCGAGCGGGAGAACGTCTTTGTCGTGGGCGACGAGGATCAGAGCATCTACAGCTGGCGGGGCGCCGACTATCGCAACGTCCTGCGCTTTCGCTCCGATTTTGACGACACCAAGATCTGCATGCTGGAGCAGAACTATCGCTCCACCCAGACCATACTGGACGCCGCCCAGGCCGTCATCGACCACAACGCACAGCGCATCCAAAAGAACCTGTGGACGGACAACGAGGAAGGCGAGCCCCTGCAGATATTCGAGGCTTACGACGAGCGCGAGGAGGCCGAGTACGTGGTGAACGCCATCCAGAAACTCGTCTCCCGGGGGCGCTGCAGCTTTGGCGACTGTGCCGTCATGTACCGCACCAACGCCCAGTCCCGCGCCCTGGAGGACGCCTTTGTCCGTCACAGCGTGCCCTACAAACTGGTGGGCTCGGTGCGCTACTATCAGCGGCGGGAGATCAAGGACGTGCTGGCCTATCTGCGCCTCATCCACAATCCCGAGGACGACATGAGCCTGCGGCGCATCATCAACGTGCCCAAGCGGGGCATCGGCCCCAAGACGCAGCAGCAACTGGGCGCCTGGGCCGCGCGACAGGGGCTCTCCATGGGCGAGGCGCTCCAGCGCCTGGTGGAGATATCCCAGCGGGAGGGGGGCATAGATTCGACCCCGTTTAGCACGCGTGCGGGCAACGTGCTCCTGCCCTTTGGCGAGATGCTCTGCGAGTTGATAGAGGCCAGCGGGGATCGTACCCTGTCCGAGCTGGTACACATGATCCTGGAAAAGACGGGCTATCTTACCGCCCTTCGCGACGGCACGGAGGAGGGCCACGAGCGGGCGGAGAATATCCTGGAGCTCTTTTCCGTCACCGAACGCTACGATGACCTGGCCCCGGAGAGCGCCCTGCCCGCCTTTTTGGAGGAGGTGACCCTCTCCACCGACGTGGATCAACTGGACTGGGAGGCGGACGCCGTGACCCTGCTCACCCTGCACGCTGCCAAGGGGCTGGAGTTCGACGCCGTCTTTATGGTGGGCCTGGAGGAGGGCATCTGTCCCCACAGCCGCTCCATGGACGACCCCGGCGAGATGGAGGAGGAGAGGCGCCTGTGCTACGTGGGCATCACGCGGGCTCGCAAGTACCTGCACCTGGTGCGCACCTTCCGCCGCACCCTCTATGGGCGCTCCGAGGTGCGGGAGGCCTCGCGCTTTTTGGGGGACATTCCCTCCCACCTGGTCGCGGGAAACGGGGCCTCCCGGGTCGAGAAAAAGGGCACCGAGGAGCCCATGGCGGACCGTCGCCGTCGCCGAGAACTGCTCTCGCAGCGTCGCAGCAAGGTGGACCGCTTTCGGGAAAAGCGCGAAAGCAAAACGTCAGACCAAGGGAAAAAAGAGAGAAAACCGCGACGGCAGGAGAAACCCCAGGCCTCGCCAGAACCGGCGGAGCCGCGCTTTCAACCCGGCGAGGCCGTCGTGCACCCCATCTTTGGCCCCGGCACCGTGGTGTCCAGCAAATCCGTGGGCGACGACGAGGAGGTCACCGTGGCCTTTGAGGACAAAGGCGTCAAACGCCTGATGGCCAGTTACGCCAAGCTGGAGCGGGGCTAAGCCGTGATCTGCCCTCCGGGCATTCCTCATCTCCGTCAGCAGCGCCGTGAACCGACGGCGCTGGTGCATTCCCGTATCATCACATGGGGAGAATCGCAAAGCGATTCTCCAAGGCAATCAGGCGCGCCTGATTGCCCCGCCACCTCTTTAGGGTGGGGCACAATCCCACACGACGGGTGCAGGCAAATGTTGTTAGCACAACCAATTCACGTATATGCCCGTCGCACGGATGTAAATACCCTGTACTACGAGCAAAGCGCTAGCGCTTTGCTCCCGCGTCCCGTGATGGAGATTGAGAAAACAAACGGGCAACAGAACTGCTCCACCGACCGTCGGCTCAAAGCCGACGTCTAGTCTCGCCAAGTGCGTTAAAACGCACTAAACCGCGCATCTTGCTCATGGAACCCGTTTCCAGAGGAAGACGCTTTGCATCTTCCCCTTTAGCAGACGTGGATTTCAATCCTCGTCCAAGTGAGGCTGAACACCTCCCTGAAACGATACCTGACCCACAAAGAGGTTTCGTGGGGGCACGCAAAGTCTGTTAGACCGACGGAACATTTTAGAAAAAAGAAACTGACGGGACAGGAGCAGCGTGAGTACAGCCTTGGGCGCCGCCCAGATGCGTCGACGCAGGTCGACGCTCGGCGCGAAGCGCCTTTGCGCTGGACTTGAGGCCGAGCATATTCGGATTCGTGCCCCGATTTTCGCCGTCTGAAGCCAGCTCGCAAGGCCTTCCGGCCAGATGGGCCACCTTCGGTGGCCTTGCAGAATGGCCGCGCCATCTGCAGTCCCAAAACAGCCTGCGCGGACGAGGAATGGCTGATAACCTATATCGCAAACGATCGATACCGAGAGATTGCCACGTTATCATCAGATGTGGAGAATCGCCCTGCGATTCTCCGAGGCAATCAGGCGTGCCTGATTGCCCCACGACCTTGACGTGCCCCCCCATCGGGATTACCATACAGTCGACGTAATCTTATTCCCCACCCTGAGGGATGAGGAGGGACTATGCCCGCTCCCGAAAAGCCCGACAAGCCCGAACTCGACACGGCCATCGAGGAACTGAAAAGACCCACACTGAAAAACCTGTGCCTGGCCGAGATCGCCGTCGCCTGGCT
>CAZMOW010000186.1:0-3728 GCA_964567975.1 uncultured Anaerolineales bacterium | reverse complement strand
CGGATATCCGAGCTCGTCCTAACCATGAACCCTCTTACAGGATTGGATACTACCAGGGGAATAGATGACCTAATTTTGAATCTAGGGCTCTGATGAACCTGAAATATTGTGGCGAAAGAACGTATGCAGGGCATGGGACCGATATCACTTCCTTGTGGGATGCATAAAAGGATCGGGATCCCATACTCCATGCCTCGACCATCCTACGACAAGAAATCGTCCGCCTTGTGCAACAGTGCTCGCACCTGCTCGTTGCTGGTCTGTGAGAAATCGCGGTACGAGCCACCGACGCCAAAGAACGGACGGGGCGTCGTCAAGCAGCTGATTTCATCCGCGACGTTCTCGAACTCAGTGCACGTTTCCGGTGGCGCCGTCGGCACGGCTGCGATGATGCGTTTCGGATCGCTCTTACGCAAGGCACTCACTGCCGCGCGCATGGTAGCGCCCGTGGCGAGACCGTCGTCTACGAGGATCACCGTCTTGTCTTTTACGTCTACTCCGGGGCAGGCGCCTCGGTAGGCCTCTTCGCGGCGCTCCAGTTCCTCGCGCTCTCGCGCGGCGATTCTCTCGATATCCTCCTCCGAGGTACCAAGCCTACGAATCACGTCCTCGTTCATAACACGCACCCCGCCGGAGGCGATGGCGCCCATGGCGAGTTCGGGATTGCCCGGCACTCCCAGTTCTTGTATGTAATAGGTGCAGAATCGCCATGCGATTCTGCGAGGAATGCGACCTTGTCGCATTCCCACCCGCCTCCTCAGGGCGGGGCACATTTAACACGAGTGTACCCTTTTTAATGTTGTCCAAACGCGTCGACGCCCGGCGCGCAGCGCCTTCGCGCTGGGCTTTAGACCGAGCACCTCCGGGACGTTCGTTCCCCATCTTTCGCCGTCTGAAGCCAGCCTGTGAGGCCCCTCATCCATAGCATCATGGACGCCGGGGAAGAAATGCGTAGTTGAGGCCATTTCCAATCTAGAAGAGGCTCTCATACAACCTGTGTAATCTTTGCCCTTGGCAGTATACGCTGTGGGTGTCCCTCCGGCCCTGCCGTGAGTAGATGGGGCCGGAGGCCGTAGGTCGGAGAACCGTTCTGGCCTGCGATTCTCCGTCCACGGCAGGGTGTAAAAGGGCACTATGTAGACTCCTCCGATCTACTTTCCTAATTTGACACGCCAGGCGTTCTCTCGTATAGTAATCCCTACTAATCCTATATATTTAATACGTAATAGCCAAACGGCAGATCGTTCATCTGTCAGGAAATGCAGATGTTGGAATGGGAGGTGGAAAATATGGTCAAGGATTTGGTTTGTGGGATGGAGGTGGATCCCGAGATGGCCCCGGCCAAAACAGAGTATGAGGGGCAGACGTACTACTTTTGTGCGCCGGGCTGCAAAGGGGCATTTGAGGAGCAGCCAAAAAAGTACTTGGAAGGAGTTGGGGAGGATGGGGAACCCCGCCGTGGGGATTGATCTCCATGGGGATCCATAGATAACGGGAATAGAGATGCTTAATGCAAGATAGTGAATAGCCTGCAGGCACAGGGTAGATGGGAGCCAGACATGATGATGGGGTTCTTTTTTTGGGTGTTGCTTCTGCTGGGAGGGTTGCTCTTTGTCTTTGGCCTTGGAGACACGTCGTTGATGCGCCGTGGAAAAGCGGGGCTCGGCCTCGATGAGGAGAAAGAGGAGCCGACGGCGAAGCAGCTGCTGGATGAGCGGCTCGCCCGAGGTGAGATCAGCGAAGAGGAATATGACGAAATTCTTACACGGATTCAACAGTAGGAGGGAATAAAATGGGATTTTATGGCCACGGTTTCAATTGGGCGCATACGGGAGGACGTGGTATGGGATGGCACGGGATGGGCTGGGGGGGTATGGGCATTTTTGCCTGGGTCCTGGGACTCGTTTTCTTCCTGGGTTTGCTAGCCCTGTTAGCGTTGGTGGCCGTCTGGGCGTTCCGACAGTTTGGGCAAGAGGGGGCGCCCGTAAAGTCTTCGGCTGCAGTCGGTGACCCGCTGGACGTCGCCCGCCAAAGGCTGGCGGCCGGGGAGATCACCCTTGAGGAGTATGAGGAGATACGAGAGCGTTTGCGGCGCTGAGATAGTGTGCCCCGAGGGGCGAAGAGTCGTCTTGCCATCGTCCACTATGGAGATCGCTCTGGCAGGGCGGAATCGCCCCTTTTCGGGCACACGGGGAGTGAATATCGCGTGGAGAGTGTTTTCCGACAAGGTTTTTTGATCGATTATACGTTCTTTGGAGGTTTGAGATGAGACCGATCTATCTGGACTATAATGCCACCACTCCTATTGCTTCGCAGGTGGCCGAGGCGATGGAACCTTATCTGTATCGGGAGTTTGGAAATCCTTCCAGCAGCCATCCGTATGGCATCGCAGCCAGGCAGGCTGTGGAGAACGCCCGTGCTCAGGTGGCGGCGTTGCTGGGGTGCCAACCCGCCGAGGTGATCTTTACCAGCGGGGGCACCGAGAGTAACAACTATGCCATCAAAGGGGTGGCGTTAGCGGGCTCTGAGCGAGGGAACCATATCATCACCTCAGCGGTGGAACATCCGGCCGTTGTCGAGGTAGGGCATTGGTTGGAGGCTCAGGGCTTTCGCGTGACCGTCCTGCCCGTGGACAAGTACGGCCTGGTGGATCCCGCCGATCTGGAACAGGCCATCACCCCCGACACTTTGTTGGTGACGGTAATGCACGCCAATAACGAGGTGGGCACGATCCAGCCCATCGTTGAGTTGGCCGAGATCGCCCACCGCCACGACGTGTTGATACACACCGACGCCGCACAGTCTGTGGGAAAGATTCCGGTAAAGGTGGAGGCGTTGGGTATAGATCTGCTCTCCGTCGCCGGCCACAAGGTGTACGCCCCCAAAGGGATCGGTGCGCTATACATTCGCCGCGGAGTCCAGTTGGCCAAACTGTTGCACGGCGCGGGTCAGGAGAACGGCCGCCGACCTGGCACCGAAAACGTGCTCGAGATCGTGGGGCTGGGCCAGGCCTGCCACATGGCCGATCGAGATCTGGAGAAGAACATGGCTCACTTTCAGGCCATGCGCGACCGTCTTTACGAAGGATTGATGGGTGCGCTGGGCGATGAGAGGGTCAGACTCAACGGTCATCCACGGGAGCGGCTGCCCAATACCCT
Source organism: uncultured Anaerolineales bacterium (assembly GCA_964567975.1). GTDB lineage: Bacteria > Chloroflexota > Anaerolineae > UBA1429 > UBA1429 > JAWLEV01. The sequence continues at coordinate 570 of CAZMOW010000186.1, read as the reverse complement.
CAGCCTCGGCTTTCGAGGCGTGGAGGCCAACACCCTGTTGGCGGAGATCGCCGATCAGGTGGCGGCTTCTGCGGGAGCGGCCTGCCATGCGGATGAGGTGGATATCTCGGCGGTGCTCGAGGCGATAGAGGTGCCGATGGAGTGGGCCATGGGGACGGTTCGTTTTTCCGTGGGGCGCGATACCACGGAAAAAGAGGTGGACCGGGCGGTGGAGATCGTGACTGAGGCGGTTGCAGGTTGTGATCTGCGTCGGTAAAGGTGACATCCGGATTGAGCGGTTGAGGTAACAGAGGAGTTGAAATGATGAACGAGAATCCAATCGAGATTCTAATTATTATCAACGATGGGCCTTATGGCAATGAGCGTACCTACAACGCACTGCGCCTGGCTATGAACCTGGTGAAGCGTGCTGAGACATAGATTCGCATCTTCCTCATTGGCGATGGTATCGTCTGGTAAAGGGGGCTCTGGCACAGGCCAAGAGAGTGGAGTTGGAAAGTGTGAGAATGTCCAATTTGACAGGGGGTTAGCCTTGCGTATAATAATTCCTACTAAATCTGTATGCTTTAT
>CAZMOW010000185.1:1832-3807 GCA_964567975.1 uncultured Anaerolineales bacterium | reverse complement strand
TACGCCACCTTTGTCTGCCTGGATACCGATATCTGGGGCACCACGACGGAGCGGGATCAGGATATCTACAATCAAGAAGTGGTGGAGATATTCGTGGATGCCGATTGCGACGGTCATGGCTATGTGGAGATCGAGGTCAATCCCCTCAACGCCGTGCTCGACCTCTTTATGCTCATCCGCGGCGAGCGGCGCAAGGGATTATGGGACTGGGACAGCGACCGGCTGCGTACGGCGGTGATCGTGGATGGGGACCCACGACAACGCGCCACGGATGATCGTTCGTGGACGGTGGAGATGGCCATCCCCATGGAGGATTTTCTGACGGCTCCCAACCTTCCGCCCCAGCCCGGCGACCAATGGTACGTCAACCTCTACCGTATCGACCGAGCTCCTGAGGGGGACGAGTTCAGTGCCTGGTCACCGCCGGGACGCATCGACTACCACACTCCCGAGCGCTTTGGCCGGGTCGAATTCTCCGCCCAAGAGGTGTGACCACCCACGCCAAAGACGACTACAAAAGGGGGCAGCCAGTTCACATTGGGAGTGCCGGCCATCCCCGCCGTGGCCAGGTCGCAGAGCATGAATTTGTCGCCATCCACATCCTGCATTCTCAAAAGCAGCCATGGATCGCGTTTCATGTCGCCGCCACAGCCTCCATGCATCGATCATACTCCGATGCCATACGCGACCAGTCATAGGGTGCCACCATGTGACGCAAACTGTGGGCCCGGTGACGGTCAACATCTCCTATGGCCTGCTCCAACAGGGATACAAACTCCTCCTCGCTCTCATAGAGACAAACCCGTTCATGTGTCTCAGGAACGAACTGGGGATAGTTCAACCGCTGGGGCAGGATGGGAAGGCAGCCACAATACATCGCTTCGGCTATCGAGGCGCCAAAGAATTCCTGAATCGCCGTGCTCACCACGATGTCTGCCCGCCACAGCCAGCGAGCATACGCGGCAAAGCCTTCCACGTAACCGAATTGTACGATGCGAGAACGCAACCGCCGCCGCGCCCTGGCAAACGCGGGCGGCAATTGACCAAAGTTCTCCCCTAAAATGGCCACCCTAAAGTCCACTCCCGCCTCGTCCAGAGCGTAGAGGGCCTCCAGAAATGCCTCGGGATTCTTGTCATACTCCCAACGATGGTTCCAGAGGATGATGGCCGGTCCCTCGGTGGATTCCTGTGGGCGGTGCGCATCCAAAGCCCGCAGATCGACGCCCAGGGACAGCACCTTGCTTTTTGCCATGAGGGCATCCACGGTGTCCAGTTCATTGTAGTCGGGAAAATGCTTGAGCATGCGCGGGAGTTCCCCGAACCAGGAGTCAAGATGAAACTGGGAGTTGAAAAAGATGCGATCCGCACAAAGCATGGAGACATAGTTGATGAATCCGTAATGCAGGTCCCGTTTCTGTCCTGGGCGCAGAGGATAGGTCAACTGATTCTCGTGCATGTACATGGTCACGGGCAGATCGCGTACGATATCACGATCAAGTGCCAGAAACGTGGAGAGATCGAGCATGTCAGTAGCCAGGAGCAGATCGGCATCGACGGCCTGATCGCGATATCTGCGCGCCAGTGTCACCGCGCCGCCACGCATGCGCCACTTCCAGAAACGCCCCTCCATCGTCAACGGATATACATCATGTCGACTGTTTTCCTTGTATCCCTGCAGCCAGGCGTGGTGTGAGCCCGCATCGTACGGCTCGAGTAGGCAGATTTTCACACCGCCCCCTCTTTATGCATATTCTCGATCTCCTCCTGCGCATATCCCAGTTCCTTCAGTACCTCATCGGTGTGCTCTCCCAGGAGCGGCGGCGGAAGCCGATAGGTAGCGGGCGTTTCAGAGAGATGGATGGGGCAAGCCAGATTCTGAATGACCCCCGCCGTGGGATGATCCTGCTCCACGACGAATCCCCTGGCTCGCATGTGTTCGTCCTCGAGCATATCCGGCACATTGTAGATGGGACCG
>CAZMOW010000185.1:0-1822 GCA_964567975.1 uncultured Anaerolineales bacterium | reverse complement strand
GGAATGTTGGCCTTCTCCAGGGCGCGACACACCTCATCGACAGTCTTGTCGGCAAGCTGTTCCTCTATACGCTCGGTCACTTTATCGCGACGCTCCACGCGATCGCGGTTTCGACGATAGCGCGGATCCTCAAGCATATCCTCAAGCCCCAAGACGGAACACAGCCTCTGCCAGATGGCTTCCGTGCCGCAGGCGATGATCAGATATCCGTCCTTTGCCCTGAATGCACCATAGGGCGCGATGGACGGATGGTTGTTACCGATCCTTTCTGGCGTCTCGCCGTCCATAAAGTAGGCCGCCGAGTGAATGACGCTCCACCATGCCTGGGACTCGATCAACGACAGATCGATATACTGCCCGTGCCCGGTGCGCTCCCTCATCAAAAGCGCGGCGAGGGTCGAACTGAGCCCATACATAGCCGTGGCCATATCGGCGATGGAGGCAGGATAGCGTAGTGGCGGATCATCCCCAAGCCCGGTGAGGGGCATCAGCCCCCCCATGCCCTCGGCGATGACATCATAGCCCGCGCGTCCCTCATAGGGGCCGGACATGCCAAAGCCCGTGATGGAGCAATAGACCACACCCGGATTGCGCTTCGAAAGGCTATCATAGTCTATGCCCATGCGCACCCGGTATTCCTGACGGCGCTCGTTGGTCAAGACCACGTCCGCCTCGTCCACCAAACGCCTCAGCACCTCTGCCCCCTCTTCCGTTTTGAAATCGCAGGTGAGACTGCGCTTGTTGCGGTTGACGGCCATGAAATAGGAGCTTTCCCCGTTGGAAAAAGGGGGCCCCCACCCTCTACTCTGATCCCCCGTTTCGGGACGCTCCAGCTTGACCACGTCAGCCCCCAGGTCCCCCAGAAGCATGCCCAGATAGGGACCTGCTAGCGCCTGGGTGAGATCGGCGACGAGAACGCCCTGCAGGACGCTCTTTGCATGCCTATCTTCTTCCACTCTCTCCCTCCTCTACGCCGTTCCTCGCACAATGCCAGATACAATATGTTCAGGGAGAGCAGGACAGCCTGCTCCCTTATGTCTCTTGCGAACCATCAGCCGAGTCGCCGACACGCTCCGGATCGTGCTGATGGATATCCCGCACAGGTTTCTGGGCAGGCAACTCGGGCAGCCGTTTCTTTGCCCGTTGGGCTCCCTTTACCATCTCCTCGTACACGTGCTCCAGCCCAAGGGCCTCGAGGCGCGCCCGCGTCGGCCACCCCGTCTCCACATCCCAGCCACGGAGTCGATAATACTCGTCCATCACGGGCATAAAACGCTGGATATCCAGGGCTTTGCGCTCCCCGATCTTGGGATTGACCCAATTCTCGTCATAGGCAAAACTGGGCAGGACATGTTCGTCCATCTCGCGATCCCTGCCCCAATGGCGGACCACGTTGGCGCGCTCCAGATTGAGCACCCGCTCCGCCGCACGCTCGAATTCCGCCGCATCCCACTCCACGCCCGTTCCCGCCCGGAAAAGATGGGAATCCACATCCGGGCCATCGATCTCCCCGATCCTGCAGAAGCGATCCTCGGTATTGTAACTATAGATCAGGGGAAACACCTGATCATCGGTGGGAAGACAATCCTTCATCACCGAGCGCACCGCATGGTAGGCAGCGGGGATGGCCTTGCCCTCATAGCCGCTCGTGGGATCCAGGGTGTCGGCCCGTCCATAGACGCGCTCTCCGATCCCCCGCATGTGGTCCCAGGTGATAGGAGCATCTTCATTGTGATAAATCTGAGTAAAAGGTCCCCAGTACATGACATTCTGCACATAGCCGTGGGCGCTGCTGGCCGGATCGCGCGTATCCATGGCCCAG
>CAZMOW010000184.1:0-3827 GCA_964567975.1 uncultured Anaerolineales bacterium | reverse complement strand
TGTAACGAAGCCCTGGTGACCAAACTACTTACTGCTTGTGCTTCCCAAGCCAGCATTGTATACTGGGACCCCGTGAAGTGAAGATCTACCCTGGTGGCTTTGGGTCTCCGGCTTGCCAAGCTCTGCGCATCTCACAGCCCATGGCCTGGCGCCGCCGGCAGCCGTAAAGTCGCCCGAATATGTTGACGTTTTCGATGGAGGAGAAAAGATGAAGGCGTATGGCAAAAAGTTGGCCTGGGTTGTGGTTCTCGTGTTGATCCTCTGCGCCTGCAGTCCAGGTTCTCCTGAGGGGGAGGGGACCGCAGCGGATGCGACGACACCTGCAGCCACCGGGCAAGAGGGCCCGTCGAATGAGAGCGCACCGCAAGAGGAAGCGGCTGAAGCCGCGGACGAGGCCACGCAGCCGCCAGCGACCGAGGTATCGACTGGAGACATAGATAGTGAAAGATGTCTGTCCAGTATCCCCGTCTACCCTGGATCTCAGAAAGAAGCACAGATGCAGAACGAGCTGGAGGACTGGGTCCAGTCGATGGAAACCATGTCGCAGGCATCGGGGGGAGAGGTCAGCGTGTACAGTACCTCCGACGCCGTCAGCGACGTCGTGCAGTTCTATCGGGAGAACGCCCCAGCGGGAGGATGGGAGAGGACCCTGGCCCTTGCATCGGCAGAGGAGGGGGGCATCATCGTGTGGGAAAAGGGGGACTATAGCGCGCAGATGTTCACCGGTGTCAAGGATCAGGAGATCTTGATCCTGTTGGGGTGCGGTCCCAAGTTGGGCTCGGCGGATGCGCCGAGCGAGCCAAGCCTGCCCACCTACACGGAGGAGGACGGGTTGCCCAGTGATGAAGTGACCGCCATCATTGGCGCATCGGGCGATTCGATCTGGTTCGGTACAGGGGGTGGGGTGGCCCATTTCGACGGTGAGCACTGGACGACCTATGCAGAGGAGGACGGTTTGCCTTCTGAGGACATCACCTGTGTTGCCATGGAGCAGGGGGGCGGCCTTTGGGTCGGTACATTTTCGGACGGCGCGGCACACTTTGATGGAACGTCATGGGAGACGTATCAGAGCTCTCGCCGCGATGCCCTGATCTGTAACCGTGTTACCTCAGTTGCCATAGCCCCAGACGGAACGGTATGGTTTGGCTCCCAGGAAGAATATAATGGGGGCGTTTCACATTTTGATGGCGGAAAATGGGAAACCTACAACGAGGATTCGGCGCTGGCAGATAATCATGTGATGGCTATCGCGGTAGCCCCCGATGGCACCGTGTGGGCCGGTACAAAGAGCGGTTTGGCCAAGTTTGACGGCGACACGTGGACGAACTATACGACCGCCGATGGTCTGGCCGGTTATGTTCAAGACCTGGCGGTGGACAAGGACGGCAAAGTTTGGGCGGGGACCGAGGCCGGGGTCTCTACCTTTGATGGTCAGGCATGGACGACGTATACGCCTGATGATGGGTTGATTACCCCACAGGTGAGGGCCGTCGAAGTTGCGCCGGATGGTTCGATCTGGTTTGGCACTCCCAAGGGTATCTCTCACTTTGATGGCGAAAGCTGGGAAAACTATACAGAAGAGGAAGGCCTGCCGTACTACCCGGCCATCATATCCATATTTGCTGCGCCTGACGGCAAGATCTGGATCGGTACGGAGTCAAACGGCGTGGCCGTACTGGATCCGTCGGAATAGTCCGGAGAGAGAGTCAGCGGGAATGGCTTTGGCGCGAAAAGCCCTTTGTAAATTGAGAGATTTTTGGCACCTGCGGCTGGACAGAAGATGCTTTATTGTCGCTACCTGTCCGGCCGCTTTGCATCATCGTGGCCTATAGACGGACAGTGTTCATAACAGAATTAGGGCGCTCGCCAGACGTTTTAGTCGGGACAATTTCTCTATTCGCATGACATGACCGGGGCTCTACCTCCCGGGCATTTATCTACAAGTAGTCCCTGGGGCTGGCTCCCGAACCACGATCTCCACTGACAGCATGGGGCCAAAATACCCCCCTTTATGGGAGAGACGCCACCTGTTGCCGTATGTCCCCTCCTTCTCCGGGGCCCGCATGAGGACGCGGAGGCTGTACTCCTCTCCTGGTCCAACGTCGGACAGTGGTATACGTCCTTTGGTGCCCAGATCGTCCCCCCCGGTACGGGTGAGGGAGATCTCTTCAGACCAGGGGCGCTCGCCCGTATTCCTGACGATCCAGACTTTTAGGAAGAGCTGGCCAGGGGCCATCTCGGCGCTTTGGGGAACCACCTTTTCCTCCACGAGGGCGGCGTCCAGTTGGCGACTTTTCAGGTGGTCCCCTCTGCGCAGGCGGGCTAATTTGTCGGCGATGCGCTCCCTCGTCCGCGCCGTCTCCTCCTCATCGATCTCCATGCTCACGATGCGTCGTTCGCCGTCCAGTTCGACGCGTAGCCAGTGCCCCTCCCGGGCTCCGGACGGCAGTTCTTCTCGCGGCACGTCTACGCGCCGCTCCTCCTCGCCGAAGAGGAGCACAGCCCATTCTTCCTCAAAGCGGTCGATCACGGCCTTTTCTGTCATGTGTCCTCCTGCACCTGCCCCTGTCTTTTATTCGGTCGGTGCCCGGGGGTGTCCCTGCCTAGCCACGTCGACGGTATAGTCGGTACCGTCGGATGTGACCACCACGGTGCCGTTGACGTCGGTGCCATAGATCTTGGCCCCAGCATCGGCCAGGGCGGCCAGCGTCTCGGCGTGTGGATGACCGTAGGAGTTGTCCCGACCACAGCTATATATGGCGACCTCGGGCTGGACCCGCTTCAAAAAGTTGGGGGCCGATGCCGTGCGGCTTCCGTGGTGTCCAACCTTGAGTACCGTTGCGTCGATATCTTGTCCAGAGGCTATCATGCTTTCCTCGGCCTCGCGCTCGGCGTCGCCGGTGAACAGGAAGACGACGTCCCCGTGGACGAGGCGCAACACGAGGGACTGGTTGTTGAGACTGTCCTCTGCAAAGTCGGGGGATGGGTGGAGGACATCAAGAGTCAGATCTTCTCCCTGCAGCGTGTTCCCCTGTCCGACCTCCGTATAGACCACCCCGGCTGCAGCGATGGCATCCAGGAAACGCTCATAGGTGCGGGTGGTGTGCAGTTGGCCGTTGGAGACCACCTCCTCCACGGGCATGGCCTCCAGGACGTCCACGAGGCCGCCGATGTGATCGGCGTGAGGGTGGGTGGCCACCATCAGATCCACCCTCTCCACACCCTGGGCCAGAAGGTATTCGACGACCCCAGAGCCCGCGTTCCCGCCGTCGATCAGCATCGCCCCGTCATCGGGCGGCAGGATGAGGATCGCGTCCCCCTGGCCCACGTCCAGCACGTGGATCTGGAGATCTCCCCGTGTCTCGACGGTTGGCGTCGGAGCGTCTGTGGGGACGGGCGTAGCGGTGGCGATGGGTGTATCGGTCGGAACGGGGGTCGAGGTTGGACGCTTGAGCAGGGCGAAATTTAGGGCGAGGCTGGATACACAGCAGCAAAGCAACAGCGGTACCAGTACGAGGAGGGCTGTTCCCAGAGCACCCCAGCGTTCCCTAAAGCTGGCCCAGGTTTTTTCGATGTTTTCCATAGCATTCCTGTCTGCAGTGCAATAACTTGGATGCTATCATGGGGCACTCTGGCGCTGCTGTCAAAATGCCAGTGCACCGTCGGCTCGAAGCCCGATGTCCAGTCTCATCAAGTGCGCTTCTAGCGCACTTGACCACATATCCTCTTCCGGCAGAAATCATTTCAAAAGATTTCGTTTATCAGACGCGGATCGCAGTCCCCAGCTGAGGACGAAGCGAATATCCTGACCAAATTCTCAAGCCGCA
>CAZMOW010000183.1:0-3848 GCA_964567975.1 uncultured Anaerolineales bacterium | reverse complement strand
CCTGCGCCTCTCGAACAAGGAACTGCGCAAGCGGGGCGGGGGGTTGTTTGGCTCCAATCCTCTCACGGGCAGCATCGGCGTGGTGACCCTCAACATGCCCCGGATCGGCTATCTGGCGGAGGATGAGGACGACTTTTTGCAGCGCGTCGGTTCGCTCATGGATGTGGCCAAGGAGAGCCTGCTGATCAAGCGGCGCGTCGTGGAGCATTTTACGGACGCGGGGCTGTATCCCTATTCGCGGCATTATCTCGACGGCATCAAGGAGCGCACGGGCGCCTATTGGACGAACCACTTTAACACCATCGGCCTCAATGGCATGAACGAGGCCCTGCTCAACTTTATGGGGGTGGATCTGAAGGATCAGGAAGGACGGGCGTTCGCCGACCGCGTGCTGGACTTTATGCGGGAACGCCTGTGGGCATACCAGGAGGAGACGGATCAGCTCTTCAATCTGGAAGCGTCGCCGGCCGAGGGGACCAGCTACCGCTTCGCCCTGTTGGACAAGGATCGCTATCCCGATATCATCACCGCCACCAGTGGCGTCGAGGACGCCGAACCCTATTATACCAACTCGACCCAGTTGCCCGTCGATGCGACGGACGATCTTTTCCAGGCCCTCGACTGGCAGGATGACCTGCAGACAAAGTACACGGGCGGCACGGTCATGCACGTCTATCTGGGGGAGCGCCTGCCCTCCGTAGAGGCGACAAAGGCGCTGGTGCGGCGCGTCGCGCATAACTATGAGCTGCCCTACTTTACCATCACACCCACCTTTAGCGTGTGTCCGGTGCATGGCTACCTGTCGGGCGAGCACTTTTTCTGTCCCAAGTGCGAGGACGACCAGCCCTGCGAGGTCTATTCGCGCGTGGTGGGCTATTTGCGCCCGGTGCAGCAATGGAACAAGGGCAAGCGGAGCGAGTACGAGCAGCGCAGGACCTTTGAGCGGGAGGGTGCTCCCACTCCCGTCGCCGCATCATAAGATTTGATACTTTTGCATGTCGATGACGATAAGGTCATGTTGATGCTTCTGTATGTCAGTGATAATTATGGTCATACAGAAGCATCAAACAGAAGCATCAAAATCGCGGGATTGCAGCGCGTCAGCCTGATAGACTATCCGCAGCACGTCGCCGCCTCCGTGTTTCTGGCGGGCTGCAATCTGCGTTGTCCCTATTGCCACAACCGCTGGATGTGCGACGCGGCAAGCGTCGCAGAGGCCGTCACGGTGCAGGATTTTCTGGCCTGGCTGGAGACGCGCCAGGGCCTGCTGGATGGCGTATGCGTCAGCGGGGGAGAGCCCACCCTGCAGGCAGAGTTGCCCGGCTTTTTGAATGAGATCAAGGAGCGGGGGTTTGACGTCAAGTTGGATACCAACGGAACACGGCCCGAGATGTTGGAGTGCCTGCTGGATAAAGATCTGCTCGACTATGTGGCCATGGACGTCAAGGCCCCGTTGGATGAACGCTACCAACAGATGGCGGGTCGCCCCGTGGACCTGGAGGCCATCCGCGAGAGCATGAACCTCCTGCGCGCCCGGGCACCGGCCTACGAGTTCCGTACCACGGTGGCCCCCGGCCTGGGGAAAGAGGATCTTTTTGCCATTGCTGGCGAGCTTGAGGCGGGAGATGGGTGGGTTCTGCAGGCCTTTCGTTACACCGACGAGGTGGATGCCGCCCTGGCCGACGCCGAGGCGCTGGATGAGGAGGCGTTGGCGGAGGCGGTGAAGGAACTGCGACAGACGGTCCCCGGTGTGAGGGTGCGGACGTAAGACGCCCAGGGGGAATATGCACAGCATATTGCCCGAACATGCCCGGCCTCAAGCCCGGCGCTAAGCCTAGATTTAACACTTGGTTAATTCCTGTTCCTGGGATCCCCAAAAGACTTCGGAAGTCTTCTCTAGCAGCATGACATGAGCAAGAAGAATCCTTATATCCGAGCGGATGCAGTGGCAAGATGAACATAGAGACTTCCGAAGTCTCATCAGATCACTTTTATATCAGTCATCCGATGACAGCTGGTCGCTACCCCACTGTGGGCATCTGCCCGTCGTCGATCGGGGGAACGCCCTCGGGTGTGCGCTCCAATATCTCCTCTATCTCCTCTGCCATACGTTCCGCGCCGTCTTCTATACTGATCTGATTGGACAGGATCGCCCGTAGGCCCCTATTCCAGACCGATAGACACTCTGCCGTGCGCAGGTTCCAGGGCAGACGCTGAGATTCTGCGCCTTCCGCCGCCTCGGCGATGCGGGAGCAGATGGGAAAGCGCTCCAACACACGAGGATCGCTCCAGGACGCGATGCGGCATCCCGGTTCGGCATAGCCCCCGAGAAACATCTGCACGCCCATCTCCCGGCTGCACATGAAGCGTATCCATTGCAGCGCGTGTTGGGGGATATCGCTCTCTCGCGTGATGGCGTAGGCCATGCCCTGAGCCAGGGTACCCTCTTTGCCCGTGGCCGGATGCGTGGGCAAAAGGGCACTTCCCGTCGGGGGGGCGTCCTCTCCCATGCGCTCCAGGGCCATGAGGATGCGCAGGTCGCCCCGCAGCATGGCCGCCCTGCCGCTACGGAACATCTCCAGGGGGCCCCGCTCGATCTGGGCCGGCGTGGGGGCGATCTGTCCTGCATGCCGCTGCCCGTGGGCCCATTCAAGGAAGGCTAAGGCGTCGTCCCCTGTCACGGTGCTGCTTTTGCCGTCCTCGGAGAAGAGATGGGCGTCAAAGAGGTGCAGTAGGGGGTAGGCGCTGGGAAGCTCGGGGGATGAGACATAACCGAACTGATCGATACTACCGTCCCCATTCGCGTCCCGCGTCAGCTGTTGGCCGGTCTGTTCCAGATCTTCCAGGGTCCAGTCGGCGGCGGGAGGGGCGAGTTCCCGCTGGGCAAAGAGCTCCTCGTTGTAGAGCAGCACATTTTCCCCCGCATGGCAGAGGAAAGGGACACCCATGAGCCCTCCCTCGTGCCGGCAGGCGTCCAGGCCCCCCTGAAAGATGTCGCCCGTGTCGAAATTCTCGGCCTCCAGGAGGCTGTCGAGGGGGCGGATGAGGCCCCTCGACGCCCAGGCCGGAAAGCCGCACCGGGCCGCCGAAGACGGCGCCCTCCCCGAGGCGGACCGGCGCCTCGTCGCCCGCCTCGACGGCGCCGCCCTCCAGCGTTCCCGCGACGACCATGTGGAACTCGGCCGGCTCCTCGCCGGCGGGGACGACGACGTCGCCGCGCTCGAACCTGCGGGCGATGAGGCGCGGCATCCAGCGCGAGATCGTCGCCGCGTCGAGCCCGGCGAGGAAGGGGACCTCGCCGACGAGCGCCCACGTCACCTGGAAGTCGCGGTTGCGGATCACTTCCGCGAAGGAGGACGAGAGGATCGCGATCGGCAGCGCGATGAAGGCGAAGCCCACGACCATCGTCATCGCCGCGACCGCGCGTCCGAGCCCGGTGACGGGAACCGTGTCGCCGTAGCCGACCGTCGTGATCGTCACGATCGACCACCAGAAGGCGTCCTCGAGGGTGCCGAAGACCTCCGGCTGGGCGGCGCGCTCGGCGTAGTGGATGGCGCTCGCCGACAGCGCCACGACGGTGGCGAGGATGATCGCGCAGGCCGAGAGGGAGCGGCGCTCCGCCGCGACCGCGTCGCCGAGGGCCGCCATGCCGCCGGAATAGCGGAAGAGCTTCAGGAGCCGGAGCACCCTGAGGAGGAGAAGGCCCCTGAGATCCGCCCCGACGATCACGACCGCGTACATCGGGAGCACCGCGACGAGATCCACGATCGACTCGGGCGAGCGGGCGTAGGCGAGGCGCGCCTCGAGCGGCCCGAGCCGCGCGTATCGCGGATTCTCCGCCGAGACCC
>CAZMOW010000182.1:0-3859 GCA_964567975.1 uncultured Anaerolineales bacterium | reverse complement strand
AACTGGCCTGAGCCAGCCAACCAGCACCGCCTGTTTACGGCGGTGCGTCGTGGACCCGTAGCGCGAAGCGTCCGCTTCGCCAACTTCTACATTTGCCCTCCCTCTCCCCCTTTTTGACAGCCTGGCAACCCCATAGTACAATAGAACATATGTTCTATTACCGATCAGGGGGATATGATGTATGCTAAATGCACGCCCATCCACCCACCTGCGCGCAAACCCCTTTTTACGAAACGAACCCATTTTCCGCCAAACCATCCCCCCATATTACGAAACGAACCCATTTTCTGCTCCCAGGGGGCGCCAGACCGATGCCCCGTCCCTTATAGTGGATCTGAATATGGGGGGCAGCGAGTCGAAAATGCGCCTACGGTGTACACAGCACGTATTCCCAGCCCGGTTGCCAGTCGCCCGTCCTGCGCCAGTCTTCCTCTATGGCCTGTTCCCACGTCTTGCTTTGCAAGAGTACCTCCAGGGCCAGTTGGGGAGCCTGGTGGGCGACGATGGCGATACGTTTCCCCTGATAGTTTGCGCCCAGATATCCCAAAAACTCGGCCATCCTCCGCTCCACGTCTTTGTAACTCTCGCCGCCGGGATAGGGGGTGTCGATAAAGTCCTTGAGGTCCCAGCTCTTCTTTTTCTTGCTGAGATCGCCATAGTCGATCTCCCGGAGCCGCGCGTCCTGGCGGATGGGGTGATCGTCGCCAAAGGCCAGGATGGCCGAATTCACCGCGCGCTGCAGATCGGAGCAGTAGATGGCATCGAAGGTCCTATCCGCCACCTCCTTGGCCAGGGCCCTGGCCTGCTTTACGCCGAGGGGGGACAGTTCCCCCGGGCACTGCCCCGTGGCGCGCCCCGCCTCATTGTCCGTCGTCGTTCCGTGCACGAAATAGGTTATCCTGACGGCCATCATGTCCCTCCGCCTCGCCTTGGCCCAATTCCGTATGCCAGTTGTGCTTATCCTAAGATACTCTACGATAGCATGCAATCCCATGGGGGACAGGGTCGCTGGGGAACACCTGGAGGCACCGTTGTATCCCCTCTTCGGAGGGGATGGGGTTCGCAGCACCCCGACAGGGATTCGTGCTCCCTTGGGGGCACTGATCCTCCTTCTGCCCTCGGCTTTTCTTTTCCATCTTCCTTGACAACGCACAGCCCCTATGCGATAATAGAGCAAATGTTCTATTATCAGCCGGGGGGTATATGCGCTTCATGTCAGATCCGCTTCCGCCATCCACCCAGCCATCATCCCGTAGCACATTTTTACGAAACGAACCCATTTTCCATCCCGCGGAGGCATAGAGTCTTTAGGGCTGCGCGGGCGGGCGTCGGCGTTCAGTTGCACTTTTTCTCCGGCACTCCGCCCTAAAGAGGCGGACCTGGCCTGAGCCAGCTAACCAGCACCGTCTGTTTACGGCGGTGCGTCACCGATACCAACGGAGGCATACCATGAACGCACAGAACATCATCGTCATCGTGTCGGATACCTATCGCTACGATAACCTGGCCGTGGGTGGGGGGCGGGCGCGCACGCCCGATCTGGACCGCTTTATCGCCAATGCCAACCTCTTTGAGAATTGTTACCTGTCCAGCTTTCCCACCATCCCCCATCGCACGGACAGTATCACCGGGCGCTACACCTTTCCCTTTCACGGCTGGCAGCCCATCGATCCCGACCTGCCCGTGCTGGCCGATTGCCTGGGAGAGGGCGGCTATCTGTCCCAACTGCTGTGCGACACGCCCCACCTGATGCGCGGCCGGACGTGGTTCGATCGCGGCTTCGACGCCGCCCGTGCCGTGCGCGGCCAGGAGGGGGACACGCCCTTTTTGCGCATGAACGTCCCCCTGCGCAAGGTGATGCCCGATGAGACGGTGGATCGCAACTTTATCCGCTTTGGCGACTATTCCCTGCCCGACGTGCATACCTGGTCGCACAGCGAGTGGGTTTGGGAGGAGGATCGCTATTGCGCCCAGACGGCGCGGCTGGCCTCCAAATGGCTGGAGCTCAACTACAAGCACGAGGGCTTTTTCCTGTGGGTGGATATGTTCGATCCCCACGAGCCCTGGGACCCGCCCGAGTACCTGGTGCGCTGGTTCGACGACAGCGACTATGACGGTCCGCCCATGATACACCCCAACTATGCCCTCGCCAATCATTACTCTGAGGCCGAACTGCACAATCTCCGGGCCCACTATCGGGCGGAGGCCAGTTTGGTCAGCAAGTGGGTGGGGCACATCCTGCGCAAGGCGGAGGAACTGGGATTGATGGATAACACGGCCATCGTCTTTACCAGCGATCACGGCCACTATCTCGGCGAGCACGACTGGGTGGGCAAGGAGAACCGCGATCCGGACGATCCGCGACGCTGCACCCTCTATCGCGAACTCACCCACATCCCCCTTGCCATCCACGTTCCCGGGGTGTCCGGGGGGCGCACCTTCTCCGAGTTGGTCCAGCCGCCGGACCTGATGCCCACCCTCCTTGATCTGGCGGACGTTCCCCTCCCGGAGGGAGTGCACGGCACCTCGCTGGTGCCCCTGCTCACGGGCGAGGAGGCATGGCCGCGGCAGTACGCCTTCAGTTCCTTTGCCCTGCTGGACGATACGGATAACAAAAAGCCCTTTCCCACCGTCACCGACGGGCGTTACACCTACAGCCCTCGGGGGCAACACGACACCCCTGAACTCCACGACCTGGTCGAGGACCCGCACGAACTGCACAACATCTTCTGCGACAGGCCCGACGTGGCGCGGAAGATGCATCGGGCGCTGGTAAACTTTTTGCGGGAACTGGGCACCCCCGCGGGGCGCGTGGCCAGCGTGAGCGAGAAGGTGGCGTGGTGAGGATGGGGGGGCACGTCTCTTCTGCCCTGAGACGCAGGTCGTCTTGCGGGTATTCGGGAAACGTGGCATGGTAGGGGAGGACGCTGTGGAAACTTGGTCCATAGTCTCGATAATAACTGAGAGGATCACTGCATGAAGATCACGGACGTGGAAACTATTTTGCTGCACATGCCAGGCGCCAGTGCCTTTTCTGACGCCCAACATCATTTCGGGAGCCGCTCGGCCCTGGTCATCCGCCTACGCACCGACGCGGAGCTAACCGGCCACGGCTATCTCGGGCTCGGCGTGGCCCCGCACGTGGCCGATGCGCTACAAGTGCTTGTGGAGCGGCAACTGGCGCCGGTCCTTGACGGGCAAGATCCCTTTTTCCCCCGGCGCATCCGGGATCGGCTGTGGCACGAGATCGAGTATGCGGGGGTGGAGGGCGTCAACCACCTGGCGCTTACCGCGCTGGACGTGGCCGTCTGGGATCTCATGGCCCGCAGCCTGCACGTGCCGGGCTGGAAGTTACTGGGGGCCTGCCGCGAACGCATCCCGGCCTATGCCATGGTCGGTTGGTACTATGACGATGACGATGCTGCCGACTCCCTCGATCATTTCAAGCGCGCCATCGCCCAGGCGATGGAGGACGAGATGGCGGGCGTCAAGATCAAGGTGGCTCGCGGCTCGCTGGAGGAGGATGTTCGACGCATCGAGGCAGCGCGGGCGCTGGTGGGCGAGGACGGCGTGCTCATGGTCGACGCCAACCAGGTGCTCAATCGCGTCGAGGCGCTGCGCCGGGGGCGCGTCTACGAAGCGCTTGGCTGCTATTGGTTCGAGGAGCCGCTACGCCCTCACGATAAGGAGGGGTATGGCTGCCTGGCCGACGCCCTGGATATCCCCGTGGCCGCCGGCGAGAACGAGTACGCCAAGTATCACGTGCAGGAGCTGATCGCCGCTGGCGGTTGCGATATCCTGCAACCCGACGCGCGGCGCACCGGCGGCCCCAGCGAGTGGATGGAGATCGCCGGCCTGG
>CAZMOW010000181.1:0-3876 GCA_964567975.1 uncultured Anaerolineales bacterium | reverse complement strand
CGGAGAGGGACGGGCCGTGGGGCCCGGCCTGGTGGGTTTCTCTGTATCCGCTGGGCCGTCCTCTGGGGCGGCCGGCGCGTGGGAGGGCGGCCCCTTCTCGGCAGGAGGCCCCTCTGGCTTGTCGGTCAGCCCGGCCGCCTGCTCCTGCGCGCTTTGGGAGGCCTTTAGGGCTCGATCGACGCCCCCGTGTGCCGCCTCGGGCACTTGCTCCCGTACCTGCTCCAGCACCCCTTGGTGGTAGGTCAGGCGGGCCTGCAGTTGCTCGGCCAGCGGGCCGACCTGATCGTCTCCAAGCCCTCGGTCCATCAGCACCTCGTTCGCCGCCTGCACCTGCTCCACGTACTGGTGCATCAGGCTTTCCATATATTTCTCGCCATTCGCCTCGCTCAGGCGAGCCGCCTCCTCCAGCCGCTCCTCCGCCGCTGCCAGATGGGCCCTGGCAGCGGCCGCCTGGGTTGGCGAGAGGGCCAGGCCGACCCGTTCGGCGGCCAACTTGACCCCATACAGGGGCTCTCCGGGCAGGCTGCGCGATGAGGCCTGGACGACGCCCAGGCCCGTCGTCGCCAGCAGCGCGATCACGATGATGGTCACCATGGCCGGCATGGCGAGACCCAGGCGCTGGAAGAGGCCCCTTGGTCTCGGGGACTTGGGGTGATCCGACGCCGCGGCCGATGCCCGGGTCTCGACCATATTCAACATGCGCGCGCGAGCGCCTTGCCGAAAGGCGGGGGAGGGGGCCACCTTGGGAGCGCCGCGCATGCGCTGTGCCGCGCAAAGGAGGGGGATGAGCTCCTCGCGCCGCTCGGGATGCCGCGCCAGGCATCCCTCCACGCTATCACCCTCTTCTATTTTCTTCAGGCACTGGGCCAGCAATTCTTCTATCTCGGACATCGTTTCATCAATCCTCTGTCATCATCTCATTGAGGGTTTCCAGGGCGCGGTGCTGCATCACCCGGCAGGCGCCCTCGCTCTTGCCCAGGATCTCGGCCACCTGGGCGTGTGGCAATCCCTGGACGAAGCGCAGGACGAGCAACTGCTGTTTCTCCTCCGATAGTTGCGTCAGGGCCTCGCACAGGGAAGTCACCTCTGCCTCGTGGATCAGCCTTTCCTCCGGTCCCACGGCCTCGTCGGCCAATCTAAAGGAGATCGCTTCGAGCGGCTCTTCCTCCTTTTGCGTTCGATAGTGGTCGATGACGGCGTTATGGGCGATGCGGTACAGCCAGGAAGAGAACGGATACTCGCCCTGCTCGTATCCCTCTATGGCCTCCCAGGCCTTTAGAAAGACCTGTTCCGTCAGGTCTTCCGCCTTTCCCTCGTTCCCCAGCCTGTAAAATACGTATTGGTATATATCATCCAGATAATGCATGTACAGATCGCCAAAGGCATGGGCATCGCCCCCTGCTGCCCGGCGGACAAGCTCGTGATCGTCCCGTGTTGTTGGTTTCTGTGTCATAGACAAATCTATCTGGCCGAGCTTCACTAACTATAACGAAAAAGGGTGAACGATGTTACATATCCCCATTATACTATGCTCCCACCGTCCCGCGTAACCCCCCGGCGTGGGGGGGATGTGAGGGGAGAGTTCACCCGCCCAGATGCGTCGACGCAGGTCGACGCCCAGCGCAAAGCACCTTTGCGCCCGAGTTCATTGGCCGCTGGCCACCGGCGCCCCGGTGGTGCATGGACTAAAGTCTCATTGCACAGGCCTACGGCCAATCGTCCGCCTGCGCGGATGGGGAATGGTGAGTCATCTACAACATTTGCGTGCACCCAGGTTCCAAAAACACGTTGAAAGCACGTCAAGAGTATGCTATAATGCCATCAGGATGGGACAGCGTTCTCCATCCTGATCGGCTGTCATGGCACATGAGGGTCATGGCAGCGGGAGATTGGTCGTATCTACCTATCTATTCAAAAGGGAGGATATTATGGCTCGGGGATACATGGGCAAGATCCTGAACGTCAATCTCACCCGTGGTGAGATTGAGGAGGAAGCTCTAGACGACGAACTCTGTCACGACTATATCGGGGGCTATGGCGTGGGCGCCAAGTTGCTTTACGAGCGCATCCCCGCCGGCGCCAACCCGTTGGGCCCCAGCAACATCTTTGGCTTGCTGACGGGGCCGCTGACGGGCACGCCGGCCATCATCGGCTCCCGCTTTGTGGCCGTGGCCAAGTCGCCCAAGACGGGGGGCTGGGGCGACGCCAACTGCGGCGGCTTCTTTGGGCCCTATCTGAAATTCGCTGGCTTTGATGGCCTGCTGTTCAGCGGCATCTCCCAGGAGCCGGTGTACCTGCTCATCGACGAGGGCCAGGCTGAGCTCTGCGATGCCAGGGACCTATGGGGCCTGGGCGTGACGCCGCTGGAGGACGAACTCAAGGCGCGGCACGGCGACGACGTGGAGATCTGCTCCATCGGGCCGGCGGGGGAGAAACTGTCCCTCATGGCCGCCATCATGAACGACAAGGAGCGGGCCGCCGGTCGCTCCGGGCTGGGCGCGGTGATGGGCTCCAAGCGCCTCAAAGCCGTGGTGGTCAAGGGCGATATGGAGGTGCCCGTGGCCAACCGCGAGGAACTCATGGAGGTGAGACGGAAGACCCTTCGGAATGCCGGCGGATCCTATGAGAACCTGCACGAAAAGGGCACGGCGGGCATCACCGAGGAGTCCGCCCTCAGCGGCGACTCGCCGGTCAAGAACTGGGGCGGCGTGGGCGTGATGGATTTCCCCTCGGAAAAGGCCCACAAGATCGACGGGGCCACCATCGTGGAGGTGGAGGGCTATGAGCCCTATGGCTGCTGGCACTGCCCCATACGCTGCGGCGGCAAGATGCCCCAGGTTGGTGACGAGTTCCCCCTGGAGTTGAACGAGGGCATCGGCCACAAGCCCGAATATGAGACCCTGTGTATGTTGGGCACCAACCTCCTCAACGATGACCTGGCCTCCATCGTCCGGCTCAACGAGGTTTGCAACAACGCCGGCCTGGACACCATCTCGGTGGGCGCCACCATCGGCTACATCATCGAGTGCTACGAGGAGGGCCTTCTTGGCCCCGAGGACGTGGACGGGCTGGAGATGACCTGGGGTAATGCCGAGGCCATCGTGGCCATGGCGGAAAAGATCGCCGAGAGGGAGGGGGCGGGCGACCTGTTCGCCGACGGCATCCGCACGGCCTGGAAGAAACTGGGCCGCGAGGGCACCGAGTATGCCATAGAGGTGGGCGGCGAGGAGTTGCCGGCCCACGATCCCAAGTTCGTCCCCGGGCTGGCGCCTACCTACACTCTCAACCCCACCCCCGGTCGCCACACCCAGGGCAGCGAACTGCTTCCGCCTCCGGGCATCGAGGAGCCGGGCGATGCGGATCCCGTGTACGAGGGATTGGACGACAAGTATGTCTACACGGGCAAGGCCGAGACCCACTGGAAACTGGTGACGGCGGTGGAGGTGGTGGAAGCGGCCGGCCTGTGCCTCTTTGGCTGGATAAGCTATCCGGCCGCGGCTGTGCCCGCCCAACTTGCGGCGGTGACGGGCTGGGACTTTGACCTGGACAAGGTCTACGAGACGGGCATGCGCATCTACACCATGCGCCACGCCTTTAACCTGCGCGAGGGGCAGAACCCCCTGCTGCGCAACGTCCCCGGTCGCATGATCGGCAAGCCGCCCCAGGAGGAGGGCCCCCTGGAGGGCATCACCGTGGATATGGAGACCCTCAACAGCGAGTTCCTCGACTTTGCGGGCTGGGACCAGGAGACCACCGTCCCCAGCGAGGACACCCTGCGCGACCTGGCCATAGAGTTCCTGATCGAGGATATGAAGGAGGCGGAGGAGAAAATCTAATGTACAGACTTAAGATCTTGCGTCTCTACACCTTCTGACC
>CAZMOW010000180.1:0-3924 GCA_964567975.1 uncultured Anaerolineales bacterium | reverse complement strand
GAGCACGTCCATCAAGTGCGACGCAACTCATGGACCTTCTTTCAGTAGAGCCATGGTTGTGTTTCACACAACCATAGTGTTATTGGAATCCCAGACTGCCATCCTCTCACCAATAGAAGGGACATGGGCGCGTCGACCAGTTCCCGGCGCGCGGGGATGTCCTCGGGACCGTATTTCAGCACCAGGGGCATGTTCCCCCCCCACAAAGAGACGGGGCAGACCTCGACATCCATGATTTTCATGCGACTATTCCTCCCCTTCCTGCTCCGCCCCCGTGACCTCGGCCACGCGGTCGAAAAAGGCCCGCTTGAAGGGGGTGTTGATGGTCCAGTTCACCGGCGGCGTCTGGAACCCATTGAGTTCTGTATAGGGTCCCTCGTTGGTCCGCGGGCGCTTCTGATAGGATTCATAGGGATCGTCGCCCTGATCCTCAAAGCCCTGGTCGAAATAGCCCCAGGAGGCGCCATTGCGCCAGGCGGCGTCCATGTTGGCCACAGCCGGCGAGTCCTCATTGATGACGATGGGTTTGGGCTCCCGCCCATAGGCCGGCATCTCCTTTACCGCCTGGATGGCCGCCGCCAGTTCGGGCGGATGGGTGCCGTTGCCGTGGAGCAGCACATAGTCGGCGCTCTCTACCAGGGAGGGAGAGGGCATGCCCCGTCCCGTCTCCACGTCCGCCCCACCGCCGCTGGTGGAATAGAGGAAATCGGGATGCTCCTCGCGCAATTCCTCCACCATCTCGTGCACGCGATTCCAACGAAAGATATCGTACGCGGTGCGGTCCACGACCACGTCGACCTCGTTGGCCAGCTCGATGAGCACATTGCGGTGCCCGGTGCCCTCCAGGAATTCCAGGGTCTCGTGGGCGGCACGCCAGACCGCCTCCTCGCCCTCCATCTCGCGCAGGAACACCCAGTAAAAGAAACTCACGATGACCACCATACCCAACTCGTCGGCGCGCTCCAACACGCGGGCCATGCGCCCCGCATAGGCCGCCTTCAGGTGTCCCTGCGGCGTAAAGCCGTTGTTGTCATAGTTCTGATAGATCTCGGGGATATAGAGGGGACCGCCCCCCTGCACGTTGATGGTAAAGGCCAGCACGCCATGGCGGCGCCAGGAGGGCAGGGCCTCGCAGAACTCGCGCACGTTGCGCTGTGGGTCCCATACCCCCGTGTCCGGATAGACCCAGTTGGAGCGCGTCTCCGGATTGGCGTCGTCAAAGGTGGCCTGCACGGCCCGCACGTTGAACAGTAGCCCCTGGATGCGATGCCCCTCGAACATGCGCCCCATATACGTGGCCTCGCCGTCCAAGAAAAACCCGGTGCCGCGAATGCTGATCTCTGTCATACCCTCTCCTTAAAATCCACAGTGAATGGCTATTCTACCGCCAGGATCACATAGCCCAGTTCCGTCTCCAGGTCCTGGAGTTTGTCCAACTCCTCCTCGCCGAGTTCGTCCGGCTGCGCGTTATAGGAACGGAGGACCAATACGCGCTTGTCCGTCTCCTCTTCAAAAGTCCGCACCTTTTCCAACTGCTCCTCGGTCAGTTTCGCATAGGTGTAGATGGGCATGATATGCTCCTTTCCACGTTCTCGCGTTCGTCCAGTCCTTCCCAACCATCCCTTATGTTATACTCGCTTCCGAAAGAGATTGCAAGGACATCTGGCAGCTCGCGCTATGGTCCACCAGCGGTACCCGTTCATGGCAGCGCGAGGCGGGGAAACAGTCCCGAGTGGACAGGATCATGAACCTGGGTTAGAATCCGCAGGACGAAAATCAAGGTGATGCAACGTCGCTCCATAGAGGCACGATACCTTGGGGAGGAAACGGACAAGATGGGCAACGAAAATCCCTTTCGGCAGGCGGAGGGGCGTTTCCGTCAGTTGACGGACGCGTACGCCGCCGGGCGCATGGACGGCGACAGCTATCGCGCCGCCCTGGGCGAGATCAGGGTCACCGATGCGGAAGGCAACCTGTGGATGCTGCAGGAGGGCAGCGGCGCCTGGCACCGCTGGACGGGAGATGGGTGGGTGGCCGCCTCCCCCTATGGGGAAAAGGCATCCGCCCCTACGCAGGAAAAGGGCGGGGGTGGGGGCAAGATCCTGCTCAAGCTGCTGGGCGTGGCCCTCTTTTGGCTGGCAGTGATCGGGGCAGTTCTCATCTTTGTACCGGACGCCGGACAGGGGTTAGCCCTGGGCCTCGCCGCAGCGGGGGCGCTGTCCGTGATTCTGATGGCCGTCCAGTTGCTGCGCCAGTGGGAGGGCGAGATCGTCGACATGCGGCAGGAACGGGAACACGTCAATGACGAGGACGGTGGCTATACCCGTACCGTCAACTATGCCTACATTCGCCAGCCCTCGGGCAAGGTGCGCAAGCAACGAGCCGCCCGCGACTGGCAGATAGGCGACTATGTGCAAAAGCGGCGCGGCGAGAGTGGCATTCGCAAGCTGATCTAGCGTCTGCCTCCCCCCGCCCGTGCCTGCAGGGCCATCGGCTTAAAGCCGATGGTGAACGCGCACCACCCAATCCAGAAGCTTTCTATACAAAAAGGTAGAATAACATGTCATCTCTGCGCTCCAGGTGTAACCTCCGCCCCCTATTCCTCGTTCTCAGTCTTGTGCTGGTAACGGTCCTCACTGTCACCGTCGCCTGTCAGCAAAAGGCCTCCCAGGTCGTCGTCTATACCTCGGTCGATCAGATATACTCTGAGCCCATCCTCGATCGCTTTGAAGAGGAGACTGGCATCGAGGTACTCGCCGTTTACGACGTGGAGGCGGCCAAGACGACGGGCCTGGTCAACCGCCTGATCGCCGAGAAGGAACGACCCCAGGCCGATATCTTTTGGAACGGCGAGTTCGCCCAGACGTTGCTCCTAAAGGAGCGCGGTGTCCTGGCTTCCTATAGGCCAGAAGCGGCTCAGGGCATTCCCGAGGCCTATCGCGATCCCGAGGGCTATTGGACCGGCTTTGCGGGGCGAGGGAGGGTGATCCTGGTTAACACGGACAAACTGGAACGCGATGACTATCCCACCTCCATACACGACCTCACAGATCCTCGATGGCCGGGGGCGCAAGTTGGCCTTGCCTATCCGCTCTTTGGCACCACGGCCACTCACGCTGCGGCCCTGTACGCCCACTGGGGGCCGGAAAAGGCCCGAGAATTTTTCCAGGAGGTTCAAGAGGCCGATGTACGCATCGTCGACGGGAACTCGGTGGTGCGC
This sequence comes from uncultured Anaerolineales bacterium, assembly GCA_964567975.1. Lineage (GTDB taxonomy): Bacteria > Chloroflexota > Anaerolineae > UBA1429 > UBA1429 > JAWLEV01. Next base: position 704 of record CAZMOW010000180.1, on the reverse strand, counting down.
GATCTGGTGGTAAAGGGAGACCTGCTGTGGGGGTTTACGGACACCGACGACGCTTGCAGTCCCATATCGCGAGGCGAGCCGGTGGCCCTCATCTTTCCCGATCAGGATACATTGGGGACGCCCATCGTCCCCAATACCGTAGCCCTGATCGCCGATGCTCCGCATCCTGAAACCGGAAAGGAACTCATCGACTATTTGCTCAGCCCGGAAATAGATCAGGCGCTGCTCGATTCCGGATGGAGCCACATCTCACTCCAGAGTCAGGTCTTCTCTGGTTGTCAGGAAGAGACAGAGGTGAAAGGGATGGAGGTAAACCTACAGGCCGTCTATGAATACATCAGCCAAGCCCAAGAGGAACTCCGCGAGGTGTTCGTGCGCTAAGCCCGTCATGTTCAAGGAGATCGTGAATCGGCGACGTCTATCCTGGGCAAAGCTCAGACAGTGGGGGGCGCGGATATTCCATGGGCTGGGCCTCCTGCTCTTCCTTTTTTTGGTCACGGGACCCATCATCGCCATCCCTTTCGATGGCGAGCGGGGGTCGGTGGCAAAAGGCGGGATCTTGGTCGTGACCGAGGGGCGACGGCTACAGTTGCTGCTTCGTTCTCTATCGCTGGCGGGCGCTGTTGCCACAGCGGGGATGATTCTGGGGGGTGCCATCGGCCTTCTCCTTTGGCAGTGGCACGAGCCCCCCCTCTCCTGGCTTC
>CAZMOW010000179.1:0-3951 GCA_964567975.1 uncultured Anaerolineales bacterium | reverse complement strand
CGGCGCAAAGGGCGGCGGAGATCAGCAGGTCGTCGTGCACGGCGGGGTCCTCCACGCCCCAGCGCATGAGGCGGTCGGGGCCACCGCTGACCTGATAATCGGCGGCCTCCACCTCGCGCCAGAACTGCTGCCACTCGGGACCGCCGTCGTCGCCGTGGTCGGCAAAGCGGCCCGACTGACAGATGCCCAAAAAGCCCCAGCCCAGGTCGCTCTTGGAGCGGCGGGTAAAGAAAAAGGGCTCTACGCGCCCCCCCAGGCGCCGCTGCAGAAAAGCGGCCAGGCCGGCCCCCACGCCGGTGGCGTCCACCACCACACGGACGGCGCCCCACAGTTCGGCCAGTTTTACCAGGGCGCCGTAGAGGCGGTCGTGGGGGGTGCCGGTCCAGTAGCGGCGATCCACCACCAAAAAGCGGGACAGCCCGCCCACGGTGTGGCGCATCTCCACGATGGTGACGGCGGTGCTGTCCTTGCGCGGCCGCCGGGCGCGGAGGGCGGCCCCCTCCAGGCGATCCTCGGCCCCGCCGGCCACATCCACCAAGAGGGCGTAGCGGCCGCCCGGCGTGGGCCTCTGCTGGCGGGGGTGGGTGCCCCGCATGAGGGCCCGCACCTCTGGGGGGAACATGCCCCCCTCGCCCCCCACGGTCTCCAGGGCGTACTGGGTCCTAAAGAGGGGATGGTGGCGCCCCAGGCGGCGCATCTCCCCCCGCACATAGCGCCCATAGGCGGGCACCTCCCCGGCCACCCGTTTCCAGGGCACGATAAAGACACGGCGCAGGCCATCCCGTCCCTCGGCGCGCCGCAGGGCGCGGATGCTGCGGGCCAGCAGGGTGTGGGGCGTCCAGGGGGTGCCCCACAGCACGGTGGTCACGTTGGTGCTGGCGCCCATGGGACGGAAATCGCGGTTCCATTTGTCCTCGTCCACGTCCTGGGCCTCGTCGGCCTCCAGCAGCACGCTGGCCGTGGCGCCCATGACGTTGGCCCGAGGGTGGGCGGAGTAGAAAGCGGCCCGGGCCCGGCCCACGCGCAGCACGTGGCCCCCCTCGCGCGCGACCGGGGGAAGCCGGCTGCCCTCGAGGACGGCCCCCAGGCGGCGCATGCTGTTCAGGGCCTGGGGCGTAAAGGTGGGGGCGGCCTTGATCAGGGACCCCCCACGGCGGCGGTTGAGATTGAGCAAAAAGGCCTCCACGTGGGCCGAGATCTCGTTCTTGCCCGCCTGGCGGGCCATCATCACCGCCAGGGTGAGCCCCCGCCCCCGGCGCACCGAGTCCACGATGGCCCGGGCGGGCGCCAGCTGATAGTCCCGCAGGGGGCGGCGCAGCACGCGGGCGCTAAAGGCCTCCATGGAGGATAGGGTGCGGTAGAGGGTGGTATGCACGCGCTGCTGGTTGTGGGTCATGGGCGTTCTCCTTTGGTTATGCCTCACCCCTTCCCCCCGGCCCCCTCCCCCTCTCCATTGAATGGAGAGGGGGAGGGGGTGGAGGGAAATGCTTCGCATTTCCCTTTGGCAGTTTTGCTATGCAAAACTGCTAAGGGGTGTGGCAAAGCCACATCCCCGGGGTGGGGGTGAGGCCAACGGCACTCCGCAGGCTTTGCAAGCCCCGCTGCGTGCCTTACTACGAACGGGGGCAAGACGCAAGGCGTCTGGGCAGTTTGACTCTGCCAAACTGCCACCAGTTGACCCCGCCCACTGCACCTGCTACAATTCCCCCATCCCTTTTGATCCCTGCGCGGGCCCCATGCGGGGCGCGCATCGAAAAGGAGGTGCATCCTTGCCCGGCACACAAGACGGCGCCTATCACGTGGCCGTGGAACGGGGCGTGGCCAGGATCGTGGCGCGGTTCGAGCGCCTGCCCGACGCCTTTTTTCGCCAGGTGGAACTGCACGCCGCCCTCTCGCGGGCCCTCTTTCAGGTCCTGCAGGGGCAACGACTCCTGGCGGAACCCCACACCGCCGCCGACGGACGACGCACGAGCCTCGTACATTGCGGCTATCCCCCTTTGGGGACGGGAGACGCCGACGGCGCCGGACGCCGGCCCCACGACCTCGTCCTCCTCCACCCGCGCTTTGTGCACAGCCACCCCCTGGAGGTGGTGGCCAACCGTAAAACGGCGGAGACGCAGGATCTGGCGTCCTCCCAGCCGGAACCCCTGCTGGCTGCCGTGCGCCTCTGCCTGGTGTCGGACCTGACGGCGGAGACGGTGGACGACCTGGCGACGCAACTGGAGATCCTGGCCCGCGCGGCGCGGGCGGGATGCGCCGCGCGCTGCTACATGGGCCTCTTTTGCCGCCACTGGGACCTGGAGGAGCACCTCCTCCGCGCCCTCCCCGCCCTGGAGGACCTGGCCGCGGCCCACGAGGAGGTCTCCCTGGTTGTGGTGCAGTCGTTCTATGACGACGCCGGCCACGTCTTTGGCGGGCGCTATCTGAATTACTGGACACATATGGCTCCCCTGCCGCCGTTAGGTGTAGAATGAGGCTCCGGGAGAAGGCCTCACCCCCTCCCCCCGGCCCCCTCCCCCTCTCCATACGATGGCAGAGGGGGAGGGGGAGATGGAGCGTCCGCTCCCTCAGCGCCCCTTTGGGGCGCTGAGGGGCTGGCGAAAAGACTTTGGAATTCTTCCAACACCCCGATAACCCAACCCATTTGCGCGTTCTGATAGACTTTCTCTCGACGGAATAAGGACGGTAAGCAGAGTTCCCAAGTCTTCGCAACCACAAACTGCAGCGTACCGCCAGCTACATTCATAACGTAGGGCGGATTGCCAATCCGCCCTGGTCGGAACGGCTTTCCGACCTACGTACGGGCCAGACAGACACCTGCGACTCCAAGTCGCAGGCTAGTGGGGCGAGAAGAAAAGGCCCTATGCCTGCAATTTTGGAGGGGCTGGCGAAGAGACTTCGGAAGTCTTCCAACACCCCGATAACCTATTTGCGCGTCCTAATCGACATCCTCTTGACGGAATAAGAACGGTAAGCAGACATCCGAAGTCTTCCCAAAGCATCATCCCTCTTCCTCCAGTTGATCATAGACAGCATCGATGAGGGCGGCCCACTCGCCGCCGTCTGCGCTGGCAAGATCGCGGCGGGCGCGCAGGAGCTGGATGACGCGGGTGACGGAATCGTTCCAGGCGCGCAGGAATTGGGCGGGATCGATATCCGGCGTCCCGCCCTCACCCGCCGCCCCCTCCCGCATCCAGGCCACAAAGAGGCGGCGCACGGTCAGCAGGTTGCACAGTTCGGCCTCGATGACGGCGGCGTCCTCCAGGGCCAGGTGCTCCCGGGCCAGGGCGTCCTGCAGGTAGCGCATGAGGTCGGCGGGGCGCTGCAGGGGCGTATCCGTCAGCGCAGGGCCGGGCATCAAGAGTCCGCCGGGGGCGGGGTTCTGGTTCGGCACGGGGTCCTCCCTGGTATATAGAACATTTGTTCTATATACAGGATAGCAGAAAATGGGGGAAAAATCAAGGGGTTTGGGGGGCAATCGTTCACAATTGTGAACGAGAAAGAGAGAAACCCCAAATGGGGTTTCTCTCTTTCTTCAGCAGTTTTGCTTCGCAAAACTGCATGGGCTGGCTTGGCAGCTGGGGAAAGCCGCCTTGCGCTTTCCCTTGGCAGTTGGGGAAGATGCATGGCATCTGGGAAAGCCGCTGCGCGATTCTGCATTTGGTTGTAGGTGTGGCATTTTGCGGCTCGCTTTGCCCCGCACTGCAGACGGCGCAACGCCCCGTCTCTACGTCATATTGGAAAACCGCTCCGCGGTTTCCCAACGGCACTCCGCTTCGCTGCGTGCCTTACTACGAGCCTTTCATTTGTGATACCCGTTCGTAGTAAGCTACGCAGCGGGCACCTGGCTTTGCCAGGTGCCGCGGAGTAGCGTGGGCCGCCACAGGCGGCCACCGGGCGAGACGCTACATCGCTATGCTATAGGGGCAAAGCGCCGGGCGCTTTGCCAAC
>CAZMOW010000178.1:0-3965 GCA_964567975.1 uncultured Anaerolineales bacterium | reverse complement strand
ATCTCCTGCACCTGCACCGCTTTTTCACCGAGATCGTATCCTTTGAGCGGCTGGCGCCAGCGCCCGAACTGATCGCCCCGGGAGAGTATGCGCCGGGTGAGAGGCCGCTGGCCCTGGCTTCCCCGGAGGGGGACGTGGTCGCCGCGTACCTGCCCGTCGGGGGCGAGGTCTTTTTAGACCTGTCCCGCTCTCTCGACGATTATGCCATGGAGTGGTTCGATCCCTGCAGTGGCGAACTGGCCGAGGCCACGGGGGATGCCAGTTCGGCCTCCCTCATCGCCCCCCGGGCGGCGCAGAACGGCCATCCCCAGGATTGGGTGCTATTGTTGCGGGCCGGGGAGTAGGGGTTCGTTTCGTAATTTGAAGGGGCGAAAGAGCGTGTCAAGGTAAACTGTATGCTTCAATCAAAAAAGAACATTTGTTCTATTATAGCATCAGAGTTGCGAGGTGTCAAATAAGGGGAGGGGGATCTGGCGGCGCCAGATCCCTAACAAAGGTGACCAGTGGGCGGGAGAAAGCGGGTAGGAGGGGATCTCGGGGTTCCCTCCTATCCGCTTTGCGATGGTCTGTCGGGCCGGTTTCCGATAGAGGCCGGGGGCTATGCCTGTGCCAGATATTCCTCGAGTTGCTCGGTGAGGGCGAGGGTCTCGGTGATGCAGTCGACATAACTGCAGGTCATCCAGTCGCCCGGGGTGAACTCGAGGCAGATGGTTCCATCGTAGTCCGTCTCCTTTAGTTCCTTCACGATGCGCTGGAAATCGATCTCCCCCTGGTCCGTAGTGCAGCAGATGTCGCCCGGTTTAGCCTGGCGCGCGTGCCAGTGACTGGCATGGGGGTGCATGACGGCGATATGCTCATAGGGTATATCGTGAAAGATGAAATGGGAGTGATCGACGGTGAGGGTCAGGCCGGGGGTCGCTTCCACCATCTGCACGGCCAGGGAGGGGGTCCAGGTGACGGAACTCACGTGGGGCTCGATGCGCGTCAGGAGGCCGTGCTCCTGGCCCTTTTCCACGGCCCAGCGCATCTCTTCCGCCGCGCGCGCGAAATCCTCCTCCGGCGTGTGCCCGGACCAGTAACGTCCTGGCGACAGGGTCACGCCCTCCACACCCACCTCGGCGGCGATGGCGAACCACCTGGCCAGGTATTGTCGGGACTGGCGGCGCTTTGCCGCCTGAGGGTGATTTGGCGGGTGGGGGAGTTGGGGGAATATGTCGATGTAGCGAATCCCCGTCTCTTCCTTGATCTCGTTGAGGTAGCGGATCGTCTCCTGGGCGTTGTCGGCGGCTTCGATGGGATCGAGATCCGGGGCGTTGCCCAGGTCCATGCGCTCGAATCCCAGGGCGCGGATGATGCGCGCGGCCTGCAGCGTGGTGGTCTCTCGCAAGGTCCATTTGTGACAGCCGAGGGAGATGGTCATGGTGAAGCCTCCTTTAATTGATGGAATCGATTTGAGGATTTCATGATACATCATCGCTTTCCGCTTTGCACATCCTTTTGAGGTTCGGTTAATTTTGAGTTCATCTTGCCTCATCGTATAATTGTTTGATTGATGGTCGATTCTGTTGGGAGAGTACGGGTGGCAATCTATGGTGGCGTCCCACTGGTGTGTGATCTGCCGCGGTGTGGTGGGCGACGCAATAGGTCTCGGAAATCGCTTTGAGGAGTGTGGATGGGGATGAAAAAGACTCTATATATTCTGCTTGCGGTGGCTGTCATCGGAGCCGGTTGGGTACTTTACTCTCGCGAACGGAAGGCGTCGGAGGCGCAGCGCCCTGAGGGAATCGAGACGGTTTCCTCAGCGAGGGGGGCTATCGAGGGGCTGGTCAGTGCGACGGGAAGCCTGAAGACGGAGCGCAGTCAGGAATTGATTTTTTCCATGGCCGGGCGCGTGGCAGAGGTGTTGGTGAAAGAGGGCGATGTGGTGGAGGCGGGACAGGTGCTGGCCCGCCTGGAGGGGACCGATTCGCAACTGAATCTACGCCAGGCAGAGTCCGCCCTGGAACTCAACGAGGCGCAGTTGGTCCGTACGCTCAAGGGACCCAGAGAGGAGGAGATCGCCTCTGCCGAGGAGGCTCTCGCTTCGGCAAAGGCGAACCTGGCGGACCTGCAAGATGGGCCCACGGAGCGTGAGAAGGAGCTGGCGCGACTGAACGTGGATCAGGCCAAGAACTCGCGCTGGAACGCCCAGGCCAGCCGGGATGCCATATGCGGTCGGGTGGGGCGTGGCGCCACGGAGGCCGATTGTGACAGCGCCGAGGCCCAGGTGCTGAATGCGGAAGTGGGTGTGGAGATCGCGGAAACCAAATACGAGCAGTTACTGGAGCCACCCAAGGCCTCGGCCTTGGTCTCGGCGAGGGCGCAGATCGCTCAGGCGGAGGCCACGTTGAATCAGTTGATGTCCAGTCCTTCCGAGGAGGATATCGCCATCGGCGAGGCGCAGGTCCGTCAGGCGCAGGTCAGCGTGGATATGGCCCGGGAAAAGCTGGAGGATCTGCTGCTGTGGGCCCCCTTTGAGGGGCGGTTAGCGCTATGGGACCTGAACCCCGAGGAGCTGGTCTCAGTAGGAACGCCCGTGGGTACCCTGATCGATGCCAGCGGCTATCATATCGATGTGAATGTCGACGAGACGGAAATCGGACAGGTTGCCGTGGATCAAAAAGTGCGGATCTCGCTGGATGCTTTTCCCGCCCAGGATATCATGGGCCACGTTTCTCAAATCGACCTGGCCGGCGAGAGCGTGGAGGGGCTCGTCGTCTATGGTGTGCGCGTCGATCTCGAGGATACGGATCTGCCCCTGAAGCCGTCGATGACGGCGGCGGTGGATGTCGTGGTGGAGCGAAAGGATGACGTGCTTTTGGTGCCCAATCGCGCCCTGCGGCGCGACGAAAAGGGGAAATATGTGGAAGTGTTAGAGGGGAACGCGTTGCAGCGCGTGGATATAGAGACGGGAATCTCTGACGAAGAGTGGACAGAGATCGTCAGCGGCCTGGAAGAGGGCCAGGAGGTGGTCGTCACCAAGCCGCGGGAGGATCTCTTGGGCGGCGGAGGGCTCTTTGGCGGTGAATGATGCTCATTGACCTGCGCGATATATGCAAAGTCTATAAGATGGGTGAGGTCAGCGTGGACGCCCTCTGCGACGTGACCCTGTCCATAGCGGAGGGCGAACTGACGGCCATCATGGGGCCCTCGGGGTCGGGCAAGAGCACGCTCATGAATATCGTCGGCTGCCTGGACACGTCCACCTCGGGGCAATACTTTTTGAATGGGCAGGATGTCTCCACCCTGAACGATGATGCCCTGGCCGAGATCCGCAATCAGCGCATCGGGTTCGTCTTCCAGACGTTCAACCTTCTGCCCCGCACCTCTGCGCTGGACAACGTGCAGTTGCCGCTGCGCTACGCCGGCGGTGTGCGAGAGGTGCGACAACGGGCGGTAGATGCCTTGCGGAGCGTGGAATTGGGAGATCGGCTGAACCACAAGCCCAACGAACTCTCTGGTGGAGAGCGGCAGCGGGTGGCCGTGGCTCGGGCACTGGTGAACGAGCCCGACATCATCCTGGCCGACGAGCCGACGGGGAATCTGGATACGGAGACGGGGCTGGGTATCATCGATCTCTTTCAGCGTCTGAATGTGGAGCGCGGCATCACCGTCATCTATGTTACCCACGATCCCGAGATCTCTGTCTATACCGAGCGCATCATCCGCCTTCGCGATGGACGTATTGAGGGCGACGAGGCCGTGCGCGACCAAAAGTTCGTCACCGCGTCGCCGCGGGCAGCAGAGGCGGTGGGCTGAGCCATGAAACTGATCACCAGCCTGCGCATCTCGCTTCGGAGCCTGCGTGCCAACAAGTTACGTTCCGGTCTCACCATGCTGGGCATCATCATCGGCACGGGGGCCGTCATCGCTCTATTGTCCGTGGGGCAGGGGGCCAGATCGGAAGAGCACACGTTGAACTCCAG
>CAZMOW010000177.1:0-4028 GCA_964567975.1 uncultured Anaerolineales bacterium | reverse complement strand
TGTGAGGAATCATGGCTTCTGCGGCGATTGGATCGCGGGATTGGATACGCCCTACGTGACCGGCGAGGAGCGCCGGCCCGAGGCGCCGCCCCGACTGCCTGGATGGCTGCCCGAGGAGTGGGCGAACGGTTACGTCGGTTATCTGCAACAGTACACCCATAACGTGAATCTGCTCCGATGGTTTCTTGACGCGGGGGACGATGCCGGGGTCAGAGTGGTGGACCTAGATGGGGATGGCTACACGGGGGTGGTGATCCTGGAGGTTGACGGGATCCGGGCCGTCATCGAATCGGGCCGTCTAAACTATCACGCCTGGGAGGAGCATACTCAGGTCTACTTTGACGAGGGCTGGGTCAAGGTATGGGCCCCGCCGCTGTTGCGTCGCAACTCTGTTGCTCCCGTGGAGGTGTATCGGGGCGGCCGGCAGCCTTCGTTCAGCCGGCCTATCCCGGAGGATCGCTGGTCGTGGTCATACAAGAGAGAGGCTGGGCAATTCGTGCGCGCTGTCCTCGACGACGAGCCGGTTCGTTCCTCGGGGCGGGATGCCCTGACCGACGTGCGTCTCTTTGAGGATATATACAAAGCCCATCTGGAACAACGGGGCGTGCTGTGAGGCTCGTGCTGTTGCGGTGTGAGGCACTTGGGCCGACTATATACAGTAGAAAGCCACCCTCGGGACTTGAACCCGAAACCTGACACTTACGAAGCGTCTGCTCTGCCGTTGAGCTAGGGTGGCATTTGAACAACGAATAATAGTATAACATCGGCGGGCGTGGGGGTCAAAAATGCGGGTGCACACAAATGCACGCAAAGTCTGTTAAGAATCATCGGGCCTGTCAGGAAGAGGAGTCTGATGGGACATGAGTAACGTAAGCGCACCCTTGGATGCTGCCCAGATGTGTCGACGCAGGTCGACACCCGGCGCGAAGCGCCTCAGAAGCCGCCTTCATTGGCCGTTGGCCGCCGGCGCCCCGTTAGTGCATGGACTAAAGTCTCATTGCACAGGCCTACGGCCAGATGGGCCACCTTCGGTGGCCTTGCAGAATGTCAGCGCCATTCTGCAGTCCAAAACTGCCTGCGCGGACGAGCAGTGGCGAGTCATCTACAACATTTGCGTGCACCCGGTGCGCACAAGTGCCTGGCATTTTGTCAGGCTTTTTGGTATAGAGATAGGTTCATATATGATGAGAACGATTTGTGAGCTTGGGATGCCAAATGTCAGGTACTCTGAGGAGGTGGAGGAAAGATGAAGATCGCGCGCGTGGAAGCCATGATACTCAGAGCGGGGGAGGATACGTCCCAGACTGCTGCCAGACCGAGGATGGGGGACATGTCCAGGTCGGGCCGGGCCCTGGACGGGGGCTATGACATCGACCGCTCCCGCGCCGCCTATCCCGCATGTGTGCAGACGGTGCTGGTCAAAGTGACTAGCGATGAGGGGATGGTCGGTTATGGCGAGGCCCATGCGCCCCTGGCGCCCGAGGTGACCAAAGCCGTGGTGGACAACCTGTTGACCCCCGTCATCATGGGGCAGGATCCCCGCGCCGTGGACGTGCTGTGGGAGCGCATGTACACTTCCATGCGCATTCGCGGCCACCGCACCGGTTTCATGATGGAGGCCATGAGCGGCGTGGATATCGCCCTCTGGGACCTCTTTGGCAGGGCCGTGGGACTGCCCGTCTACCGCCTGCTGGGCGGGGGCTATCGGTATCGCGTGAACGCCTACGCCTCTGGTGTGCCCGGTGCCACCCCCGAAGAGCGGGCGGAGAACGCTCTGGGCTACCTCGATGAAGGCTTTACGGCCATGAAGCTGGGCCTCGGTGGGTGGGGACCGCGGGCCAGCGTCCCCTTTGTGCGTGCCGTGCGCGAGGCCGTCGGCGACCGCGCCCACCTTATGGTCGACGCCCAGGGGGGTTATGATCCCCACACGGCCCTGGCCTTTGGGCGAGCCCTGGAGGAATGGGACGTGTATTGGGTCGAGGACCCCCTGCCGCCCGAGGATATCTCGGGACATAAGAAGCTGGCCGCCGCCCTGGATATGGCTGTGGCCACGGGAGAGGCCCTGTGCGCCCGCTGGGGCTTTCGCCCCTGGATCACCGCGGGGGCCCTGGACATCATCCTGCCCGACATCTGCCGCGCGGGCGGCATCTCCGAATGCCACAAGATCGCCAACATGGCGGATGCCTTTAACATTCCCTGGGCGGGGCATGTGAGCATGGGCACCTGCGTGCACATCGCCGCCACGCTCCACCTGGCGGCAGCCACGCCCAACTTTCTCATCTGCGAGTGCCCTGCCAGTTTTCGCAGCAACCCCCTGGGCAATGTGCTCCTGGAGGAGCCCCTGGTCCTTGAGGACGGGCAGTTCGCGGTGCCCCAGGGGCCTGGACTGGGCATCGCCTTTGACAAAGATGCCCTGCAAGCCTGCGTGGTAAACGGATGACGGCCTAACAGGTCAGGTGTAGCGCGGCGGCCACGCCGCCGTTCTCCCGCCTGTCGTTGTATGTCTGGCAGGCCTGCTCGGTGTCGTGGGCCATGACCTCGATGTCCGCCGCCTCCAACGCCTGCCGCGTCTCCTGGGGAATCGACATCCTAGTATAGGCCCCCTGGCCCACGACGAGCACGTCCACATCGGCCTCCAGGACAGCGTCCAGGTCCTGGGTCTGCAAGGTATGTCCCTCGTCCCGCCACCAGTTGCTCACGACGCGATCCGGCAGGATGATGACGTCTTCCTCATAGCGTTCGCCATCTATGACGATATGTCCAAAGTCATAATCTTCGATGCGCGGTGTACTCATATAGTATGCCTCCTGACATGTTGCGCTGTCCGATGATCTCATAGTCTGTACAAAAGAGTCTACGCTCTTACATGCTGGACCATCCCCTCTCCCAATCGACGCCAGGCCGCGATCAGGCGGTCATAGAAGGGATAGGCCCCGCTCCTTTCGATCCCATCGTGTTCCTCAAGCCAGGTGACTGTGGAGCGCACGCCCTCGACCCAGGGGATGGTGTAACTGAAGGCCAGGTCCTCACGGGCCGCGCTGTTATCAAAGATGTTGTTGAAGCGCAAATTCTCGGCGCACCACATGGCCTTTTTGGGGAGGACTTGGGCTAAAAGGTCCGTGGGGATATGCACGAGGCCGGGCTCTGGTGCGTCCATAGCCTGGGCCACCCCGCGATGATAGCGATTCCAGGTCATCCATTCCTCGCCCGTCACATGATAGGCCTTGCCAAAGGTGTCCTCGTTGCCCACCGCCTGCACAAAGGCGCGGGCCACGTCGTCCCGGTGACAGCTCGACCACAGGGATGATCCGTCGCCGTGTACGATGATCGGCTGCCCCCTGCGGATGCGGTCCAAAAAATAGGTCTCAAAGCCCAGCGTGTGCAGGACCCGTCCCCCGGGACCGTAGGTGTGGGCCGGGCGGATCGTGGTCGCGGCAAAATCTCCCTCCTCGTGGGCGTGGGCAAAGATCCGCTCGCACTTGGCCTTTTTGTCGGCGTAGGGAAAGGACGGAGACGGGTCCCTCTCCTCGTCCTCGACGATGGGATAGCAGGCGGCCGGTTTGGTATAGACGTCCACCGTGCTGCAAAAGATGTATTGCTCCGTTCGCCCTCGAAAGGCGCGACAGGCGCTCTCGGCATCGGCCGGCTCGAAACAGACCATGTCGATGACGCTGTCAAAGGGACCCGCCTGGCGCATCTTGGCCTCAAAGGTTTTATATTTGGTGCGATCCCCATAGAGCCTTTGCACCTCCTGGGGGATCTGTGCCTGGCGATTGCCCCGGTTGTAGATGGTTACGGTGTGTCCTCGTGTTACGAGAAAGCGACTGATCGCCCGGCTGATGAGTCCCGTGCCGCCGATAATAAGCACCTCCATGCTGGCCTCCTTTCTCGTGCCATAATCTATTATGGCTCGATGGACCGCTGTCGTCAAGAGACGATCTTGACGTAAAGGTATCGTCAGCATCGTTCCGCTGGGTGCACGCAAATGTTGTAGATCATTAGCCGTTGCTCGTCCGCGCAGGCAGTTC
>CAZMOW010000176.1:0-4046 GCA_964567975.1 uncultured Anaerolineales bacterium | reverse complement strand
TAAGATAACCTTCCATCGGACATAGTATAGGAGATGAGCCGTGTTCGTACTGGGCATAGACGTCGGCACTCAGGGGGCCCGGGCGCTGATAGGCGACCTCGACGGACAGATCGCCGGCGAGGCCCACACCGACTTTTCCGCCTCCCAGATCGCGCCTTCCGATAAGGGACGCTTTGACCAGGACCCGCATCTATGGCGCGACGCGGCATTGGACGTCATCGGCGCGGCGGTTCGCGATTTTCGCGAGGGGGGTCGCCACCCACAGGAGATCGCCGCTCTATCGGCCACCTCCACGTCGGGCACCCTCTGCCTGGTGGACGAGGCCGGCGAGCCCGTGGGACCGGCCATCATGTACTCGGATACCCGCGCCAGGGCCGAGGCCGGGGAAGTGCAGGCAGCAGGGGCGGAACTGGCACAAAAGTTGGGTACCCGCTTCAGCCCCTCCTTTGCCCTGAGCCGCCTGCGTTGGCTACAGCACCACGAGCCGGAACGCCTGTCCCGCGCCCGCTGGTTCGCCAGCCCCACCGACCTCATCATCGGCTGGCTCTCGGGAGAATGGGGATGCAGCGACTGGTCCAACATGCTCAAATGGGGCTACGACGTGGTCGATCTCCAGTGGCCCGCTTTCATCGAAGACGAACTGGGACTGCCCATGGAGAAATTACCCACTGTACAGGCGCCGGGAAGCGCGGTGGGACGCGTCGCGCCCGCCGCCAGTGCCGAGACCGGGCTCTCCACCGAGACGCTGGTGGTGTCCGGCGCCACTGACGGCACGGCCTCCCTGCTGGCCAGTGGGGCCGCGGCCCCGGGCGACTGGAACAGCACCCTGGGCACCACCCTGGTGCTCAAGGGGGTGAGCGAATCGCTGCTGCGGGATCCCCTGGGCCGCATCTATTGCCATCGCCACCCCGACGGCTACTGGCTGCCCGGCGGCGCCAGCAGCACGGGCGCTGACTGCCTGGCCCAGCGTTTCGACGCGGAGCGCCTCCCCCTGCTCAACGAGGAGGCCCGTCGTCGCACCCCCACCGACCTCCTCATCTACCCCCTCATGAGGCGCGGGGAACGCTTTCCCTTTCAACAGCCAGAGGCCACGGGTTTCATGCTCGGGGAGGCGGAGGACGAGGGGACCTATTTCGCCGCCCACCTGGAGGGGCTAGCCTACGTGGAGCGCCTGGCCTATGAGGTCGTCCAGGATCTGGGCGCCTCCGTTGGCGACACCATATACGCCGCCGGGGGCGGCACCCGCAGTGCCACGAGCCTGCAGATACGCGCCGATGTCCTGAGAAGGCGGCTTCGGGTCCCCGAGACGCCGGCCGGCGCCATGGGCGCCGCCATCCTGGCCGCCCGCGCCGCCGGCTATGACAGCGTAGTGGAGGCCACCAAGGGTATGGTGCACTATCGCCAGAGCGTGGAGCCCCGTCGTTTTCTAGCGCCCGCCTATGAGGAAAGGTACCAGAGCTTCGTACAGGCCTGCCGCGAGAGGGGATATCTGACATGAGCATCTTTAAAAGTTGCGACATCCGGGGGGTCTATGGCCCGGAACTCGACGAGGGAACGGCCTACCGTCTGGGACGGGCCGTAGGCACCCGTATGAGGGGACAGAGGATCGTCGTGGCAGGCGATCTGCGCCTCAGCACGCCGCCCCTGAAAGCCGCCCTGACCAACGGCCTCTATGTGAGTGGCGCCCACATCGTCGATCTCGGGGTGATCCCCACCCCCGCCTTTTACTTTGGCAAGCGGGAACTGAAGGCGCCGGGGGGCATCATGGTCACCGCCTCCCACAACCCAGCGGAATACAACGGCTTCAAGCTCGTGCTGGGCGATCTGCCCATCCAGCCTCAGGATCTGCAGGAACTGGCCCGAGAGATGCGGGAGGGCGAGTTCAGCACCCAAGAGGGGACATACCATCAACAAGGGATCCTGGAGGTATACACAGAACATCTGCTCAGTGCGTTTCCCGATCTTAGGCCACACCGCATCGTGGTGGACGCGGGAAACGGCTCCATGGGCCCGGTGGCCCCTGATGTGCTCCGCCGCGCGGGTCAAAGGGTGATCGAACTGTACTGCGAGCCCGACGGTTCCTTTCCCCATCGCGATCCCAATCCGGCGGTCCCCCAGCATCTGCATGATCTATCGCAAAAGGTGCTGAAGACGGAGGCGGAACTGGGAGCGGCCTATGATGGCGACGGTGACAGGGTCGTCTTTGTGAACGAAAGGGGCGAGACACAGCCCGCCGAGGGCGTCCTGGCGCTGTTCATACGCCATCTCCTGCCCCAATATCCCGGCGCAAAGGTAGTATACGACCTAAAATCCTCTTCCGTGGTAGAGGAGGAGACGAGAGCAGCAGGGGGACGCCCCATCATGGAAAAATCGGGACATGCCTTTATCAAGCGCCGCCTGATGGAGGAGGAGGCCCTGCTGGGGGGCGAGGTGAGCGGGCACTATTTCTTTGCCCAGATGCGGGGCGACGACGCCCTCTATGCCACCCTGTTGTCACTCAAGATCCTGGACGATTGTGAGGTGTCCCTGGGGCAAGCCCTGGATTCGGTGTCCACCTACCCCATCACCCCCGATATCCGCCTACCCTGCCCCCCAGAAAAGGCGCAGTGCATCATAGAACAACTCGAGGCCGCCTTTAGCGAGCATCCCCTCGACACCCTCGACGGCGTGCGCATCCAGTTTCCCCACGGATGGGCTCTGGCCCGCCTCTCCGTCACCGAGCCCGTCATCACCCTGCGCTTTGAGGCCCACAGCGAAGGTGAACTGCAGGAAATCAAGCACCAGGTGCGTCAGGCCTCCCCCCTTCTAAGAGAGATCGCCACAGGGGCCGAGTACTGACCGCGACGAGAGGCTTCCTTTTGTGTCAGTCCCCGGCTGAACGGGATTCGCCCTCGCACGAGGTTCCCTCCCAGGTTCCGTCCTGGGGCAGAAACCGCCGCCAGTAGGCGACCGAGGCTCGCAGATCGGGGACCACGCGGGGCTCTACCTCGTAGCGTTCCCGATGGGAGATCTCAAAGGCCAGGAAGATCTCCTCCGCCCCACTCTTGGCCAGGGTGTCCAGCACGCGCTGGGGCTCGATGATGCCCGCGGCGTTGTAGCGTGGCGTAAAGGGCCAGTGGCGGCTGTGCCCCCGCTCCGTCTGCTGCAGGTGTACGATGCGGCTGTCAGCGCCCAGTTCGCGCAGCCAGAGGTAGGGATCCCGCTGATCGGGATGGGGCGCATGCCCCACGTCCAGGCAGAAATAGAGGGGCACGCCGGCGTCCTCGTTGACCCGCGCGCGCAGTGTGCGCGCCTCCTCGATGGTATGGGCCATCTCCCGGGGGATGGACATGGTCTCAAAGTAGATATATTTCAGACCCACATCCCGCGCATAATGGGAGAGCTCCTGCCAGTAACGAACACCCTCGTCCACCCGTTCACGGTAGCGCCGGGGATCCTTCACATCGCGCACAGAGAGTATGCCAAAGTGGCTGCCCACGGCCTCCGCCCCCAGGCGCACGGCCAGATCGGCAAAATGCTTAAACCAATCGACATAGGCCTGGCGGAGCTCGGGAAAGGGATACATGAGATGGTTGACGCGCGTAAAGGCGCCGGTCATCAGGGAATGAACAGCGATGTCATACTCATCAATGGCCCGCAAGATCCGTTCCATCTCGGCCTCGATGACCGCCTCGGGCCAAAAGGGATTGAGCAGATCGGCGACCAACTGCACCGTGCGCAATCCCAGCTCCTCCGCCACGATGCGCGCCCACACCTCTGGCTCTGGATAGCGATTGACGGCAAAGCCGGTGTTGATCCCCAGGGTAAAAGAGGTCACGGTATGACTCCTATAGACACTATGACAGAATCCTTTCGACTATACCGGATTTGATCATGGAGGCAAGTCCTAGAGGCATTCATCTACATGACATCCAGCGAGGGGGAAGCGCTCGCGGACGGAGCATAGCTCATCGCCCACAGCATCCCCTTCACGTTGGCCATCATCCACTGTGGGTGCACGCAAATGTTGTAGATCATTAACCATTGCTCGTCCGCGCAGGCAGTTC
>CAZMOW010000175.1:0-4081 GCA_964567975.1 uncultured Anaerolineales bacterium | reverse complement strand
CGTTGAGGGGGCTTTTTCTATAAAAGGCCAGCACCGTCTCTTCAGAGCGGTGCCACGATCTTGCGGCTGAACAGGGAGTAGGGCGATGCAACGGATTTCCGACCTACGTGATGCCAGCACCGTCTCTTCAGGGCGGTGCGATAGCCTATTCCCCGCCCCGAATGCGGGCCATCTTTTTCTCCGAGGTGTTGGTCTCGCAGGCCGGGCAGTGGTAGTAGGGGCCGTATTTACCCGTGCGCTTTTCCAGGGGGCTGTGGCCGCATTCCGGGCAGGGGATGTCTGCCTTTTCCACCTTGTTCAGGCCCAGCTTGCGCAGGGAAAAGTTCTCCTCGCAGTCGGGGCAGTAAAGGTACTCGCCATAGCGCCCCTTGCGGGGCTCCATGGGCTGGCGATCACACTTGGGGCAGGCCGTCTCGGCGGCCAGTTGTTTGATGCGCTCGCTGAGGATGGGCCGCGTGTGCTTGCACTCTGGATAGTTCTCGCACCCCAAAAAGGTGCTGTTGCCATAGTGCACGATCTTCATGCGTCCGCCGCACTCCTCGCATATCTCCCCCTCGGCGAACTCGTCCTCGGTCTCTTGCGGGTTCTCGGGATCGCTGAGGTCGAGGGTGTAACGGCACTCGGGGTAGCCCGTGCAGCCCAGGAAACGCCCCATCTTGCTCACGCGCACCACCAGCGGTTTCCCGCATTTGGGGCAGGTGCGCTCGCGCAGCGATTCGGGGAGATCGACTTTGAGGGAACGTTGTATCGCCTCCTGCATCATCTCTGGGGCCTCGCCAAGCTTGGGCTCCAGGTCGCCGTAGAAGGCGCTGAGCATGGATTCATAGTCCAGTTTGCCCTCGGCCACGTGGTCCAGCCGCTCTTCCATCCTGGCCGTGTACTTGACCTCCATGATCTCGGGAAAGGCTGCTACCAGGGCGTCGCACACCGTCATGCCCAGATCGGTGGGCTTGAGCCTGCCATCCTCCTTGACCACGTAGCGCCGACTCTGGATCACGCTGATGATGCTGGCATAGGTGGAGGGGCGTCCCACGCCCTGGCCCTTGAGGGCCTTGATGAGGGTGGACTCGCTGTAGCGGGGCGGCGGCTGGGTAAAATGCTGCTCCGGGAGC
Organism: uncultured Anaerolineales bacterium; assembly: GCA_964567975.1. Lineage (GTDB taxonomy): Bacteria > Chloroflexota > Anaerolineae > UBA1429 > UBA1429 > JAWLEV01. Next base: position 2,969 of record CAZMOW010000175.1, on the reverse strand, counting down.
AGTTTGTGCAGGTCCACCACCTCGCCTTTTTCAAGGGGAGGCAACGTCTGGGTGTCCTTTTCGCTTTTCCCCTCCCCATAGGCGGCGAGAAATCCGGGAAAGATGAGGCGGCGCCCCGTGGCGCGGAACAGGTAATCCTTGGCGGCGACGATATCCACGCTCATGGTGGCATAGAGGGCGGGCTGCATCTGGCTGGCCACAAAGCGCCGCCAGATGAGCTCGTAGAGCCGCGCCTGGCTGCGATTCAGGTGCTTGCGCATCTTTTTCGGGGTGCGACACACTGAGGTGGGGCGGATGGCCTCGTGGGCCTCCTGGGCGGAGGAGGACTTGGAGCGATAGGTGGGCGGGCTGCTGGGCAGATATTCCTCTCCCCAGCGCTTGGAGATATACTTGCGGGCTTCTTCCTGAGCCTCGGAGGCCACGTGGGGCGAGTCGGTGCGCATATAAGTGATGAGGCCCACCGTCTCGTCGCCCAGCTCGATGCCCTCGTAGAGCTGCTGGGCCAGGCGCATGGTCCGCCGGGGGGAGAAATGCAGCTTGTGTGAGGCGTCCGTCTGCATGGTGCTGGTGATAAAGGGGGCGTAGGGATTGCGCCTGCGCTGCCCCTTTTTCACACTGGTCACCGTGTAGGTGGCCTCGGACAGGACCGGCAGTATCTCGTCCATCTCCTTCTTGCTGCCCAGTTTGGGTTTTTCCCCCTTGATGCGGAGCAGATGGGCTTTGAAACGCTCCTTCTCTTTCGTGCGCCGCTGCAGTTCCACCTCCAGCGTCCAGTATTCCTCGGGTACAAAGGCCTCGATCTCGCGCTCCCGCTCCACCACCAGCCGCAGGGCCACAGACTGCACGCGGCCGGCGGATAAAGCCCTGCGCATGGCCTTGCTCAGGAGGGGACTGATTTTGTAGCCCACCAGGCGGTCCAGCACGCGGCGGCTCTGCTGGGCGTCGATCAGATCATAGTCCAGGCCCCGGGGATTCTGCAGGGCCCCCTGGACGGCGGATTTTGTTACCTGATAGAAGGCGATGCGTCGGGTCTTGTCCTCTCCCAGACCCGTGACCTCGCCCACGTGCCAGGCGATGGCCTCCCCCTCCCGGTCGGGGTCCATGGCCAGGTACACGAGATCGCTTTCCTTGGCTGCCCGTTTCAGTTCGCGGATCACCTCCCCCTTGTCCCTGCTTATCTGGTAGGTGGGGCTGAATCCGTTCTCGATGTCCACGCCCAGGTCTTTGGGGGGCAGGTCGCGGACGTGCCCCACCGAGGCTAACACGCGGTATCCTCGGCCCAGGTACTTGGATATGGTCTTGGCCTTGGCTGGCGACTCTACGATGACGAGATGTGAGGGCATCTGACAACTCCTCATTATACCAATACGATATACAGATGCGTCCCGTTCAGGGCAACCTGCCCACGGGCATAATATAGAGGGGAACACGTTCCTCTGGCAACTCTAGGACGTCCTGCACGCCCCCTTCGTTAAAGGCCCCCACCACGACGGTTCCCAGTTTCAACGACGCGCACTGGAGATAGGCGTTCTGGGCCGCGTGGCCGGCCTCCATGTGCACGTATTGCCTTCCGCGGTGGCCGTACGTGTCCGTCACGCGTTCATAGATGGCGGTAAAGACGATGTCGATGGCTCCATGGCGTATCCAGGCCTGTCCCAGGGCCTCTCCCGCCAGCGCCTCGCGCCGTTCGCCGTCGGCCACGCGCTGCAGGGCGTGATTGGGGGGATCGTAGTGATAGACGCCGGGGGGCAACGTCTCCACCTCCCCTACCACGACATAGAGTTCCAGGGGATAGAGGGCTCCCGCGGAGGGCGCCGTGCGGTAGCCGCGCTCGTCGGTGATGCCCTGAGCGGACCAAAGAAGCTGCCCCACCTCCTGCAAGGTGAGAGGCCCTTCCGCATAGTCGCGGATGGAACGCCGTTGCCACAGTGCCTCCTCCACAGAGGTGTCGCTTTCAGATTGGGGCGGGGGCAGGGTGATCCCCTGGGACTCGGTTTCTTTGGGTTCCAGCGAGGGATCGTTCGATCCCCTGGATAAAAAGGCCACGGCCAGTACGGCTACGACGAGTACCAGCCCCAGTGGCCACCACAACTTTTCTATATGCATGGCTCGTTACCTCCTCTCAGTGCTAGGTTTGAGAGTGGTTGGCCTTTATCGCTGCCAGGTTATAGGCGTGCTGTTCGCTGGCTATCTTTTCTATCTGGTAATTGGGGGCCGTCTCGTGCAACAGGTCGAGCAACTCCTCCTCTGTGTAGAGCCTGTAATTGCCCATACCCAACCGTTCTCCCAGTTTGCTGATGCCGCGGTTAAACAGGTGATAGGGGGTGTAGGGCATGAGGCACATACCCGGCCCAAAGGCGTAGCGTCTCAGCGAACGTTTCCCGTGGATCACCGCCAACACGCCCCCTTTGTTAAGGCCCCTCGCCGCCGCCCGGAGCACAAAAAGTGCCCGTTTGCGCTTCAGATATAGACTGCGCTTGAAGAGGATGATGTCGAATCCCCCGTCGTCCAGATACTGTTTTTGCAGGCGGGGGAATAGTTTGGGGCTGAAGGTGGCCTGCACGGTCTGTACCCGCCCGTTGGCGATGGCCGGTGATACTCGCTCCCTCGTCTGCTGCAACATGGCCTCGTTCACATCCACACCGATCACGTGGGACGCACCGCGTTGAAGAAATTTCTCTACCACTATGCCCGGTCCGCAGCCACAATCGGCCACCACGGCTCCCTGTACCTCATCTGCAAGATGTGCGAATAGCGCCTCGTCCAAGTGATGGGCGATGTCGATGTAGCTCAGACGATAGAACGGAGCTGAGACACGCCAACTTTGGTGCTCAAATCCCTGACTCACGAGTGTATCTCCTGTCTCCCAAATTTATCATTCGGTCTCGTTCCCCATACCGGTCGCCCTTTTCGGGCCGGTATGCCACGGGCTTGATGATCCTCGAGTATGACGGAATCGCGACCATGGA
>CAZMOW010000174.1:0-4125 GCA_964567975.1 uncultured Anaerolineales bacterium | reverse complement strand
CTGCACTGCCCGGACTGCGATACCGTCATCCGCGGGCACTATGCACCGTGCGGTTTTTGCCAGCTCTCGGAGGAGACGCGCGGCTTTATCCGCGATTTCGTGCGCAATCGCGGCAACCTGAAAGAGATGGAGCGCGAGTCGGGCGCGTCGTATTGGACACTGCGGGCGCGACTCAACGACGTCATCGAGGAACTGGGGTTCCAGGTGCCGGCGCAGGAGGACGAGGAGGCCGCCGAGCGGCGGCGAAGCATATTGAAGCAGGTACAGATGGGCGATTTGAACGTCACGGAGGCGGTGCGCTCCCTGACGACACTGAAGGGAGGGAAGGAGTCATGACCAACATGGATGACAACAGCCGGACATACGAGGACCAGCGCCAGATCCTGGAACTGGTGCGGGAGGGTGAACTCTCGGTGGAGGAAGCCGACCGCCTCCTGGCGGCCTTGGAGGCAGAGGGAGCCGAGGAAGAGGCGCCCAAAGCCGGGGTGGAGGCTCATGAGGAGGTGGACGAGGAAAAGGTCGAAGGAGAGCCGGAGAGGCAGCCCTTTGAGGGTGACGATTGGACAAAACGCATGGAGCGCACCATCAAAGAGGCCACCAGGGGCATCGGCGAGCGCGTGGCGCGAGCCACGGCTGGCCTGGGGGCCGACGTCGGGCGGGTCATGACGGACGTGGACGAGCAGGTGGAAAAGATCGTTCGTGAGGTGACCCAGGAACTGCCGCGCGGAGCGCTCCTGGGCGCCAACGTTCAGGAGGCCAAACTGGAGGACGCCAACCTGGAAGGGGCCAGCCTACAGGGAGCCAATCTGGAGGGCGCCGATCTGCGCGAGGCCAATCTAGAGGATGCCCAACTGCAGGGGGCGAATCTGAAAGACGCCAACCTGCGGGAAGCCGACCTCTCGGGCTGCAACCTGCGGGGTGCCAATCTGGAGGGAATCGATCTAGGCGGCAGGGCCCTCACCAACGGCAACCTGATGGGCGTCGATCTGCGCGGCCTGCAGATAGAGAACGTGTCGCTGGAAAAGGCCAGCCTGCAGGGCTGCAACCTCCACGATGCGCGCCTCCAGGACGTGTCCCTGGAAAAGACCAACCTACGGGGCTGCAATCTGCATCGGACCGAGATCAGCAAGAGCAACCTGGAAAAGGCCGACCTGACCGGCGCCAACCTCCACGCCAGCACGCTGACGGAGGTGAATGCCAGCAAGGTCAATCTGCAGGGCTGCGATCTGGGCGAGGCGCGCCTGCAGCGCACCAACCTGGAAAAGGCCGACCTACGCAGGGCCAACCTGCGCGGCGTCGACTTTGGCGGGGTGGACCTGTCCGGAGCCAAGCTGTATGGCGCCGACCTGCACGGCCTGACCCTGCGGGACCGCGATCTGTCGGGACGGGACCTCAGCGGCGCCACGGCCGACGATCTCGAGGCAGCGGACTGATCGGACGCGACGAAAGAGCCCGCCACCCTGCGAGGTGGCGGGCTTTTCTTTCGTGGGTGCGCGCAAGCCAGTTCCTCGTCGGCTCAAAGCCGATGTCTAGCCTCATAAGTGCGCTAAAACGCACTAAACCGCATATTTCGCCCTCCCAAACATGCTCGGCCTGAAGGCCAGCGCAAAGGTGCTTCGCGCCGGGCGTCGACCTACGTCGACGCACCTGGGCAGCGCCCAAGCGTCACTCATATCATAAGCATCACGACAGTGTCCAGAAAGCCCCAGAAGCCCGCGGGGATACGGCGTAGCCGTATCCCCTGCAGAACCCTTACAGGGTTCTGCGCTCACTAGAAGAAGCAAGAGGCCATATCGACCACCTAGCCCCTTACGGTAGCCCGCTTTAGCCCTGCGTGGCGAGGACTATGGGAGAGAGCCATTCTCTCACAGCAACTCGTCGAAGAGTTGTACCCAGATCATCGCAGACATTGCCGGCATCCTTCACTGGCGTCCGCTGGCGGCGATCGCTATAATCCTCTAGCGAACCCTGCATTCGCCCATCCACCACGAGGAGGAAAAGCATGCTATCCAGGAACGTCCTGTACCATGGCCGGGAGCGGCCGCCGGCGAGACGACAGCGCCTCCGCGCCGGTCCCCTCACCCTCCTTTTCGAGAAGGACGCCACCATGGGAGGCGCCCTGCGCTACGTCAAACTGGGCGACCGCGAGATCCTGCGGCGCGTCTATGTGGCGGTGCGGGATCGGCACTGGGGCACCGTGCCCTCCACCCTCTCGGACGTGGAGATGGACGTGGGCGAGGACGCCTTTCGCGTCACCTTCCGGGTGGAGAACGTGGCGGGCGAGATCGACTTTTGCTGGCGGGGCACTATCACGGGGGACGCGGAAGGCATCGTCACCTTTACCATGGACGGCAGGGCGCGTTCCACGTTCCTGCGCAACCGCATCGGCCTCTGTGTGCTGCACCCCATGGACCTGGCGGGTCAATCGTGTCTCGTGGAGCACACCGACGGCAGCGTGGAGGAGGGCGCGTTTCCCACCTACATCGCCCCCCATCAGCCCTTTCAGGATATGCGGGCCATCTCCCACCGGGTGGCCCCCGGGGTGCGGGCCGCGGTGCGCCTGGAGGGGGACGTGTTTGAGATGGAGGATCAGCGCAACTGGACCGACGCCTCCTACAAGACCTACTCCACGCCCCTGGCCCTGCCCATCCCCGTAAAGATAGAGGAGGGGACGAGGATCCAACAGTCGGTCACCCTGCGGCTGGAGGGCGTGCCGGCCAAAGGATGGACCATGGTTCCCTCGGAGGAGCGCCTCACCTTTGCCGTGGGCGACGCGCCCATCCACCCCCTGCCGCAGATCGGACTGGGGATGGCGGGCCACGGCCAGCCCCTCACAGAGGGGGAATGCGAGCGATTACGTGCCCTCCATCCCTCCCACCTGCGGGTGGACCTACACCTGGCCCATCCCGACCATGCGGCGATCCTGCAGCGGGCCACCGCCGAGGCGTGGGCCCTGAACGCGCCCCTGGAGGTGGCCCTCTTTCTCCCCGAGGCGCCCGCCGGGGAACTGGGGGAGCTGGCCGAACGACTGGAAGTCCTGCGCCCTCCCATGTGCCGCTGGCTCGTCTTTCAGGAGGGCGCGCCTGTCACGCCCGAGAAGGCGGTGCGCCTGGCCCGCGAGCATCTGGCGGATTATGCGCCCCGGGCCCGCTTTGGCGGGGGGACGGACCACTACTTTACGGAACTGAACCGCAACCGGCCGCCCGTGGAGGCGCTGGACATGGCATGCTACTCCCTGAATCCCCAGGTACACGCCTTTGACGACCTCTCCCTGGTGGAGGACCTCAGAACCCAGGCCGTGACCGTGGACAGCGCCCGCCGCTTTGTGGGGAATCGGCCCCTGGCCGTGGGCCCCATCACCCTGAAACCGCGCTTCAACACCCACACCGGCGAAAACCTTGCCGGGGACCCGCGCCAGGTCTCCCTCCTCGGCGCAGGCTGGACGGTGGGCAGCCTCAAATATCTGGCCGAGAGCGGCGTGCGCAGCGTCACCTACTATGAGACCCGGGGGTGGCGCGGGGTGATGGCACGCGAAGCGCCCCAAGGCACATCGAACGCCTTCCCATGCATCCCCGGCGCCGTCTATCCCCTCTACCACGTCCTGGCCGACGTGGGAGCCTACGCCGGGGGGCGGGTGGCGCCCTCCACGTCGGGGGACAGGCTGCGGGTGGACGGCCTGGCAATGCAAAAAGGGGGACGCCGGCGCGTTCTCCTGGCCAACCTGCGCCCCGATTCCCAGCGGGTGACGGTGCGGGGTCTGGGCGACCGCGCCAACGTGCGCTTCCTGGACGAAACCAACGCCGAGGAGGCCATGGTCGATCCCGAGGGATTCCGCGCCCGAGCGGGTCAGCGGCGGGAGACCGAGGGCGGCGCCCTGGACGTCCGCCTGCGGCCCTATGGTCTGGCGAGGATCGATACGGGGGTGGCGGGGTGAGGGGCGCCTAGAAATTGGTGGATTTTACGCCAGGATGCGTCCTCATGCGCCGGGTTTTGTGTTATGATATGTGCAGTACGATGGCGCAGGCCGCTGGCACTTTTGGGCAATGACGGCGAAAATGGGCGTCCGACTGGGGGGCACGCAAATGTTGTAGATGACTCACCATTCCCCGTCCGAGCAGGCGGTTG
>CAZMOW010000173.1:0-4130 GCA_964567975.1 uncultured Anaerolineales bacterium | reverse complement strand
GGGGCACCGCCCCGTCTGCTACAAACGGGGGATGAAAGGGCGCTCAATCCAACAGGTCGCGGACGGCACGCTGCAGATCGGCCACAGAGAAGGGTTTGGAGAGAAAGTCCACCTCCTCCCGCCAGCGGTCGAGATCGCCGATCTCTTTGTCCGAGTAGCCGGATATATACAACACTTTTAGCCCGGGATACCTTTGGCGCAGGCGTTGCGAGAGGCCCTCGCCGTCCGTGGCGGGCAGCACCACGTCGGTGACAAGAAGCCGCAGGGGGCCATCGGATGCCTCAAGGAGATCCACGGCCTCGGCGCCGCTGCGGGCGGCGAGGACGTCATAGCCCTCCCTTTTCAGGATGCGCCGAACAAGATCGCGCACCATGTCGTCGTCCTCCACCACGAGGAGGGTTCCCTCGGCCTCCTGTCCCTCGGCAACTGAAGGGACGGCGTGGTCCTCCTTTTCCTCCGCCACTTTTTCATCTTGGCGCGGCAAATAGATCTCGAATGTGGTGCCCTCCCCCTCCTCGCTGCAAACATGGATGTGGCCACCATGTTGCTTCACGATGCCGTACACGGTGGGCAATCCCAGGCCCGTGCCCTCTCCCACCTCTTTGGTGGTGAAAAAGGGCTCGAACAGGTGCTCCTGTACCTCCTCCGACATGCCCACCCCCGTGTCGGCGAGGGAAAGCATCACATAGCATCCCTCTTTAGCGTCGGCGTGCTTCCGGGCATAGGCGGCATCCAGATAGACATTGTCCGTCCGGATAATCATCTCTCCCCCATCGGGCATGGCATCCTGGGCATTGGCGGCCAGGTTCATCAAAATCTGCTCCATCTGGCTGGCATCGGCGCGCACGGGCCCCAACGAGGGCTCCAGCTCCAAACGTATGTCGATATCCTCGCGGATGGTACGCTGCAAAAAGGTCTCGAACTCGAAGACGACGTCATTCAGATCGAGGGGTTTCATCTGCAGCATCTGCCGCCGGCCAAAGGCCAAAAGCTGGCTCACCAGGTCCCGGGCCCGATCGGCCGCGCTATAGATCTCTTCCACGTCCTCCTGCAGGGGATCGTCGGGGGGCAGCTGTCCCTGGATCAACTGGGCGTAGCCCATGATGGGGGTGAGCAGGTTGTTGAAATCGTGGGCCACCCCACCGGCCAGTTGGCCGATGGATTCCAGACGCCGCGCCGCCTGTAACTGCTCTTCCAGTTCGCGCCGTTCCTCCTCCGCGCGCACCCGCTCCGTGATATCGCGCGCGATGGCCACGGCGTGCCAGCGATCCCCCAGTTCGACGGGGGCCAGGGAAAGCTCGACGGGCACCTCGGTGCCATCCTTTCTCACGCCCACCATCCCCACAGCATCGTGCATGCATTCCAGACGACCCGTCTCCTGGAGGCGGGCGAAGGCGGCCTGGATCGCCCCTTGAGACTTTTTGGGGGCGAGAAGGGTGTGAAGATCCTCCCCCATCGCCTCCTCCCGGGTATAACAAAAGATCTCCTCGGCAGCAGGGTTCCACAGGCAAATGGCGCCCTGGGGATCCACCATGATGATGCCGTCCCGCGCCGACATGGTGAGGGCGCGGAATCTGGCCTCGCTCTTTCGCAGGGCCTCCTCTGTCCTTTTACGGTCGGTTATGTCACGGAAGATACCCACGGTACCAACAAACTCGCCCTCAGCATCGAACCTGGGGACTCCTGTCACCAGCAGACTGCGCCTATCCCCCTCGGGGCGCTGGATCTCGATCTCGTAGGTGCTCTTTTTCCCCTGTCGACGCAGCGCCGTCTGCCGCTGAAAGCGGGCAAAGGTCTCCTGGTCAACAAACTCGCGCAGGCTGCGGCCAACCAGCCTATCCGGCGGCACGCCAAATATCGTGTGTGCCGCCGGGTTGGCAAAGGTAAAGCGCTCCTGGGGATCGACGAACCCTATGCCCTCCCCCTGGTTCTCGACGAGGATGCGATAGTGGGCCTCGCTCTCCCGCAGGGCCTTTTCCGCCTGGCGGCGCTGCACCACCACGGCGGCGTGGGCGACGAGGGCCTCGATGGCCGTGGTATAGCGCACCTCCTGGCCCCTGGGGGCCATGATAAAGAGTCCCCCATAGGGTTCCCCATCCAGGCTAAAGCCCGCCACGTATACGCCAGCCAGCCCAAGCAACTTTTCGGCAGTCCTGCAGAGCCCCTGGGGCACTTTGCGCGACAGCACCGCATACAACCCCCCAGGCACGCGCTCCACCTTGCCGCTGGTAAAGAGTCGTCGCTCCTCCGGCGTCATATCCTCCTGAGGAGAAAAGGTCATGTGGCGGGGATCCCTGCCAAAGAGTTCGAGGAGGGAATCTATCATACCACCAAAACCAAAGGTATCCCGTATACGGATGCCCCCTCGGGCCTCGTCAAAGACCGACACCACCACGTAAGCGTCCTCGTTAAAGTCGTGCACGGTGCTGCCCAACAGGGCGCATACCTCGTCCACGTCCTGACAGCGACTGAGGGCCGTCGTCGTCTCGGCGATGACGTGCAGTTCCTCCGTGCGCCGCTCCAATCGTCGTTTCGCATCGGACGTATCGCTCATTCTTTTCTCTCCTCCCTCTCAGACGCATATTCGGGATAGTGTTCCGACATACAATCGGGACAGATACCGTGGCTGAGCTGGGCGTCCGAATGCTCGTCGATGTAGCGTTCCAGACGCTGCCACCGTCCCTCCTCATCGCGTATCTTGTGGCAATACATACAGATGGGCACGATGCCCTCCAGGCGTTCGATGCGCGCCCAGGCCTCCTCCAGCTCCGCAACGCGTTCGGCGAGGGCGGTCTGCAGCTGTACCACGCGCACGCCCACCTGAACGCGGGCGCGAAGCTCGCCGCGGTGAAAGGGTTTCTCCACGTAATCGTCCGCCCCCGCCTCCAGCCCCGCGATGACGTTCTCCTTGCCTTCCCGTGCGGTGAGTAATATCAGGTAGCGGGGGATCTCCTCCCCAGACTCGCGCAACAGGCGGCAGACCTCCACCCCATCCCAGTGAGGCATCATCCAATCGAGGATGGCCATACGGGGCGCATCCAGTCGCTGCAGCACCTCCCAGGCCTCCCGCCCATCGGGCACGGCGACGACGTCGTACCCCCATTTGGTCAGGAGGCGATCCAGCAGGGTACGCGATGTGGGATCATCCTCGGCGATCAGTATGCGCATTTCTTCCTCCTAACAAAAATGGGTTCGTGGGCAAGACGCAAGCGTCTTGCCTTGGCAGTTGGGGAAACCGCAAAGCGGTTTCCCTTGGCAGTTTCGCTTCGCGAAACTGCATTGGACTATAACCGTGGAACTGCACTGGGTTGTAGACGTGGAACCGCACGCATCGCGCCCCCGTTCGCGGCATCCCGTCGCCCAGGGCTAAAGGGGCAGCGTAGCTGCCCTCGAAGAATTGCTACGCAATTCTTCATCCCCCAAAGGCACTGGGCTCATGAAGCGAAGGGGCTTTGCCCCTAGGTATCCTTGCTTCTGCGAGGACTCAAGAAGAGCCTTCATAATCGGACAATGTGCGCTCCAAAAAGGGAATGGGATCCGTTTCTCCATGATGCTTCTCCTGATTCTGCACATATGCGCGGACGATCTCCAATCTTTTCTCACCGAATGATACAACCCCGTATCCCTGCTGCCAACTGAAATGATAGGGTAACGTGAGGGCATGGTTGACAAAGTGAGAACTTGTTCCCTTTATTTGGCCGACAAAATCGGACAGTGCTACGCTAGGGGGCACCGACACGGCAAGATGAAGATGGTCTTGCATGCTCCCAATGGCATGAAGACGCGCCCCTAACTCCTCAGCCTTGCCCACAATGACCCCATGAAGCCGTTCGCTAAAATCCTCCGTGATCAAAGGCTCGCGATTTTTGGTCGCAAAGACAATGTGATAGAACAACCGCCAATAGCTCATGATCTCTGCCTCTTTCTCCAGCCCTCCGCAGGAGGGCTTTGCGAAAAGTTAGAATTGCAGACTGCTATTATAATAGGTATTGGTCTGCAATTCTAACTTTCATGAGCCTGGGTCTTTAGGCCCAGCGAGATAGATTTACCCCTACCACACTAATCACGGGGGCAGAAAATGGGTTCGTGGGCAAGACGCAAGCGTCTTGCCTTGGCAGTTGGGGAAACCG
>CAZMOW010000172.1:0-4147 GCA_964567975.1 uncultured Anaerolineales bacterium | reverse complement strand
TCCCCCTTTTCTCGACGGCCCTTTATCAGCCCCCGAGCACGGACAATATGGAGCCCCCCTCATCCTCTTTTTCCTCGTCGTCGGATGCCTCCTCTGCAGGCTGGGCGGGGCTCCAGCCGTCCTCGAAATAGTCCCAGGCCTCCGGCTCGCCCTCCAGTTCCAGCACGATGACGGTGTCCCATTTGTCCCGATCCCAGCGGGACAGACCCCTCACGGTGACGCGATCCCCCTTTTGCTCAACCTTGAGCTCCTTTCCACCATCGAGGAGGCTGGCCGAGCGCACCCGGTTCTTGATGCCCGCGAAATGGACCTCCCCACCGGGCCAACGGAGGATGTGCATATAGGCGGTGTTGCCCTTGACGGTGCTCAAACCTGTGGAAGCGCGAAAGGGCGAGCGTCCCGCGCCATAGATGGCCCCCTGGTTGCGGTCCACCCACTCTCCCACCTTGCGCAGGATACCCGTGGACGCCCCGGGTATGGTGCCATCGGGTTTGGGGCCCACATTCAGCAAAAAGTTCCCCCCGCCGCCCACACAGCGCACCAGGTAATGGATCACCTGTCTGGGCGTCTTCCAGTTGTCGTCGGCGGCGTTATAGCCCCAACTGTCGTTGAGGGTCATGCACGTCTCCCAGGGGCGCGCGGGATCGGAGGGGCGCACGTGCTGCTCCGGCGTGTCGAAATCCTCGGGAAGCAGGGAGCGGTTGTTGATGACGATCTCGGGCTGCAACTCGCGCACCATGGCGTTCAGTTCCTCGGAGCGCCAGGCCTCGGGGGTATAGGGCCATCCTCCATCGTACCACATGATATCGATCTGGCCATAGTTGGTGCAGAGTTCCCGCACCTGGGCATGTACATAGTTCACCAGTTCCTCCCAGCCCTCCGGATCCTCCTCCGGGCCCCGGAAATAGGCCGGGTAGCGCCAGTCCAAGAGGGAATAGTAAAAGCCCACGCGCATCCCCCCGCGGTGGCAGGCCTCCACGTATTCCCGGATCAGGTCACGCCCTGCCGCCGTCTTGGGGGCCGTGAAATCGGAAACCTGGCTGTCAAAAAGGGAGAACCCATCATGATGCCGCGTGGTGAGCACCATATAGCGCATGCCCGCCTCCTGGGCCAAGGCCACCCACTCGTCGGCATCATAGTTCCCGGGCCTGAACCTCTTGGCAAACTCGGCATACTCGTCGTGGGGGATATGCTCCTGATACATCACCCACTCGCCCCGTGCGGGCACGGCATATACTCCCCAATGGATGAACATCCCATAGCGCGCCTCCTGCCACCAGCGCATGTGATCACACATATTGCCACCTCCTGTCGCGATACCCATGATGATTCCGTCCTCTGCACCTCATCTTACCCCGTAATTGGCAGATCGTCAATGGAAAGCGATCCTCGATTGGAAAAGCCCCCGTTTCATCATCAGTGAGCCTCGAGGCCATCCAGGCCGGGACACCAGCCAGCAAGACACTCAAACTGCCAGGCACTTTTGAAGTGCCTGGCAGTTCTCGACCGGCAGGGGCGTCCCCCAACCTCTGACGATCAGGTTGCGTCCTGCTCCGCCTGCTGCAGGATCTCGGGACGCAGCTCGATGCCGGCATCCCTCATCTTCTCGCGCGTCCTCTGCCCCGATTGGGGCACATAGAGGACACCCAGGACCCAACCAACACATGCCCCCACAAAGAAACCGACGACGAACATCAACCTTTTCATCTGACGCCCCCTCCCTCTCCCAGTGACATACTCTCCGCGATCATTGCAGACTCTCCAGACGCTCCAGGAGCATATTCCGTCGCTCCGTATAGTCCTCCACCTTGTCGCGCTCGTTCTGCACCACGTCTTTGGGCGCCTTGGTCACAAAATCCTCATTGGCCAGGAGATCCTGCGCCCGGGAGATCTCCTCGTCCAGTTCCTCTATCTCGGATCGGATACGGACCGTCTCCTGCTCCAGATCCACCAGGGCCTCCAGGGGCAGGTAGCACTCGTAGCCACCCAACATGAGGGCCAGGGCCCTCTCCGGAGCCTCTGCAATGCTCTCCCGTATCTCCAACTGCTCCCCGTCGATGCGCGCCAGGGCCTCAAGGACACCGCTCTGCTCGCGCACGAACGCCGTGTTCTCCCCCGCGGCGACGATGGCCGCGATGCGCCGGCCGTGCTCCACGTGGTACTCGCTGCGGGCGTTGCGGATGCCGCGCACCAACTCCATGAGTCCCTCCACGTTTTCCTCGGCCTCCGGATCGCGATTGCCCCCCTCCGGCCAGGAGGCGGTGATGAGGGCCTCTCCCCGGTGGGGCAGATACTGCCAGATGGCCTCGGTGACAAAGGGCATGTAGGGATGCAACAGGCGCATACAGCCCTCCAACACATACACGAGCACGCGCCTGGCTTTGTCCGCTTCCGCCTCGTCCTCACCCCAAAAGCGCACCTTGGTCATCTCGATGTACCAGTCGCAGAATTCGCCCCAGATGAAATCGTACATCTGCCGCCCCGCCTCGCCCAACTGGTAGGCCTCTATGAGGCGGGTCACCTCCTCCACAAGCCGATGGTAGCGGCTGATGATCCAGCGATCCGCCATGTCCATATCCGGCGTGGGATCCAAGGCATTCACGGACGGGACATAGTCCTGGGCATCATCCTCCAGGTTGCCCAGCACATAGCGCGCGGCCTGCCATATCTTGTTGCCAAAGTTGCGGTTGGCCTCCACCCGGTCGGGGGACAGCCGCATGTCGTTGCCCGGCGTGGATCCGGTGAGTAAGGTGAAACGCAGGGGATCCTGACCGTACTCGTCGATCATATGCAAGGGATCGTAGCGCCAGGCGTCGGGCATGGACTTGCTGATCTTTTCCCCGTCCTCGTTGCGCACCAGACCGTGCAAGTAGACGGTATGAAAGGGTTCTTCATCGGTGAAATGGATGCCCATCATGATCATACGCGCCACCCAGAAGAAAAGGATGTCATAGGCCGTCTCCAGGACCGAGGTGGGATAGAAATACTCCAAATCCTCGGTGTCCTCCGGCCAGCCCAGGGTGGAAAAGGGCCACAGCCCCGAGGAGAACCAGGTGTCCAGCACATCCTCTTCCTGCTGCAGTTCCTCGCTGCCGCATTCGGGGCACGCGGTGGGATCCTCACGCACACAGATCTCGGCGCCACATTCCTCACAGTACCAGACGGGAATGCGATGGCCCCACCAGAGCTGGCGCGATATGCACCAGTCGCGGATATCCTCCATCCAGTTATAGTACACCTTGGTAAAGCGCTCGGGGATGATGCCAATGCGCCCCTCGCGCACGGCCTCCAGGGCCGGCTCGGCCAGGGGCTTGATTTTGACGAACCACTGGGTGGAGATGCGGGGCTCCACGATGGTCCCACAGCGCTGACAATGCCCCACCGAGTGGCTGTAGTCCTCGACCTTGACCAGATCGCCCATCTCGCGCAGATCCTCTATCAAGTTTTCACGGCACACAAAGCGATCCTGGCCCGCATAGGGGCCGGCCTCCTCGCTCATGGTCATATCATCGTTCATGATATCGACGAACTCTAGATCGTGTCGCTTGCCCATGGCATAGTCCGTCGGGTCGTGGGCCGGCGTTATCTTGACCGCTCCCGTGCCAAACTCCATATCCACGTCCTCATCAGCGATGATGGGGATGATGCGGTCCACAAAGGGCACGCGCACCTTCATGCCCACCACGTCGGTGTAGCGCTCGTCCTGTGGATTGACAGCCACCGCCGTGTCACCCAGGATGGTCTCTGGCCGCGTGGTGGCCACGATGATGGAGCGCTCGCGATCCTCCGTCCAGTAGCGAACGTGCCAGAGGTGCGAGGGTTCCTCTTTGTGTTCCACCTCCAGATCGGAGATGGCCGAGCTGCAGCGCGGGCACCAGTTTATCAGATAGGCCCCCCGATAGATGAGCCCCTCCTCATAGAGCCGCACAAAGGCCTCCCGCACGGCCCTGGACAGCCCCTCATCCATGGTGAATCGCTCCCTGTCCCAATCACAGGAGACTCCCAGACGGCGGTGCTGTTCCGTGATGCGGTTCTGATAGGTATCCTTCCACTCCCAGACCCGCTCCAGGAACGCTTCGCGGCCCAGATCGTATCGCGAGAGACCCTCCTCGGCCAGTTCCCGCTCCACCACGTTCTGGGTGGCGAT
>CAZMOW010000171.1:0-4190 GCA_964567975.1 uncultured Anaerolineales bacterium | reverse complement strand
GGCGCCGGGTGCCGTATGACTTGGCGCGACGCCGCGGATAGATCAGGGGATGCTCTGTCTCCAGGGCCACAGCCGTACCGATGGGCAAGCCAGCAGTGGGAATCGCCGCCATGCGGTCGAACTGCAGCGAACACAGGAGCCGCCCATACAATCGCGCCACATCGGCGAGCAAACGAGGATGGCCCACCAACCGACGAAGGTCGATATAGATGGGAGAATGTGCGCCGGAGTGAAGGACAAAATCCCCCAAACGCACACAGCCGGCGTCATAAAGCCCCCGCGCCAGCGTCCGCAACTGCAAACTCTCAACGTCCCTTGACGAGAGGCGGGAAGTGGCACCATCACGCGCCTCATTTATTCTATCCCTCAGGTCCCTGGCCGCCTCCCGAGGATCATCGGCATAGATGATACCCCGAGAAGAGTTTATCACCAATCCCATGCCATCGGACCGCAGCCCCGCCGAGAGCACCGCCTCCAAGTCGCCACCCTGGGCCCCCACACCGGGAACGAGAAACCACATCTCCGGAAAGCGGTCTCTGATATCCGCGATGGCTTCCGGATAGGTAGCGCCGGTGACCAAGCCGATCTCCCGCCCCTCTGCCCAGTCCCTTGCCAGGTGAACGATATGCCGATACAACGGCTCACCCCGCTGCGCCCAATCCTGTACCTCTCCCGCCCCGGGGTTGGAGGTCTTGCAGAGGAGAAAGACGCCCCTGTCCTCATAGGCCGTAAAGGGCGTCACCCCGTCGGACCCCAGATACGGCGTGACCGTCACAGCATCCACACCCAACACCTCATAGCACGCCTTGGCATACGCCCTGGCGGTAGAGCCGATGTCATTCCGTTTCGCATCGAGCAGGACAGGAATATCCTCGGGTACATGGGACAGCGTATCCCGCAAGGCCTCCATCCCCTCTTCTCCAAGGGCCTCGTAGAAAGCGATGTTGGGCTTGTAGACACAGGCAAGATCGGCCGTGGCATCAATAATAGCCCTGTTAAAATGGGCCACGGAATCGAAACGGGGCGGTATCCTCTCTGGTCGCGGGTCGAGACCCACACAAAGCAGACTGTCCCGTCGACGAATGCTCTCTTCCAACTTTTTCCAGAAATTCACACCCTAAGCCTTTCCCAGCACGGCCCCCAAGAGGGCCATACGAATATACAATCCATTCTCCATCTGGCGAAAATAGGCAGCGCGCGGGTCATCGTCCACGTCGTAATGAATCTCCCCTACCCGTGGAAGTGGATGCATCAGGGCCATCTCTTCCTTGGCTTTCTGCATCAACTCTGGCGTGATCTCGTAATAGTTCTTCACCGCCTCATACGCCCGCAGATCGGCGAAACGCTCCTTTTGTACCCGCGTGACGTACAGTACATCGACTGTATCAATCACATCCTCGACCTTTTCCATCTCCTGAACCGGGCGTCCCGCGGATGTCAGTTCTTCCCTCAGATCCCTCGGCAAACGCAGAATGGACGGAGACACAAAAGAGAGTTCGGTATCGTAAAGGCGCAGGAGACGCGCCAGGGAATGTACCGTGCGCCCATTCTTGAGGTCGCCAACCATGGCAACGTGCAATCCATCGACGGTCCCTAACTCTGTATAGATGGTATACAGATCCAATAATCCCTGCGTGGGATGTTCACCAATACCATCGCCGGCGCTGATGACGGGCTTGCGGCAATACGTAGAAGCGATCTCCGACGCCCCCACCTCAGGATGACGCAACACGATCACATCCGCATAACATTCCAGCGTGCGCACAGTGTCGGGGAGGGACTCTCCCTTGCTCACAGAGGAATACTGCACACCGTGGATAGGAATGACCGTCCCACCCAACCGCTGCATGGCGGCGATAAAAGAAGAGGAGGTGCGGGTGCTCGGCTCATAAAAAAGGTTGGCCAAAACGTATCCCTTGAGCAAATCCGTAGCTCCCACACGTTTGACGATCCCCCGCATCTCGTCCGCCGCGTCGAAAATATACGACAGGTCATCACGAGAAAACTGCTCAACAGAGACGATATCCCGTCCATAAAAGCTGCTGCGCCGATCCGGCGTTAGTCCGACGACCTTTCGCTCCCTATCATCTGCAGATGTCATGCTCCCCTTTCCACAGTTAAGTCAACAAATGCACGCTTTTAGCGGCCGACCATATCCAGGCGAGGCCATCAATTTCCCCTCTTCCCACACCGTCTTCCCACGCAAACGAACCGTTGCGACATGTCCCAACGCCCATTGTCCCGCAAATGGGCTCCAATCACAGCGCGTCTGATAGCCCCTCTCGGGGAAACGACAAGCCCCCTCCAAAACGACCTCGACTTCTGTATCTTCCGCCCCGCATCGTCTATATATCCTCAGAGGATTATGATACGTCATCTCCTCAAACCGTTGCAGGGTCAGACGCTCCTCATCTATAGCACGAAGGAAGAGGGGCAAAAGGGTCTCCACCCCCGGCACGCCAGGGGGAGGATCAGGAGAGTTCTTCTCAGCGCGGGTGTGCGGCGCATGGTCAGAGGCGATGACGTCCACCAGATCCAATCGCTCCCAGAAAAGATGCACGTCACTATGGCTGACAAGGGCGGGCTTCATGGAGCCAAAGGGCCCCAACCTCTTCACGTCCTCCTCAGCGAGAAAGAGATGATGAGGTGTCACTTCGCAGGTGACCTCGAGCCCCCGCTGTCGCAGCGCATCGATGACCAGCAGATCGTCAGGATGGGGCACATGACAGACGTGAAGGCGTTGATTATGACGCTCAGCAAGACCGAGGGCCACCGGAATGGAATCGCTCTCCGCATGAACGGCGATGGGACCCGGGCCGGGCCAGGCCTCAAAGACCTGGTCAAGCGATTCCGGCACCGAGGTCGTCATATCCCCGAACGTCTCATCCAGATACAGTTTAAGCCCCACTACCTCGTCAGCGAGCTCCTCCAACGCCTCCACATCGCCGCCAGCGTACCCAAGAAACAGGCCATAGTCGCTCACGGCTTGATCCTCGAACAACCTCCTCTTCCGATCAAGTGTTCGTCTATCCACGATAGGAGGCGAGTTGTTTGGCATATCCAGCACGGCAATAACGCCGCCTGCCAACGCAGCCGTCGTCCCCGACAGTATGCCTTCCTTGTAAGCAGCCCCTGGCTCGCGTAGATGGACATGGGCATCCACGACACCGGGCAGGGATAACCTGGTCATGACGTCCTTCCCAGATATAAAGGAGCACGGGTGTGATACCTATAGGATCGCCTTCTTACCATCATTTGTGAATGAGCACCCACGTTCCCGGCTTATCATAGGTGGCCCGCACAGACTTGGCCCCCTCGACAACCTGAGGATCCGTCCATTCGTAAAGCCATTGGGCATCTTCTCGCTTCAAGTTGACGCATCCATGGCTGGTTGGCGTGCCCCAATTATCATGCCAGTATGCTCCATGGAGAGCATATTGCCCATAAAAAAACATCACATAGGGAACGTCCGGCAAATAATAGCCGGGCCCCGTCATGAGCTGCGCCTCATATTTTGTCTTGATGCGAAACTTGCCCACAACCGTGGGCGTATGGGCCTTCCCAGCGCTTACGGTGGCCGTATAGTACACCGTGGATCCCTCATATGCCCTGAGCAATTGCTCCGAAAGATCCACTTCGATCCACTTCTCATCCAGTGGAAGTGGCAGGTAACGTTCCGTCACCCAGGACGGTGTGGGTGTCGGGGAAGGCGTAAATGTCTGGGTCGGTGAGGGAGTGGGGGACGGGGTATTGGTCGCCGTCGCCGACGGAGTCGGAGAGGCAGTGGGAGAGGGGGTGATCGTCGGCGTATAGGTCAGCGTGGGCGTCTGCGTGACCACACCCAAAGAAACCCTGAGCGACTCGGCGTGCGATTGACTGCCCATCAGAAAAATGAGAATCAGCGACCCGACCAGCACGAAACCTATCATCACAAGCATCAATCCATGGTGCAGGGGATTTTGTGATCTCATACGCGCTTGACCAGACACTCTCGCATCCCCTTCACGGACGACCTCGCCCTCTCACCTTCATTCTTCATATCAGATGGTAGCCCCACGTTAGATGCAAGTATAGCACGCGCCTCTTGGGTGCGCAAGCGGAAGGGCAAGTGTGACAACCTTGACGCCCCGCGCCGATGCCATAGAATACAGTGAGACGAGTGTAGTCCAGGGTGCATATGCGCAAGAAGG
>CAZMOW010000170.1:0-4205 GCA_964567975.1 uncultured Anaerolineales bacterium | reverse complement strand
ATACTTTTGTCGTTCCAACATCAATACCAACTATTGTCTGTGGCATCGCCCAGTTCTTCCCCCGCCAAGTTAGAGTATCTCAGAATCCTTCCACAACACCTCTAGAGCTTCCCATAGCTGGGACGTCGTTCATTTCGCAGGTCGATATACTCGACCTCTGTACCATTCTCCAGCAGCCTCTGCACCAACTCTCGCATCACGGCGACCTTGAATGCCGCGTCTCCCTCGTACCCCAGGTAAACGGGCCAACGATGGTCCGTCACATGAAGAACGAGCCCCACATCTGGCACATAGTCATAAGATCTGACAGCCGGCACCTCCTCCGCCACATCCCAGGCGAGGCTGCAGGGGATCCCCACCAGGTCCTCCCCGGGAGACGGCATACAGACCTGAACGTCGCGTATCACGATGCGGTCTTGGGGATCGGTCGTGGGCCCCAACACGTTACCATCTTTATCCACCCACCAACGATTTTCCTCGCTCGCCCACACCAGAATACCCTGGTGCTCCTCTAACGTGATCACCACCCTACAGGGCAATTCGCAATGCACCGATGCGTCCACCACACAGCCAAATTGCTCCTCGATACGCTTTTCCAATTCCGAGGCCCTGACACGGAAAATGCTGCTGTCCAGGACGCCCTCCACGTCTTTCACCTCATCTTCCGAAACGAGCTCTCCCCCCTCTACTTGCACTTCCCGTACGCGAAAGCGAGGGCTGGTCAAAAACTGGTACATGAACCAAGTGTTGGCCAGGAAGAGCAATAGGGCAAGCAATTTTGACCAATTTACCCAGCGCAAGAGATATCCGGCGCGGGAAACAGATTCTGCCTCCCTGGGTCCATCCAATCGTGTCTGAGATCGGGTTACCTGCCGCTTCCTCGCCATCTAGCTACGTCTCCACCTTGTAAGAGGTCGCCGAGGCCTTTTTCTGCTCGTACCTCTCCAGGGCGCATTCGATCAGACGATCGATGAGCCTGGGATAGGGAAGACCACTGGCCTCCCAGAGCTTGGGGTACATGCTGATCTCGGTAAAACCAGGAATGGTATTCAGCTCATTCACGTACAGGGCCCCCGTGTCGCGACAGAGAAAAAAGTCTACGCGGGCCATTCCGGCACAATCTATGGCCAGAAAAGCACATACCGCCATATCCTGAATCTTTCGCACCATTTCCGCATCCAGATCGGCGGGAATCTGCAGTTCCGAGTCGCCGTCTATATATTTCGCCTGATAGTCGTAGAATTCGTTGCACGGCACCACCTCCCCAGGGAGAGAGGCTTGCGGCGCATCGTTCCCCAGCACGCTACACTCTACTTCCCGCGCATTGACAGCCGTCTCCACAAGGAGCCTGCGATCATGGCGAGCCGCCAGATGGAGGCCAGCTTCCAGTTCATCCCGCCCGTGCGCTTTTGTTATCCCCACACTGGATCCCAGGTTGGCCGGCTTCACAAAGACAGGATAGGCGAACGCTTCCTCCACCTCTCTCAACACATCGTCTGGCGTCTTATGCCATCGGGCGCGAGGCATCCCCAAATAAGGAACCACGGGGAGACCATTGGCGGACAACACGGCCTTTTGGGCTATCTTGTCCAAACCCAGGGCAGATCCCAAAACGCCCGCCCCCACATAGGGCATATCAGCCAACTCCAGCAGTCCCTGCACGGTACCGTCCTCGCCATAGGTGCCATGTAACACGGGAAATACGACGTCCACATCGGGGAAACGGGCTTTGGACGCACCCTTTGCGGCCAGTTCGTCCCCCTCCACCACGGCAAGGGCCCTGCTCATATCCATCCCCGCCTCCCCCTCCTCCAACCCACCAGACTGAAGGAGGGACATGGGATCGCCCTCTATTATCCAACGCCCCGACTTGGTGATGCCCACCGGGCAGATCTCGTACCGGTCCTCGTCCATAGCCTCCATGACAGACTTGGCAGAGGCCAGAGAGACCTCATGCTCGCCCGACCTTCCGCCAAAGAGTACGGCCACTCGCAGTCGATCCTCATCACCCGAGAACATCACAGACCCATCTTCCTTTCCATCTCACCATATGGTAACTGCTCCGCGGGAACCTGCCACTCGCCCAAGAATTCGATCTCGGGCTCCAGCTCCTGTGCAAAGGTTTCTCTCACCTCTCGTCGCGCCCGCTCGATCAGCTCCCGCATATCGGCGGCCGTCGCCCGACCGACATTCATAAAAAAGTTGGCGTGCTTGCTCGAGATCTCGGCATCTCCGACACGAAGCCCCTTCAATCCTGCCTGATCGATGAGAAAGCCTGCTGGATACTGCACGGTGCGCCTAAAAACACTGCCCGCACTGCGCCCCTGGGGCGTATGCATCTTTCTGCGGCGCGTGATACGCGAAACCTTTTTTTGGAGCACATCAGAATCGCCCGGTTCAAGCCGTAACGCCACATCCAGCACGACACGCGGGTGCCTTTCGCACTCTCCCCGCTTCAAAGCGCTGGTTCTATAATCGTATTCCAACGCCTTGACATCCAGCCGCCCGACGACGCCATCGGCATCCAGCACGTCCACCCATCGGAGTGTCCCGGACATATCCCCACCATAAGCCCCCGCGTTCCCCACCACAGCCCCTCCCAGGGTACCAGGAATGCCTACCGCCCACTCCAACCCAGCCCATCCCTCAAGGACGGTCCAGCGGGCGAGCCTGGTCAGGAGCGTCCCCGAATGGGCCACGAGCAAGCCCTCCTCGTCCCAGGAGAACCCTCGGCAGGCGTTGATGATGACCAATCCCCTGATCCCGGCATCGGCGACCAGAACGTTGGTCCCCTGCCCCAGCACCACAAAGGGGACGTCCCCCTCACGAGCCATGTTGGCCAGATGCTCCATCTCCCGCACCCTGGTCGCCACCACAAGAAGATCGGCCGGACCGCCAATGCCAAACGAGGTATAGTGAGAAAGGGACTCGTTCTCCTTCACGCGTTTACCATATCCTTCCTGGTGTAGCTTTTCTGTGAATCCTCTCAAGTCCATCAGACCCTCCTCTGCCCGAGTCGAGCCAATACCCGTTCGCCGATCAAGTATCCATCCCCCGCGCCCAGCGTCAGTAACAGATCTCCAGAACACAATTCACGAAGGAGATAATCGACGACCTGTTCGATATTATCTATGTGCGCGACATCGTCATGCTCTATACAGCTCACCAGTTCCTCAGCCCGAATGATGGGCTCCTCATGTGCGCGGGCGGGATAGATATCCGTGATGATGACCCTATCCGCATCGCCGAAACAGGATGCGAACTCGTCGAGAAGCACCCGCGTCCGACTGTAGGTATGAGGTTGAAAGACAGCCCAGATACGCCGCTGTGGATAACGCCCCCGCGCGGCGGCAAGGGTGGCGCGCACCTCTGTGGGATGATGGGCATAGTCGTCGACCACGACGACATCGTCCTGCACCCCCTTGACCTCGAAGCGGCGCAGCACACCGCCAAAGCCCTCGAGTATCTTCGCCGCCTCCTCCCCCTTGAGACCACAGAGCTGTGCCACGACGAGAGCCGCCGTAGCATTGAGGGCATTGTGCTCTCCGGGCACGGCGAGAGAAAGCGCCTGCCATTTTTCTCCCCCCCTCCACACGGAGCAGTCGACACCTCCTCGCGTATTGGCCGCGATCTCCCGCACCACGTAATCCGCCTCCGGAGACATACCATAGGTCAATACGTCGGCTCCATCTCCGCCACGCTCCCGCAGGACAGCCTCCAACGTCGCGCTATCCGCACAGGCCACGATACAGCCCCGCGCCTCCACACCATCCAGGAATAGCCCAAAAGCTTCTCGCATCTCCTCAATGTCGCCATAGCAATCTGGATGATCCATCTCGACATTAGTTACCACAGCGATATGGGGAGTCAACCCATGAAACATACGCTCATATTCGTCGGCCTCTATCACGAAATGCGCCCCCCGACCGGCCCGCGCATTCGTCCCCAAGTCGGCGATTATGCCTCCCACGATAAAGGAGGGCTCCAAATCCGCCCGCTCCAGGATCACCGATATCATAGAACTCGTGGTCGTCTTTCCGTGGGTGCCCGCCACGGCGATACCCCGCGTTCCCCGCATAAGCGCCGGCAGCAGATGCCTCCTCTTGACCACGGGGATCCCCCACTCGTGTGCTGTACGAATCTCCACGTTATCCTCGGGAATGGCCGAGGAAACGATCAACAGCTCCGCCTCGCCCACCTGCGAC
>CAZMOW010000169.1:0-4251 GCA_964567975.1 uncultured Anaerolineales bacterium | reverse complement strand
GCGGAAGGGCAAGTGTGACAACCTTGACGCCCCGCGCCGATGCCATAGAATACAATGAGACGGGCGTAGTCCAGGGTGCATATGCGCAAGAAGGAGCGAGGGAGATGAAAAGAGAGCAACTTCGAGTCGGTATCATTGGCCTGGGAGGCATCGCCAAAAATTACCATATCCCCAGCTACCAACGATCCGAAAACGTAAAAATCGCAGCCGTCTGCGACATAAGCGAGGCGGCGCTGGAACAGGTACAGGATCGATACAAGA
Organism: uncultured Anaerolineales bacterium; assembly: GCA_964567975.1. Lineage (GTDB taxonomy): Bacteria > Chloroflexota > Anaerolineae > UBA1429 > UBA1429 > JAWLEV01. The sequence goes on along the minus strand of CAZMOW010000169.1, from coordinate 3,990 downwards.
TCGCAAACTGCTATCTCGATCACCACAACATGCTTCAAAAAGAGACGTTGGATATCGTCAGCATCTGTACGACGAACGACATGCACTATCCCATCGCCATGGAGGCCATGCGGCAGGGGATCGATATCTTCTGTGAAAAACCCCTGGCCCTTACCTATGCGCAGGCGAAAAAAATGTACCAGACGGCGCAGGACAGGGGAATCAAAACCGGCGTCAATTTCAGCCATCGCAGGACACCCGCCGCGCAACTGGCAAATGAGATCGTGGGCAGCGGTATGCTGGGAGACATATACTATGTGGCGGCCGTCTATGCGGCGGGCAGCACCGAATACGCCGAGCGTCCCTGGACGTGGCGTAACGATAAATCACGCGCCGAGTTTGGGGGCCTGGGCGACATGGGCTCCCACATCATCGATATGGTGCTCTGGTGGCTCGGATGCGATGTCGAGGCCGTCGCCGCGAACATGCGTACCTTTGTCCCCAAGCGTACATCTGCCCAGACGGGCGAGACGATGGCCGTCACCACAGAGGACCAGGGGATGTTGCTACTCAACTATTCCAATGGGGCCATGGGATATGTGTGCGGGAGCTATACCTTTACGGGGCGAGGTTTTGACCAGCGAGTCGAGATCTATGGCAGCGACGGCGGTCTCATGTACGACCAGCAGCACCCCTACGAACTCCAGGTACACCTACCATCGGAAATGCTGGAGGAATACGCAGTGCTTCGGGAAGGCGGAACCCGGGATCATCCCTATACGACCATCCTCGTTCCCGAACGGCTCCAGGGCATAGGGGATGACGGACCGGGGAAACGTCGCACAGTCCTGATGGATTACCTCCATGCCTATAGAAGCGAGGAACCCTTTGAATTCTCCCCCGGTTTTTACGAGGGCATGAAAGTGCAAGAGATATTGGAGGCCAGTCGCCAGGCTACCTCTTATCGCCGCTGGATCGAGTTGCCACTTTGAGACACTGGACACATCTAACGTTCGATTGACCCCAGAATCGCGAATGATATAATCACATCATACATGGTAACGTCACTTTCCGACGTTCTCTTGAGCATACCATATGAAGCATAAGGAGGATCTATGAGTTACGGACATTGGGGCAAGGCGCTCCGAGTGAACCTCACGACGGGAGACATAAAGACCGAAACTCTCGATGAAAAGTTCATGCGTCGCTACCTGGGAGGCTGGGGATTCATCGCCTACTATTTACTGAAAGAAGTCCCGGCGGGCATCGATCCCTTGGGAGAGGAGAATAAACTCATCTTCACCACCGGCCCCTTGGCGGGACAGCCCCTGGCCGGCGGGGGACGGCACATGGTGGGCGCCAAGTCCCCCCTCACGGGCGCCTTCTCTGGCTCCGAGGCTGGAGGATTCTTTGGCGCGGAACTCAAGCGCGCCGGTTGGGATACCATCATCTTTGAGGGCCTCTCGGATTCTCCCGTGTACCTCTGGATCAAGGACGACGAGGTCGAACTGCGACCCGCCGATGCCCTCTGGGGGCAAGAGACCCTTGACGTCGAGGAACAGATTCGGGACGAGCTGGGCGATGACAACATTCGCGTCGCCCAATGTGGCCCCGCCGGCGAGCGCCTGGTGCGCGTCGCCAACGTCATGCACGACGCCACCCGCGCTGCGGGACGCACGGGCCTGGGCGCCGTCATGGGCTCCAAGAGACTAAAGGCCATCGCCGTCAGGGGCTCCCAGCGTCCCCCCGTCGCCGACCAGGAAAAGATCAGGGAGATGGGGCGCTGGTTTGCGCAAAACTACAAGGAGACCGGCTCCGCCGTCTTTTCCACGCTGGGTACCATGCGTATGGTGCGCGTCAACCAGGGCGTGGGAGGCCTCCCCACAAGAAACTTTCAGGAGGGGCAGTTCGAGGGTTTTGAGGCCATCTCCTCGGAGACGATGAGCGATACCATCACGGTGAATCGCGATACGTGCTACGGATGCCCCGTGCGGTGCAAATGGGTTGTGCAAGTCAATAGTGACGAGTACACAGTCGACCCCAAGTACGGCGGCCCCGAGTACGAGACCGCGGGCTCCATGGGCTCCATGTGCGGCATCGACGACTTGGAAGCGATAGCCTATGCAAATCAATTATGTAACGCCAATGGCCTGGATACCATAGGCACAGGGAGCACCGTCGCTTTCGCCATGGAATGTTACGAGCGTGGAATCTTGGGGCCCGAGGACACCGATGGCCTGGAACTCACCTTTGGCAATCCAGAGGCGTTGATCGAGACGATAAAAAAGATCATAAAGCGAAAAGGGCTTGGGGATATACTGGCCGAGGGCTCTCGCCGGGCAGCAGAGCAGATCGGAGGCGAGGCGCCAGACTATTCCATGAGCATCAAGGGCCAGGAAGTGGCCATGCACGATCCCCGCGTCAAGTACGGCCACGGATTGGGCATCGCCGTCTCCCCGACTGGCGCCGACCACATGCACAGCGTACACGACAGCGGCTATCAAACGGAAGAGGGCATCGTCGACCTGAAACCACTGGGCGTCCTCGACCCTCTGCCCTTTGACGACATAAGCACTGATAAAGTGCGTATGGTGCGTCAGGCCATGATGTGGCGCGTCACCTACAATCTCACAGGTATCTGTTACTTCCATGCCTGGACGCCGCAACAGACCAAGGAACTCATCAACGCCGCGACCGGTTGGAACACATCGGTGCTGGAGATATGGCTGGCGGGAGAGCGCGCCTATGACATGGCTCGCGCCTTTAATGCCCGAGAGGGCTTTGGCCCCCAAGACGACGCCCTGCCCGAACGTCTCATGAAAGCGCTGCCAGAGGGCCCGGTGGCGGGTCAAGTCTACTCGGAAAAAGAGTTCGCGCACGCCCTGAAAACGTTCTACGCCATGATGGGCTGGGATCCGGACACCGCCGCCCCCACGCGCGAGAAACTTGAGGCCCTGGATATCGGCTGGGTGGCGGATCTGCTGGAATAGATTAGCGCTTTCGCCAACTGAGCCCTAGCAAAAGAGCGCGGGATGGAGAACCTTTTTCCATCCCGCGCTCTACCTATAGAAACTTTAGGGATTGCCGTTAACTTTCAATCGCTTTCAGTTTCAAAGCCCAATCTTCGTGCCTTTGTTGCGACGGGAACGGCGGAAGCGAGATCTTGCACAGCGCATCGGACGCGAGCGTGCCCGCATCGCGCCACTCGCCTTGGCGCGGATCGAACCAGTCCGCCTTATACGACGTGCAAGGCAAGATCCCACGCAATGTCGCCTGAGGGCAATCGGCCTCGAAATAGAGCATGATCAATTCCTTATCCGGCGTGGCAGCGCAATAGGCCCAGCCCCTGTTCCCAGAGACGTCGTGCGTCCTTTTGGGAAAGACCATGCCAGGACGGGACACGAGTTCCTGATAAACAGGCCCCTCTGATAGGGCAAAGGTATGCAAATGCTGCATCTGTGCGCCCGACGTCCACTGCAGCGACTCCCACATCTTGACCGAGGCCTCGGCCTCGATATCTCCTCCCCATAACCCATCGGCACCATAGATGTGCCCCGCCAATCCCCCGGACAGGAAACTTCCATACCCAGCGGAGCGGCAGTAGAGGGCATCCTCCGCAGTCCCTCCCTCGACACCCCTGCTCGGCGGCCATCCCGCATAGTACGGCTCGCCATTAAAGCCCGGCTTCGCCGGCTGAGATTCATGGTAGATCTGCGTCAGATACCAGAACACGTTGTGATCCCGTCGATTGCCTATCTGATGAATGTCGATCCACCCCGCCTCGTCCCCATCGCCAAAGTTGATGAGCGTGGATCCATCGCAGTTTGCCGAGAGGGGCGTGCCAAAAGGCAGGGGACCATATTTCTCAGCCCGCATATTGGCCGGCGCATTGTAGGCGCGGGAGGGCAGCGCCATGCTGTGCCAATCATAGTGGATGGGGCTGAGAATACAGTTATTGGTGTGATACCTGCAGAACACATAGTGCATATAGCGCACATAGGAATCGGGCAA
>CAZMOW010000168.1:0-4299 GCA_964567975.1 uncultured Anaerolineales bacterium | reverse complement strand
AGGTGGGGCCGGTGCTGCTCTTTGACGGCGGGGATCATCAGGCCTGGGATCAGGATGTGTACGGGGTGCTGTTGGAGCGCATGGCGCAGGAGGACGAGGAGATGGAGATCGTGCACAGCACCCTGGACGCCTATATGGAAGAACTATTGGAGGAGGCGGAGCAGATCGATACCCTGGTCGAGGGCGAATTGCGGGAACCGGGGCGCGATCCCGCACCGGCGGACAATCAGTGGCTGATCCCGGGCGTGCTATCCAGCCGGGTGGGCATCAAACAGGCCAACGCCGCCTGTCAGACTTTGCTCTGCCACTGGGCGGAGCCGCTCTCGGCCATGGCCAGCGACCTGCTGGGTGCCGCGTATCCGCAGGGCTTTCTCGACGTGGCCTGGCGCTGGCTGCTGAAGAACCAGCCCCACGATTCCATCTGTGGCTGCAGCATCGATCAGGTGCATCGGGACATGCGCTTCCGTTTCAGTCAGTGCCGCCAGATCGGCGAGCGGCTGCGCATCGAGGCCTGTCGCGGGTTGGCCGCCAACGTGGAGGGGGAGGTGGCCGACGACGAACTGCGGGTGACGGTCTTTAACCCGCTTCCGGTGGCCCACGAGGGCATGACCACCCTGACCCTAGAGATCCCCGAGGACTGGCCCACGTTCGAGGAGTTCTTTGGTTTCGAGCCCAAGCCAGCCTTTCGCATCTATGACGCCGCGGGGGAGGAGATAGCCTATCAGCGCATGGAGCAGGCCATGGGGCAGGTCAAGAAGCGCCTCAATCCCGTACGCTTTCCCGAGACCTATCGCACCCACGATGTGACCGTCGGCCTACCGCTGGAGGTGCCGCCCCTGGGCTATACGACGCTGACGGTGCGTGCGGCCGAGGGCGAGGCGTTCACGCGCCATCCTGGCGCCGCCGGCCTGGCCAGCAGCGAGCGCTCCATGGAGAACGAGCATCTGGTGGTTACTGTGGAGTCCGACGGGACGCTGACGGTGCAGGACAAGGAGGAGGGCGAGACCTATCGACGACTGCTGACTTTTGAGAGCTGCGCCGACATCGGCGATGGCTGGTTCCACGGGCAGGCGGTCAACGATGAGGCCTATCTCTCCACCGGCAGCGCCGCCGAGGTGGCCCTGGTGGAGGATGGGCCGATGCTCTCCACCCTGCGAGTGCGTACGAGGATGCACGTGCCGGCGGCGTTCGACTTTGCCGAGATGCGGCGGGCCGAGGAGATGGCGACGCTGACCCTGGATAGTTCGATCACCCTGCGCAAGGGGGCCGACTGGCTGGAGGTGGAGACCACGGTGGACAATGTGGTCGAGGATCACCGTCTGCGCGTCCTCTTTCCCAGTGGGAGCAGCGCACAGACCTATCTGGCCGACAGCCCCTACGACGTGGTTGAGCGGCCCATCGCCCTGCGCAGCGACCGTCACCTCTACCGCGAGCTGGAGGTGGAGACCAAGCCGCAGCAGAGCTGGACGGCCGTGCACGATGGGCAGCGGGGACTGGCGGTGGTCAGCGAGGGCCTGCTGGAGACGGCGGTTCGTGACCTCCCCGAGCGCCCCATCGCCCTGACGCTGCTGCGGGCCACGGGGCGCACGGTGATGACCAACGGTGAGCCCGACGGTCAGCTGCAGGGGCGGCATACGTTCCGTTACTGGCTGTTGCCCCTGGGAGAAGGGATCGACCGCACGCGATTGTGCTACCTGGGACAGCGACTGGCCGCCGGCCTGTATACGGCCCAACTGCAGCCCGAGGATGTGGCCCTCCACCGCGACGACGGGAATCTGCCGAGTAGGGCGTCCTACCTCTCGTTGGAGGGAGAGGCCGTCGTCACCAGCGTGCGCGAGGTCGACGGCGCCCTGGAGGTGCGCATGTTCAATCCCCTGGAAAAAGAGATAGAGGCCGAGTTGACGCTGGGCGGCAGTTACGATGGGGTCCAGCGGGTGAACCTGGAGAGCGCGCCGCTCGAGGATGCGCAGGCTATGGCGGATGATCATGCGACGGTGACCCTGGGCAGCAAAGAGATCGTCACCCTGCGCTTCTGGTAGCGGCTCGGCGCGTATAACTTTTTGGAAGTGTAGGATAGAGGGTATCCCGGAAAGGAGCAGGGTGGAGCGGTTCGAGCAGCAGGAGCTTTTTATCAGCGGGCAAGGGGGCTATAAGCGTTATCGCATCCCGGCCCTGGCCGTGAGCACCGAGGGCACGGTGCTGGCCTTCTGTGAGGCACGCAAGTACACGGGAGCGGATTCGGATCAGATCGACCTGTTCCTGCGCCGGAGTTTTGACAACGGGCGAACGTTCGCGGAGGTTCAGGTGGTGGCTACGGAGGAGGGTTGGGTCTGCGGCAACCCGGCGCCCGTGGTGGATGGGGTCACGGGGGTCATCTGGCTGCTCTTTTGCAAGAATTTGCGCGAGGGTGACGAGACGATGATCTGCGAAGGCAGGGCGCCACGCACGGTGTGGGTGACCTACAGCGAGGATGACGGGGGGAGTTGGGCGGACCCGAAAGAGATCACCGCCGCCGTCAAGCCGTCGGGATGGTCCTGGTACGCCACGGGTCCCTGTCATGGTATCCAGTTGACCACGGGGCGGCTGATCATTCCCTGTGACCACGTGGTCCTGGAGGATCGTAACAGAGAGGATCCCCATCACTCGCATATCGTCTACAGCGATGACCATGGTGAGACGTGGGAGATCGGGGGTATCGCCGACGAGGGGACGAACGAATCGGTGGCCGTCGAGGCAGTCGACGGCGCGCTCTGTCTCAACTGCCGGAACAAGTACCGTCTGGCCGACGGCGGCAACTATCGGGCGGTCGCCTGGAGCCGCGACGGAGGGGAGTCCTTTTCACCCATGGTTCATGATGCGGCTCTGCCCGAACCCGTGTGCCAGGCCAGTATGGTGCGCCTCTCGGATGAGGAGGGGGGTGGGGGCAACTGGGTGCTCTTTTCCAATCCGGCGGCCCGGGATGGTCGCCGTCGGCTTACGGTCCGTCTCAGTGATGACGAATGTCGCACCTGGCCGCAGGCGCGGGTGCTTTACGAGGGGCCGTCAGCCTACTCTGATCTGTGCGTTACCGATGATGGTCACATCTGTTGTTTCTACGAGCGCGGGCGTGAGGGACCATACGAGGCGATGACCCTGGCGCGGTTCAATCTGGCGTGGCTGACACGGGGGATGGACAGGCTGTAGCCCATTTGGGCTCAACGGACGCCCGTGGGGGGGATGAGGAGATCATCGCCGAGCGTCTTGAGGAGATAGTGACCTCTGGTGCGCTTTAGTGGGTTCGGTTCGACGTGGGGGCGTGGTGTTGCCGCCTGTGGCAGGACGGAGAGGGGTGTGCTATGACGCGGGATGCGCTGAGCGAGATGTCGCGCGAGGAGCGAAGGAGACGGCTCCAAGAGCGAGAGGAGGTGGTCAAGGAACTGACCGAGCAGCTCGAGAGGGAAAAAGGGAGACTCGACGAGACATGGGAGGAACTCGAGACGCTGCCGCGGGCGGTTCTGTGGCAGCCCCTCAGGGGGCGCATTGAGCTCCTGGAGACTCGCGTGGCCCAGTTGGAGCGAGACCTGGCGGCGGCGAGGTTGGCGGTGTTTGAGGAAGATGAGGCCCAGGCGAGGGGGGCGTACAAAAGGGCGGCCGCAAGGGCGGCCAGGGCGCGGCAGCTCGAAACAGAGGCGTGGCGTGTCCTGCAGGCCTTTGAGGGCCAGGTGGAAGAAGGTGAAGGCGGTGCTGGGGTGCTAGAAGAACTGGACAGCATCTATGAGAAGGCACAGGCTTTGGTGCGCGAATTGGAGCAAGCAGAGGGTCGGGCGATGGATGCGTTGAATGTGGCTGAACGGCGGCGCGAGGAACTGGAGCAGGATCTCGGCGACCTGCTGAGGTGAAGGGCCGGTCAGGGAATGGGTAGGTAGACAGGACCCAACCTTGTTGGAAGAGCTGGAGGATTCTTTGTTCACGAATGAGTCCATCTCGCACGCGTAAAAGTATTTGAATTGGTCAGGCGGCGCCCCAGATGGGGCGCCGCTTTACGTCTGTCTCAGATTTCTCCTCGCCGTTATCTCTCGCTGCTGCTCACTGTCATCTCTTACAACACGATCAGGTGCTCCTGTCGTGCACAATTTCTGTTGGCGCGCTACTTTTTCGTATGTTATAATAGGTGGCTACACTGAAAGAACCAAAAAAAGCTGCCTGGCACTTACAGTCAGCCTTCCAAGAATTACTTCCTTTACGTGTAGAATAGATTATTCCGCTACCATTTATCCTACAAGTGCCAGGCAGCTGAACGCATGACACCTTCTTTCAGTA
>CAZMOW010000167.1:0-4385 GCA_964567975.1 uncultured Anaerolineales bacterium | reverse complement strand
TTTCCAGAATGGATGAGCGGCGACCTGTTCTCAGTATCGAGATGGTGTGCGTGGCGCTGGTCTGGATCGCCTACGTGCTGTCCCAGTTCTTCCTGTACAAGGTGGTCGGCCTCACCGTGATGGCCCTCAGTACCATCCCCGTGCTGGTCACGGCCTGGTTCTATGGCCCCTGGCCGGGGGTGGCCGCTGCCCTGCTCACTTTTCCCGTGAATCTCGCCCTCATCCACTCTTTTGGCGGCCCGTATCGGGCCTGGTGGCGGGGCCAGTTGCTGGGCATGGTCATGGGCATCCTCGTCGCCCTGGCCGTGGGGCGGCTGCGGCAGGTGAACTGGCGGGTGCGGCGGGATCAGGCCCTGGTCCAGACCAGGGAGGAACAGTTCAGGACCCTCTTCGAGTTCGCCCCCGACCCCTATTATCTGAGCGACCTGGAGGGCGTCCTCGTGGATGGCAACCGAGCCACCGAGGAGCTGACCGGGTTCGACCGCCAGGACCTCAGGGGCGAGAATATATTGGAGGTGGGCCTGCTTCCCGAGAAGCAGATACCCAAAGCGAGAAGGATCTTGGTCCACAGTGTCATGGGCCGTTCCTCCGGCCCCCATCGCTTCACCCTCGATCGACCTGACGGGACCCAGCGCCACGTGGAGGTCAGGACGTCCCCCGTGGATATGGATGGGGAGACCCTCGTGCTGGGCATCGCCCGCGACGTCACCGAGCGCGTGCGTGCCGAGGAGCGCACGGAACATCTCAACGCCGTGCTGCGCGCTATCCGCGACGTGAACCAGCTCATCGTCCGCGAGCACGATCGGCACGCCCTCTTGCAGGGCACCTGCGACATCCTCATCGAGACCCGCGGCTATTACAGCGCCTGGATCATCCTGCACGATGGGCAGGGGGATATCGGGCCGGTCGCCCAGGCCGGTCTGGATGAGCGCTTTGCCTCTCTTGTCGATCGCATGGCGCAGGAGGAACTATCCCCCTGTGTGCAGAGGGTGATGGAGGGTACGGGGATCACCATGATCGAGGATACGGCCAGCACCTGTGGGGGGTGTCCCCTGGCCGCCATACATGAGGGGCAGGGGGCCCTGACCACGCGCCTGGTCCATGGTGACGCACACTATGGTTTCCTGTGCGTGTCCCTCCCCGCCGCCTTTGCCGCCGATGAGGAGGAACAGGCCCTGTTCAGGGAGGTGGCCGGGGACGTGGCCCTGGCTCTCCATTCCATCGAGGCGGAGGAGAACCTGGCCGGGGAACGCCGTCTGGTGGACGCCCTGCTGCGCAACGCCCCGGACAATATCTATTTCAAGGATCGGGAGAGCCGATTCATCCGTGTCAATCGAGCGCTGGTCGATTATATGGGTGTGGAGGATCCCGCCCAGGTGGTGGGCAGGACCGATTTCGATTTCTTTACCCCCGAGCACGCCCGTCAGGCCTATGCCGACGAGCAGCAGATCATGGAATCCGGCGAGACCGTGGTCAAGGAGGAAAAGGAGACCTGGCCCGATGGGCGGGAGACCTGGGTGAGTACCGTCAAGGGCCCCCTGCGGGGAGAAGACGGGCGGATCGTGGGCACCTTTGGCATATCCCGCGACATCACGGCACGGGTCCGCGCCGAGGAGGCCCTGCGGGAGAGCGAGGCCAAGTTCAGGAGCCTCTTTGAGGAGTCGCCCATGGCCATCGAACTGTATGATGCCCAGGGACACCTCGTCGAGGCCAACCCCGCCTGCCTGGAACTGTTCGGCGTGGAGACGATGGAGGATGTCGCGGGTTTTGACCTCTTTGCCGATCCCCATCTGCCCCAAAAGGCCCGGGAGCGGTTGCGTCGGGGAGAGGTCGTGCGCTATGAGGCGGCCTTTGACTTTGCCAGGGTAAGGGATCAGGAACTGTATGAGACGTCCCGCTCGGGCCTCATCCACATCGCCGTCGCCATCTCTCCCCTGCAGTGGGAGGGTGGCGATATCGACGGCTACCTTGTGCAGGTGCAGGACGTCACCGAGCGCGTGCGGCATCTGGAGAGGATACGGCGCGACCGGCGGGAACTGGAGGCCACCAACCGCGAACTGGAGCGCAGCGTCGCCCAGGCCAATCGCCTGGCCCTGGAGGCCGAGATGGCCAGCCGCGCCAAGGGCGAGTTCCTGGCCAACATGAGCCACGAGATACGCACCCCCATGAACGGCGTCATCGGCATGACGGGCCTGCTGCTGGATACCGAGCTGAGCAGGGAGCAGCGCGATTACGTGGAGACGGTGCGCAGCAGCGCCGATGTCCTGCTCAGTCTGATCAACGACATCCTCGACTTCTCCAAGATCGAGGCCGGCAAGATGGAACTGGAGATGACCGATTTTGATCTGCGCGCCATGGTGGAGGATATGATCGACGTGCTGGCCCTGCGGGCTCAGGAGAAGGGGCTGGAGTTGACCTCCCTCATAGAGCGGGACGTGCCCGTCCTGCTGCGGGGCGATCCCGGCCGCCTGCGACAGATCCTCGTCAACCTGGTGGGTAACGCCGTCAAGTTCACGCCCGAGGGGGAGGTGGACCTGTGCGTCGGCCTGGAGGACGAGGACGACGAGGGGGCCACCCTCCGTTTCGCCGTGACGGACACGGGCATCGGCATTCCCGAGGACCGAATCGGGGATATATTCGAGGACTTTGGGCAGTTGGACGCCTCCACCACCCGCAACTTTGGCGGCACGGGGTTGGGCCTCTCCATCGCCAAGCGGCTCACAGAGATGATGGGGGGACAGATCGGCGTGGAGAGCGAGGAGGGGGTCGGTTCCACCTTCTGGTTCACCGTCCCTTTCGAGAAGCAGCCCTCCCAGGAGGCGCCTGGTCCCTGGGAGGAGGGGACACCCTCGTTAAAGGATAAGCGCGTCCTGGGGGTGGATGATAACGAGGCCAATCGCCGCGTGCTGGCGGGTATGCTCGCCTCCTGGGGATGTCGTCACGAGGAGGTGACCGATGCGCAGGCGGCCCTGCGCAGGTTGCGCCAGGCGGTGGCCGAGGGCGATCCCTTTGACATCGCCATCCTCGATATGCAGATGCCCGATGTCGACGGCCTGTCTCTGGCCCGGATGATCAGGGACGACGCCGATCTGGCCGAGGTCGGGTTGTTGATGATGACCTCTATGGGGCGACAGGAAAAGGCAGTGTCTCTGGAAGAGGCCGGGTTGAGCGCCTGCCTCACTAAACCGGTCAAGAAAGCCCAGCTTTATGACTGTCTCATAGAAATGATGGGAGGGCGCCCCGCTCCCGCCACCCCGAGGAGGGGACAGCCCATGACGCCCGCCATCCCCGAGCGTGGAGGGCAGGGGCGCATCCTGGTGGCCGAGGACAATGCCGTCAATCAAAAAGTAGCGCTCAAGATCTTGGAGAGGATGGGCTATCGCGCCGATGCCGTGGCCAACGGCCGGGAGGTCGTCGAGGTTCTGACAGGGGTTCCCTACGATCTCGTGCTCATGGATGTGCAGATGCCCGAGATGGATGGCTATGAGGCCACGCGCACCGTCCGCGATCCCGATACCGGGGTGCTGGATCACGATATTCCCATCGTGGCCATGACGGCTCACGCCCTCAAGGGGGACCGGGAAAGGTGCCTGGAGGCGGGCATGGACGATTACGTCCCCAAGCCCGTCCAGCCCGGGGAACTGGCCCGCGTCATCGGCCGCTGGCTTTCCCAGGATGCCCAAAACGCGCAGGAGCGAGCGGACGCGCAGGGCGATGGCGACGCGGAGATCTTTGATCGCGCCGATCTGCTGGAGCGCCTGGATGACGACCAGGAGATCGTCGAGGAAGTGATAAAGATCTTTCTGGAGGACGCCCCCCGGCGCCTGGCGGCGTTGGAGACTGCCCTGGAAGAGGGGGATGCGGCCCTGGCGCAGCGTCAGGCCCATACCCTCAAGGGGGCGGCCAGCAACCTGGCTGCTCCTGCGTTGCAGGCAGCCGCCCTGTGCGTGGAGGAGGCCGCCGAGGCCGGCGATCTATCCCGCGCCGCCGCGCGCTTCGATCCCCTCAAAGAGGCTTTCGAGGAACTGCGGCCCGTGCTGGAGGGAGGGTGTTGAAAAAAGTCGGTGCGAAATTGACGGCACCACTACCTGTAGTGGTTATTGCCAAACAAGCGCCCATATTTAGAGCATTTCTCCCTAATTCATGTGTTTTTCAACACCCTCGCTGGAGGAGCAGTTGCCGTGAATGTCGAGGTGCAGTAGTATGGGGTAGAGGGGTTTCTCGTAGGTCGGAAAGCCGTTCCGACCGGAGGCGCAGCCTCCAAAACCCGTGGGGAGAAGACGGTATGTCTCCGGGGCATGCCTCACCCTCTCCCCCATCTGCCTGCGGCAGCCTCCCCCTCTCCATAGGATGGAGAGGGGGAGGGGGCCGGGGGGAGGGGGTGA
>CAZMOW010000166.1:0-4408 GCA_964567975.1 uncultured Anaerolineales bacterium | reverse complement strand
GTTGGACCGACATCGTGTCTCAAAGCAGGCGCTGCCGGCCAATTGTAGCGCGAAGCGTCCGCTTCGCGAGGGGACGGGAGAGGAATTTATCGTAGATGTCCCGCCGGGACGTCTCTACAACGACCATGCCCGTATTGGACAAGAAGCTGCCGATCTAGAGAGAGGGGAAATCAAGTTGGAACGATCCCAGGTTGAGGATGGCACGGGCCTGCAAGAGAAAATCGAGCCCCAGGACGCCATTGATGTCGAAAGCCCTATCTATTCCTCCAACCTCGATTTCAAATTGTTCGACAGCGCATGATCCGACTTGCAGACTATCTACGCGACGGGAGAATACAACCTCCGCTCCTCCCAAACCACGGACAACGTGTAAGATATCCTCGGGTTCCGGGACAATGCCAATTTGAAGCAATATGTCAATGGATATCATTGTGGTCGCCGATCCGGTATCCACCACCAAGTCAGGCACTCGAACCTGCTGACCCTGGTAAGATACAGTTACTGGAAGCAAGAGTAGGCCATCACGTAGCGTTAGCTGCATGTTTCCTCCGCAGTCCCAGCCAATGCCTTTCCCTGATGTCCAGTTCCTCTCGCCCCGTGTGTAAAAAATAGAACTCGCGCTGTGGATGTTGCTGATGCAATTCGCGGTATTGCTGGTACGCAGCCGCTCCATCTGGACAGACCTCGACCACGGTCATCTCGTCAAGCTTGCGGTGAATCTCCTCGGTATGAGCTTCCAAGGCTTCGACGACGAGCCACTGATTGGGGTATTGCCGGCGAATTTCGGTCCAGCGCATGGTGACCTCCTTGAACCACATGATCACGTTGGAACATAATATACCCTCAGCCACCCACCACCGCAAGCGATTCCCCCACCCAACCTGCCTTCAGCAGGTTTCGAGGCCACCGCAGGTGGCCTTAGCAGCCTGGGAATTCGATTCCCAGGCGCCCTTGTACTTCACGGCGGTGCACACCGCCGCGTGCCCACGCTACTCCACGGGACCTTGGCAGAGCCAAGACCCCGCTGCGTAGCTTACTACGAGCGGGGTCTGGTCGGATTACCAATCCAGTCTATGTCCCCTCCTCCACATTGACCTCGAGGACGAACGTCCCCACCTCTTGCTCCTCGGCCCCCTCCTCTCCCAGGCACGAACACGGCAGCGATACCGTGCACGTCCCCTCCTCCAGGGCCTGGAAAACCCATATCATAGTCCCTGGAGCTCCAGGCTTGGGCTCCACGCCCTCGGCAGGCCATTTGTCTTGATGATCCACCTGGCGCAACACGGTGTCATCGTCGATCTCGGCCGCTTGCCATCCACAGGGTATGGAGGGAGTAGAGCCCACCGTCAGCGTCAGAAGCGCGTTGGCCCGAATGGTCACCTCCTTGGTGATGACGCGGTTCTCCTCAAAATCACCGCGTTTACAAGAAGGGCCTTTGACGGATACGTCCTGAACGACGGGCGTGTTCGTTGGTTCGGGGCTGGGTGTCACTGTTGGTGCCGATGTGGCCGTCGGTTCAGGCGACGGTGTCGGCGTCGACGTGCTTGTCGGTTCCAGTGCTGCTGTGGATACCGGTGTAGCCGTCGGCGCCATCGTGGTGGAGCATGCTGTACATCCAAGTAGCGTCGCGAAAACCAAGACTAGAATCGTCGCTCTCTTGAGCATGCGTATCCTCCCTTTTTGCTGTATCGACGTTGACTCTGCTAAAAGGCACGCATAGATACGTTACACACATATATGTCCTTCACTATTACGCTAGACATATTGTATGTGACCGTGGGGTCTTGTGTCAATCGATGACAAGGGGTATCGGTGCTGACCAATTCCGCCAGCACCATCCGTTCACAGCGATGCGCGGAGAGACGCCCCACCGGGACGTGTCCACACCACGCTCCACTACGACGTCAATCGCTTTGCCAACCGCTTGGCCAGGGCACAGATCGTCAGGATCGGCGGCATCCCCGGCGCTGTGGGAAGCACGCTGGCATCGCATACAAAGAGGCCTTCCACCTCGGTCTGTAGATCCTCATCCACCACTCTGCCGATGGCGGCGGTACCCCCGGGATGGGCGCCCTGTGGCTTGGAAACGGCGATGGATTCGCTATCCGCTCCCGCTTTGATCAGTATCTCCTTCGCTATCGAGGATCCTTCCCGCAGTCTGCCCCAATCCGCCTCAGTCACCGGCTTGGAGACCGTTCCATTGGGAAAGACACGACCCACGGGATCGTCTGCCGTCTTGGTCATGATGCCGATCAACCTGCGCGCAGGATGACGTACTGCCGCCGCTCCGCCTTCCATAAACCTGACCATCCTGTGGTGATTGACGAAAGGAGACAGGATAAATCCCTCATCCTCGTAAAACTCGTGATCGACGAGTGCCATCGTCGGTTCGTGAATCTGGTTAAGACCTCCCGTTACACCATAGGTATTCACGAGAAGATCGACAAAGAGTCCCGAGCCCACCCCCTCAATTCCCGATTGCTGCAGGATCACAGGGGTTCCCAGGCCTCCAGCGGCAAGCACAATCACGTCTGACAGGATTTCGACCTGCCCTTGCGGTCCCACCCCTACGATGCCTTTGGCCCTCCCGTTCTCTATCAGGACCTGCTGAACGTCGATCTCGTAGAGGATGTCGGCGCCGTTTTCCTCGGCCTCGTCCAAATAGTCCAGGGCCGTCCACTTGGCGTCGCTCGCGCAGCCGAATACGCATTGTCCACACTTTTGGCATCTTATCGGATCGAGAAACTTGGGCATGAGCTCCATGTTATAACCCAACCCTTGAGCCGCCTCCATGATCCTCTCGCTACCTTCCGACAGGAGGCCCTCAGCGAGGGTGGCGACGTGCATCTCCTGCTCCGCCTCTGCGAATTCATCGTCCAGGACTATGGCAAAATCGGCCAGTTCTTCTTCCAGACATCGCGTCGCGTTTCCACAGGAGACGACGGTAGAGCCTCCTGCCATGATCGTCCTCCATAGAATGACCCCTTCCTTTGATTGCCTGGGCATCCTCAATCCGGTCACGTCATAGAATCGCAGGCTGTCCCGAAAGGTACCGATGCGCTCACGCCTTCCCCGTTCTACCACCAGTACTCCCCTGTCCCTTTTGCTCAATTCCCTGGCCAAGGTGGCGCCGCCTGCGCCCGAGCCAACGATCAAGAATTCGTATTCCCTGCCATCCATATTCGCCCTCCTTTGACACTGAGAGACCCGAATCTCTTCACAAATGTGCCACACATCCGATGGTTTTGTTTTCTGGCCGCCTGTGCATCGGCTTTACAGGTGGCTGCCCTCACCGCACGCCCTGCAAGCAAAAGTCGGTCAAAAGCACATTCACCTCCTCTGCCCTTTCGATCTGTACCTGATACCCCGCCTCGGCGACGGTGACCAACTCGGCGTCGGGCAACTCGCGGACCAGCCGCTGGGCCGAGTCCAGGGTGCGCGGGGCGTCCTCCGCGCCCACGATGATGAGGGTGGGCACGTCGACATCGGGGATGGCCTGGGCCAGGTCGCCATCCTCGGGCGCGGTCACCATGGCCAGCAGGGTATCGGCGGTGCCCACGATGTGTGTAGGTTGACCCAGACGGCGCCAGTGGTCGTCATCGAGGAGGGAGGGATCGTGGAATTCCCCCCTGTGTCTGAGACGCCACAGCGGCCCGCCAGCGAGGGTGGTCCACACGGCCATATCCCGCAGATAGGGGACGCGGCTCACGAGGCGCCAGGCGGCGCGGGGGATTCCCGGGACCCTTTGCTCATAGACCAGGGGCGAGACGAGGGCGAGCTGACCCACGAGCTGCGGTTGCTCCACGGCCAGCTGCAGCGCCACCGCGCTCCCCCATCCCTGCCCGGCGACGGTTGCCTCGCCCACCTGCAATTCGTCCAACACCTGGGCCAGAAGCATGGCCTGCTCGCTCAGCGTGTAGCTGACCGTGGCGTCCCGCGCCGAGCGACCAAAGCCCTTGAGATCCACGTTGATGACTCGCACCCCCCAGCGTCCCAGATCTCTCGCATTGGCGTACCACATTTCGCCACCGGCCACCTCAAAGCCATGTACCAGTACGAGGGGCGGGCCATCCTCGGGACCATAGGTGCGGTAATAGATGGGCTCCTCGTCGATCCAGACCCACTGCCCCTCGTCGACATCATGGGCCAGTTCCACATTCTCCCACACCTGCGACATGACGACGCCGTATCCCACAAAGAGCAGGAGAGCCACGAGGGCGATGAGCAAAAGGGCCAGGAGTAGGTTCCCCAGGAAACGCAGTACGGTCATGGACGTGGGCCTCCGAGAAGTGAATGCACATCGTTGAGGGCATTCTAGCCAGGGGGAATGGGTCTGTCAATCTCCCACTGTGGAGGGGTGCACGCAAAGTCTGTTAGAATCATTGGGCCTGTCAGAAAGAGGAGTCTG
>CAZMOW010000165.1:0-4418 GCA_964567975.1 uncultured Anaerolineales bacterium | reverse complement strand
ACTATATATCTGGTCTACCGCTCCACGGCCTGGACCCTCGCCTTCCGCGCACTGAGGGGGGAGGCGCCGGAGGAGGCCTAGGCGGGCGGAAGCATCGCTAGATCATGAGGGGAACGGGAGATGGCTATCCCCCCTCCTCCACGGGGGCGAGGGGCTCCAATAACTCCTCGGCGCTCTGCCGCGTCGTCTCGGTGGCCCGACCGCCCAGCATGATGGCCAGTTCTTCCACGCGTTCGGCGTAGGATAGATCCTCCGCCACGGAAAGGGTGCGTCCCTGGGCGGTCCTTTTGCTCACCCGGAGGTGCTGCTTGCCATAGCGGGCGATCTGGGGTAGGTGGGTGACGCAAAAGACCTGGTGATCGTTGGCCAGGCTCCACAGCTTCTTTCCCACCACCCGTCCCGCCCGTCCGCCGATGCCGGCGTCGATCTCGTCAAAGATGAGGATGGGAACGGGGTCGGCAGAGGAAAGGGCCGTCTTGAGGGCCAGCATGAGGCGCGAGGTCTCGCCCCCGGAGGCGATGCGGGCCAGCGGCTTGGGTTCCTCTCCCGGGTTGGGAGCGATCAGGAAGGCCAGCCGGTCCAGCCCCGTGGCGTCAAAGGCGTAATGGTCGCCCTCAATCTCCACCGTGTCTCGCCCCTCCCCCTTTTCCACCTTTTGCCAGCGCCTGTCAACCAGAAAACGGGCGTTTTCCATATCCAGCTCGGCCAGCTGGTCCTCCACAGTCTGACACAGGCGTTGGATAACCTCCTCCCGGGCCGCGCTGAGGGCCTGCCCCGCCTCGCCGATCCCTCGGAGCAGCGCCTTCTCCCTGGCGGCCAGCGCCTCGATCCGCTCCTCGCTGTGGGTGACCGCCTCCAGTTCTTCCTGGGCCTCTTTTGCAAAGGTCAGGATCTCCTCGATAGAGTCGCCGTATTTGCGCTTCAGGCTGCGAACGAGTTCCAGGCGCTCCTGGACCGTCTCCAGCCCCTCGGGATCGTATTCTACCTCGTCACGGTAGGTGCGCATGGCCCGGCCCACGTCCTGGAGCTGATAGAATATATCCTCGATCTGTTCTCGCGTCTCGCCCAGAGCGTCATCCAGCGTGGCCAGGTCGCCCATATTGTCCACGACGAGGCCCATGAGGTCCATCGCCGAGGGCTGCGTCTCCTCGCCCTCGTACAGGAGCATATAGATGCGTGAGGCGAGTTCCACACGCTCCTCCGCATTGGCCAGCAGGGTGCTCTCGCGCCGCAGTTCCTCCTCCTCGCCCGCTCGCAGGTCGGCGGCTTCTATCTCCTCTATCTGGTAGGTCAGCAGATCCTGCCGCCGCGCCAGCTCTCGCTCGTCCTGCCGCAGGGCGTCCAGTTCGTCGCCTACCTCTCGCAGCTCGTGCACCCGGGCGCCAAAGGCCTGCCGTTGCTCCGTCAATTCCCCGAACTGATCGACGAAATCGACGTGATGGCGCACGCGCAGGAGGGAGAGATGCTCCCCCTGGCCGTGAATGTCCACCAGGTGGGCGCCGATCTCCTGCAGGGTGTTCAGGGGCACGGCGTGGCCATTTACCCGGCATCTGTTGCGGCTGTCGCGGCGTATCTCGCGCCGCAGGATCAGTTCGTCCGAGCCCTCGTACAGTCCCTGTTTCTCCAAAAAGGGCTGCAGCGACAAAAAGAGTCCGGGGGGACACACGAATATCCCCTCCAGGGTGGCCGTCTCGCAGCCGGTGCGGATAAACTCTCGCGAGGCCCGCTCTCCCAGCAGCAGGCTGACGGCGTCGATGATGATGGACTTGCCCGCGCCCGTCTCGCCCGTCAACACGACCAGACCGCGCTTGAACTGCAGGCAGAGGGATTCTATGATGGCAAAATTGGAGATGGAAAGTTCGATCAGCAACGTCCTGCTCCCAGAATATCCATTGCCAACGGCTCCTCTAGCGTGCTATCCGCGTCTCGTCTTCCGGGGCCGTCTCGTGTTGCGGCCACCGCAGTCTCATCAGCACGCTCTCATAGAAATAGCCATCGCTGCCGAAACGCACGAATTTCGCCGTCTTGTCGCTCGTCGTCCCATAGACGGTGTCCCCCTGCTGAAGCGGCATGTCGAGGTGCCCGTCCACGGTGAGGATGGCGTCCTCGCCCTTGATCAGCTTCAGGGAGGGTTGACACTGTGCGGGAATGACGAAAGCGGGCGCGATGCACAGATGGGCCGCGATGGGCGTGACCACGAAACCCTCCACGTCCGGGGCCACGATGGGACCGCCGGCGGCCAGGCAATAGGCGGTGCTCCCCGTGGGCGTGGAAAGGATGACCCCGTCGGCCGAGGGCGTCATCACGTGGTGGCCGTCCACCTCGATGGAGACGTGCACCGTGCGGGACGTGCCTCCCCGCGCCATGACCAGGTCGTTGAGGGCGTCGGCCTCCAAGAGTACTCGGCCCTCCCGATACAGCGTGGCGTGTAGCATCATGCGCTCTTCTACGCGATAGTCACCCTTTAACAGGATGGGCATCATCTCTTCCACGTTATCGGGCTCCACCTCGGCCAAAAACCCCAACGTCCCCAGATTGACCCCCATGATGGGCACGTCAAAGTCCAGGACGGTGCGCACGGCGCGCACGATGGTGCCATCGCCCCCCAGGGTGATGAGGAGGTCGAGGGACGCGGCCGCATGGCAGAGCCCCTCCTCGTCCTCGGCCGGCCCCTGCCATACGCCGACCTCGTGTTTGTCCAACAGCCGCACAATCCGCCGCGCGAGTTCTGCCGAATCGCCCCTTTCGGGTATGTACAGCACGCCTATGCGTTTCATCTTTTCCTTTGGCCCAGGCGATCCTGCACAACGCTCTGCACCTTGTCCAGGTCTACGTTCTCCTGATCGCCCCGTTTCATATTCTGCACGATGATCTGATTCTCGGCCAGTTCCCTTTCGCCCAGCACCAGGGCATAGCGGGCGTTCGCCCGGTCGGCGTCCCGAAACTGGGCTTTGAAACTGCGATCATCAAAGGTGATGGTGGCGCGGATTCCCGCCGCCCTCAGGTTTTCCAAAATCTGCAGGCCCCGGCGCTTGGCTTCCTGGCCGTGATAGACCAGGGCCACGTCCGGCGCCGGGGCGCCCGGCACCTCGATGCCCTGCTCCTGCATGGTCAGCACCAGTCGCTCCATACCCGAGCCAAAGCCGATGCCCGGCGTGGGCTCGCCGCCGAGTTCCTCGGCCAGGCCGTCGTAGCGCCCCCCTCCGCAGATGGCGTTCTGGGCCCCGATGCCCTCGGCCCAGACCTCAAAGACGGTCCGCGTATAATAGTCCAGGCCGCGCACCAGGGTGTGGTTGAGGGTGTACGGGCGTTCCAGGTCGTCCAGGTAGCGCGAAAGCGTGGAAAAATGCTCCTCGCACGCCGGACACAGATACTCCTGGATGCGGGGCGCCCCGGCGATGATGGGCTGGCAGCCCGGCGTCTTGCAGTCCAGGAGCCGCAGGGGATTGCGCTCCAGTCGCCGCTCACAGTCCTCGCAGATGGCGTCCTCGTGCTGCTGGTAATAATCTACCAGCTCCTGCACATACCCCGGCCTGCAGGTGGGGCAGCCGGTGCTGTTCAGTTGAAACCCAAGCCCTTCGAATCCCAGGCTGGAAAAGAGCTGCCAGGCCACGGACATGACCTCCAGATCCACCGCCGGATCCTGACTGCCCATGGCCTCTATGTCGAACTGCGTGTGCTGTCGATAGCGTCCGGCCTGCACGCTCTCGTAACGAAAGATGGGGCCGATGGTGAACAGCTTGACCGGCTGGGGCAGCACCTTCATGCCGTGCTCTATGTAGGCCCGGACGATGCCCGCCGTGAACTCGGGCCGCAGGGTGATGTCGCGTCCCCCCTTGTCCACAAAGGAGTACATCTCTTTATCCACAATGTCCGTTCCCTCGCCCACGCCCCGCACATAGAGCGAGGTCTCCTCAAAGATGGGCACATCTATCCGTTCATAGCCAAAGATATCGGCTGTCTCGTTGATCTTTTCGCGCAGATAATCCCAGTAGGGCTGTTCTTCGGGAAGAATGTCCATGGTTCCCCGGGGCGCCTTGTGCACACATACCTCCTCATAACGTCAGTTCACGCCCCTATTATAGTGCAAAGCGCATTGCCAGTCCACCGAGATGGGGTGCACGCCGGGAGCACAGGTTTTGGAAGATGAGCAGATGAGGTGTCTTGTAGGGTCAGGAGGAGGGCTACCCTATGCCAAACCGAAACCAAGCGGCCGGGATGGCCATAGAGCGCGAGCGGGACTGCTTCATCCTCACCGAAGATCATTCGTAAAACCCGTGCTCCCGATATGCGTTGCGTCTTATGTTTCGTTGCACTATACTCCTCCATAGAGGGGGACCGCGCCCGGGAGGGGCTCCTGTGCGGGCCATGTCCCCTCGAGCGGGATCATTTGTCATAATATGATATGGGGATAGCAC
>CAZMOW010000164.1:0-4431 GCA_964567975.1 uncultured Anaerolineales bacterium | reverse complement strand
GCATCTATGATGCTTACATGGCCGGAGATCACGAACTGGCCCTGGAGCGACAGCGCGCCCTGGCCCCGCTGCGCTACGCCTTTAGCCTGGGATCGTTCCCCGTGGTGGTCAAGGATGCCATGGAGCTGATCGGCGTGCCAGCCGGTCCCTGCCGCGCCCCCATAAAGTCCTTGCAGGGCCAAGCCCGCCAGGAGCTCATCGCCGTTCTCAAAGACCTTGGCAAACTTGAGTGAGGTAAGACGACAAATGTACAAATTCCTTCTGTACGAACCGATACACGAGGCCGGGCTCAACGTGCTGCGCCAGGCTGGCGAGATACGCATGGCCAGCGAGACGGACGAGGAGACCATCATCTCCGAGATCGGCGATATAGACGGCGTGGTCATCCGCAGCCAGGGCGCCATGACGCGGCGCATCATGGAGAACGCGCCAAATCTCCAGGTGGTGGGACGCCATGGCGTGGGCGTGGATAATGTAGATCTCAAAGCTGCCACCGATCACGGCATACAGGTGGTGAATACGCCCCAGGCCACGGTGGAGAGCGTCGCCGAGCACACCCTGGGCCTTATGCTCGCGGTCTCCAAGCGCATCTCCTATGCCGATAGAGAGTTGCGCAAAGGACGCTTCGAAGTGCGCTATGGCGAAAAAGGTCGCGAGTTATGCGGCCGCACCCTGGGCATCATCGGCTTCGGCCGCATCGGACGACGGGTGGCCCAGGTATGCCACCATGGTTTCAATATGTCCATCTTGTACTCCGACCTGGTACCCGCGCCCGAGCTGGAACGCGGGGTGGGCGCCCGCAAGGTGGAGATGGACGAACTGCTTCAAACCGCCGAGTACGTGTCCGTACACGTGCCCCTGCTTCCCTCCACGGAGAAACTGATTGGCGAGCGCGAATTCGACCTCATGACAGAGGACACCATGTTCTTCAACTGCTCGCGGGGGCCGGTGGTGGACGAAGCGGCCCTCTACAGAGCCCTGGCCGAGGGGCAGATACGGGGCGCGGGCATCGACGTGTTTGAAGAGGAGCCCACTCCGGCGGATAACCCCCTCTTCACGCTGGACAACATGGTCGTCACCCCGCACATGGCCTCGGCGACGCAGGAGGCCATGCGCTCCATGTCGCTGGTGGCCGAGGACGTGGTGGGCGTGCTGAAGGGCAAGCCGCCCATGTACCCGGTGAACGAGGTGTGAGAAAGACAGCCGCTAATCGAATTCGCAGGCCGCTAGGGGACACGATTGATGGGAATCTATGGTAGAGACGCAAGATCTTGCGTCTCTACGGGCGGGCCGCAGCAGCCTCATTCATGAGGCTGGGTAAAAGTTAGAATTGCAGGCCAATAATTATCATGGTAGCAATCTGCAATTCTAACCTTCATTAGCCTGGCGGCTTTAGCCCCAGGCGGTGGGGGAAGACGCAGAGCGTCTTCCCTTTGCAGTTTCGCAAGCGAAACTGGGAGGCGATCTGACGTGTCAGATTGCCCCACTGCATAGCTTACTACGAACCTGTATAGTTGACCGCAGCAACAAAATGGGGTACATTATGGTAAGAAAGAAGCCCCTCAAGGAGTATCGATTTACGGACCACGCACGGTTCCAGATGCAGCGTCGGCAAATCAGTGAACACCATGTCGGACGAGTACTGGCAGCGCCGGAACAGACCGAGAAAGTGCGAAAAGGGCGCATGATTTACCAATCTAGAATAAAGCTGGGGGAAGGCGCGAAAACCTATCTGATCCGCCTTATTCTCGATATCGACCGCGAGCCACCAGAAGTGGTCACAGTATACCGGACGAGCAAGATCGAGAAATACTGGAGAAATGAGAAATGAAAGTTATCTACGACTCCCAAACAGATACCCTGACGGTTATCTTTTCAGAGACTGCGGTCGTCGAAAGCGATGAGGAAAAACCTGGCGCCATCCTGGATTATGATGAGGAAGGAAACCTGGTTTCCCTGGAAATACTGGACGCCTCGCGGAGGGTCACATTGCCAAGCAGCATAGAGTATCGTGTGAGAACGCTGTCGGCGTAGGGGGGGAAGACGCACTGTGTCTTTCCTTGGCAGTTTTGCTTCACAAAACCGCACGTTCATTGAGCGAAGGCTCGTAGTAAGGCACGTAGTGAAACGAGAGTGAAACGTAGTGCCGTGGGCCACCGCAGGTGGCCCCAAAGAATCACATGGTGATTCTTTGACGCTACTCCGCTCCGCTACGTAGCTCACTACAAGCGCGGGTTCGTAGTTAGGCAAAGGGGGGCGCAAGCTTCCCACGGAGTGCCGGTGCATGAACGCAAAGGGTCACATTGCCAAGCAGCATAGAGTATCGTGTGAGAACGCTGTTGGCGTAGGGGGGGAAGACGCACTGTGTCTTTCCTTGGCAGTTTTGCTTCACAAAACCGCACGTTCATTGAGCGAAGGCTCGTAGTAAGGCACGTAGTGAAACGAGAGTGAAACGTAGTGCCGTGGGCCACCGCAGGTGGCCCCAAAGAATCACATGGTGATTCTTTGACGCTACTCCGCTCCGCTACGTAGCTCACTACAAGCGCGGGTTCGTAGTTAGGCAAAGGGGGGCGCAAGCTTCCCACGGAGTGCCGGTGCATGAACGCAAAGCGTTCATGCAATGCAGTTTCGCGTACGAAACTGCACCTTTGAGTGGGGACGTAGGTCGGAAAGCCGTTCCGACCAGGGGTGGCTACTATAGCCCCACCGTGAAAAGAAACAGAATGGCTGTGATGCAGCATCGCCAACGCTTTAGCCTCATTCATGAGGCTTTGCGCCATTAGCCTGGCGGCTTTAGCCCCAGGCGGTGGGGAAGGACGCAGAGCGTCTTTCCTTGGCCGTTTCTCGTACGAAACTGCAAGCACACTAACCCAGCGGCCCTCGAACCGAATTCGCAGGCCGCTGGAGACAAGATCGATAGTAATCCTTGGTAGAGACGCAAGATCTTGCGTCTCTACGGGCGGATCGTCCGTAGCCTCATTTATGAGTGAAAAATAGGAAGGAGACGGCCATACATGGCCGAGATTCGACTGGAGAACGTGACCAAGATCTATCGCCCCGGAACCTTTGGCTCGCCATCTGGGCGGGGCGGATCGCGGCGCGCCTACGCTGACTATGCCGACAAAGCCTTTGTGGAGCGCGCCGTCACGCAGGAGACGGAAACCAAAGCCGAGGGACCGGTGCATGCCCTGGACAACCTCTCCCTGACCATCAAAGATGGCGAGACCATGTCCATAGTGGGCCCCTCGGGATGCGGCAAGAGCACCCTCCTTCGCGTGGTGGCCGGCCTGGAGACGCCGGACGAGGGGCACGTCCACTATGATGATCGGCGCATGAACGACGTGGAGCCCAAAGATCGGGGCATCGGGATGGTCTTTCAGAACTATGCTCTCTACCCGCACATGAAGAGCGAGGGAAACCTGGGCTTTTTCTTTCGCGTGCGCCAGCGCCCCACGGAGGAGATGAAGGAGCGCATCCGCATCACTTCCGAGATCATGGGCATCGGCTTCGAAAAACTTTTATCGCGCAAGCCGGGCAATCTCTCCGGTGGGCAGCAGCAGCGGGTGGCCATCGGCCGCTGCATCGTGCGCGATCCCTCCCTGTTCCTCTTTGACGAGCCACTCTCCAACCTGGACGCCAAGCTGCGCTCCAGCACGCGGGTGGAGATCAAACGGCTCCTCCATCGCTTTAGCATCACAGCCATCTATGTCACTCACGACCAGACCGAGGCCATCACCCTGGGAGATCGCATCGCCGTCATGCGCGCGGGCCAGATCGAGCAGGTGGGCACCTACCAGGAGATCGTGAGCGCCCCCGTCAACTCCTTTGTGGCTGGCTTTCTGGGGCTGCCGCCCATGAACCTGCTACCCCACTGGCGGGCCACGGGCGAGGGGGAACTGGTCGGCGAGATGGGCACGATCACCCTGCCCCCCCGGCTGGCCTCCCTGGTAGAAGAGGGTCAGGAGGTCGTCATCGGCTTTCGCAGCGAGGACGCGGATCTCGTACCAGAGGGTGACACTCCCCACGACGACGGCCTGGTGATCAAGGCCGAGGTCGTGAACACGGAACCCGACTTTGCGCGCGGCCATCAGGTGGTCAACGTGCAGGCGGCGGACCGCATCTTTGGCGTGCAGGCGCCCCTGGATATGCCCATCAATACGCGATGGGAGGTGCAGGTAGAGATCGCCGAGGAGGCCACTTATCTATTCGATCAGGCGTCGGAGGCGCGGCTGGAGGAGGCCGGGGGTCAAACGCAGAGCATTTGACCAAGGCAGTTTCGCAAGCGAAACTGCATGTTCATTGATGAACAATGCAGAATGGCTTTGCCATTCTGCAAGCGAACTTGGCAGGGCCAAGTTCGCCACGCTACTCCGCTTCGCTACGTAGCTTACTACGAACAGATCGCTTATTACAAACGCGGAGCTCGTAGTA
>CAZMOW010000163.1:0-4574 GCA_964567975.1 uncultured Anaerolineales bacterium | reverse complement strand
GTGCTGGATCGCTTTGCCGTATGAGCTGACCCCACAGGCATGGGGCTTATCATACTTGCCCCGTTGCCCCAGGATGCAGCCGCTACCGTGCGGCATCGCTCCGCGAATGCGCCGCCCGATATGTGCGGGCGCGTGTGGCCCATCCTAATAGGCGTCGCGGTAGATCTGGCGAGCAGCCTCTTCAGTGACCTGGCGGGGATTGATGCTCAGCAGGCGCGTCACCTTCATCGCCGCGGCGGCCATCTCGTAGATGGCCTCCTCCGGGATGTCTAGCTCTTTAAGTCGCGTGACGATGCCCACGTCCTGGCACAACTGCATGACTGCGTCGACGGCCCGATCGGCGGCATCCCGCAACGAAAGGCCGTCGAGGTTCTCGCCCAGCGCCGCCGCGATCTTGGCAAAGCGCTCCAGATCGCTGATCAGGTTGTACCGCATCACATAGGGTAGCAGCAGCGAATTGGCCACGCCGTGGGGTACGTCATACTCCCCGCCGAGGGGATAGGCCAGGGCGTGCACGGCGCCCGTGTTTACCGAGCCCAGACACATGCCGCCCAGCAGGCTCGCCATCGACATATTGTAGCGTGCCTGACGATCCTCACCACAGGCCACGGCACGTCGCAGGTTTCCGCCGATGAGCCCAATCGCCCGCAGGGCCAACGTGTCGATCAGTGGATGGGCATGCTTGTTGGTGTAGGCCTCGATAGCGTGCGTCAGGGCGTCGACGCCGGTATAAGCGCTGACCGCTGGAGGAAGGGTGAGGGTCAGGGTTGGGTCCACCAGCGCCACGTCGGCGTACAGGTGCTCGCTCACCATGCCCTTTTTCAGATGCTCCTCCTCGTCGGATAGGACGGCGATCGGCGAGACCTCACTCCCCGTCCCCGAAGTGGTAGGCATGGTGACCTTGGGCAGGCCCGGGCCGGGCACCCTGTCGGTTCCCATATAGTCCGTCACATCGCCGTCGTTTGCCATCAGGACCGAGATCACCTTGGCGATATCCATCGAGCTCCCGCCGCCCAGACCGATCAGGGCATCCGGCGCGACCTTCTGGGCCATGGCCAGGCCGTCGCGGACCACGCGAATGCTGGGGTCCGCCTCCACCCGGTCGAACGTCTCATAGGCGACGTCCGCATCCTCCAGGATTCCCTGTATCCTGCCACACACGCCCGCCTCCACGAGGCCGGAATCCGTGATGATCAGTGCCCTGGCGGCGTCGAGGCGATCCAGGACAGCGGGGAGCTCGCCTGCCGCGCCGTTACCAAAGATCAGTCGCCCGCTCATCTGAAAGTGCAAAATTCTATCCATGACTTTACCTCCTCATATGTGGTAGCGGCCCGCGGCCGTCTATGCAACCCCCAGCACCTCGCGGGCCGCCCCGGTCGTCTCCGCCACCTGCTCCACGGTGCCCATGCCGAACATGGCGGCCTCGACGCCCACCTGGTCAAAGACGAATTCAAAAGCCTGGTGTCCCAGGTAGCGCCCGCCTGCCAGCGGCTTGATGGCTATGATGGGCTTGTCCGTCTGTCCAAGGGCGTCGAGGGCCAGATCGCGCGTCGGGTACATGGCCGCCCCCAATTCGTTCACCGGCGTGAGATATCCATCCACCGCGATGCCTTCCCGTTCCAGTAGCGGGATGGTGACCCCGGCATGATGCACGCTGCTGATCACCGTGTCAAAGCGCTGGCGCAGGAAGGCAAGATACTCCCGGATCAGGTCAAAGCGGCCGGTCATGGCCAGGAGGTCGATCTCGGCGCCCGGATCGGCGATCAGGATGTCACATCCGGCGAAAAAGCCCAGGTAATATTCGAGTCGCGCGTAATCGATCTCCAACAGGGCTGCATCCGCGGGGGTATAGGGGGCCACCTTTTCCGGCGTCACCAGGTTATCCCGAGAGCCGTGCAACAGATAGCGCATGATCCCGTCCTGGTGGATGTGCGTTCGAAAAGCCTCGCCTCCCAGGCGTTCATCGTGCGCGTAAAAAGTTGCGTGGGCGCGCTCGGAATAGGCCACTTCTCGGCCTTTCAGGGTGATGGGAATCAGGATATAGGCTATCAGACCAAGGTTGACCCCGGTGATCTGTTCCGTCTCCCAGACGGCCTGTAGATGAAGTCGGTTGAGCACCGGGATCATATGATCCACCTGTACGGCCGTGATCCCCGCCTCCTCCACGGCATAGCGCAACGGCGGAACGACGGCCTGAACCCGGCCAAAGGCGCGAGCGTTCTCCGCATCGCGCTGTTCATCGACATACGAACAGCCATCGTAGGGGTGAATGCCCATGATGAGCCGTGGCACCTCAACCTGGCCGACGCGGGTGATGGGCACTCTACAGGCTTCTATGTGGCTTTTCATGACCACAATCCTCCTCCGATCGTCTTGTCTAAGGACCCCAGGCGCCACTAGAGATGATACTACACGCTCAGGGGTCTGACGTCTAATCAGTTCTTGGTGCGAAACGTCAGTAACAACGCCCGTTGATGCGGGCAGACAATAGAATTCTAATCAAGGGGCTTTGCCCCCCAGCCCATGACCCGAGAGCCAGCGGCTCCATTATATGTACGAGTCGGGCATTGGCAACCGTCCAGGCACCGGCCGTAACCATAAGAATCCAAACGCAACGCTTGACAGACGAGCCGGACTCGGCCATGATAGCAGTGCAACAGGATGACGACGTCAAAGCCCGAATTCTGGAGATGTAAGGGGGGATATGTACTTTCGAGAAGTAGTTGCCAGTCTTTATCCTTGGGACTTGTTAGACGAGGGGCTGGATCACATTCTGGATGTCCTTGAAAAGGAGACCCTGACCAACTCGACCTATCTTGTGGCGTTGATGCACGATGAGAAGCGACCTCTGACAGATTTTTACTATCCCCACAATCCCAGGCGCAAGGTCTATTGGACGGAGGACTCTAGGGCCTACTGGAAACCGCACGAGGAGGCCTATGAGGACAGTCGGATCAAGCCGCGTACCAGTGACAATCCTGAGCTACGGGGCCACGACTGGTTACAGGAGTTGATAGACGGATCACGGCAACGGGGAATGTCGGTCGGTGCAGAGCTGTCCCATACCTGGGTGGACAAGGAGCGAACCCGTGACGAGTTATCGGACATCGTTCAGATCGATATCTATGGGCAGCCATTCGATCAGCAGATCTGCTTTAACAATCCGCACGTCAGAGCCTATGCCACGGCGCTCTATGTAGACTTGGTAAGCCACTACGATATCGATTTCGTGCAGACCTGTCTACGGGGGTTCAATCCTGGTCGCACCCAGCCCTGGACAAGCTCTGACGCTTCGGAGCTGCAACGACTCACGGGCATTGTCCTTGGTGGTTGTTTCTGTGATCACTGCCGAACGGCTGCCGAGAGCAAAGGTATCGATTGGGATTCGATGGTAGATCGGCTCAGGTGGATGGCGGATGGCTACAATCGCTACAATCACAAGCAGGCATTTGAGATGAACCTGCTATGGAACAGTAGCATGACCAGCACCGCACTTTTGGCCGAGATTCCAGAGCTGTACGCCTTTTTAAAGTTCAGGATCCATTCCATCACAGAGTTCTTTGCCCATATCTACAGGGCCGTTCACGACGTCAAACCGGACATCGATGTACGGCTGAACCACTATGCCAGGCATCCCGAGCTTATGGGCCTCGACCTGAAAAGTGTGGGGCAATTCATGGATTCGGTGCGCAGTTCCGACTATAGCGAACAGACGGGGGATCCCTCGCGGATGGCCTGGAAGCGGGCATATCTGCACAGCATCCGCCGGGCAATCGGCACGGAAAAGTACTTTTTGTCGGCGGTCTCTCCACGGCCCGAGGCAACCCCTGAACTCGTGAAGCGAGGCGTCCGCGTTTCTGCCGAGTGTGGGGCTGATGCGCTTACCATCGGCCATTACGACGGGTCGTGGATGGATTGTCTGCGCGCCGTCAAGACCGGTATCGAGGAGGCAGGCATTGTGATAGCCCCCAAGCCCGTGAATGCCGGCAACCCCAGAAACTATCGCAAAGAATAAGATTGTGGGAAAGATGATCGACGATCCGGTCATCGAAGGGAGGGGAGGATGAGTGAACGGGTTCTAAAGATGGGATACGTGGGCTGTGGGTTCATGGCCCAGAAGGTGCACATTCCCAATTTCAAGAGCCTGCCCGAGTGCGAGCTGGTGGCTCTGGCCGAGGTGCGTCGGGAGTTGGGGAGAAAGGTCCAGGCTCGGGAAAAGATATCCCGCCTCTACGCCGGCCACTGGGAGATGGCCGAGGATCCCGAGATAGAAGCCGTGGCCGTGTCGGCGGGCTTTTCTGTTCAGGGGGAGATAGCGAGGGATCTTTTGTTGGCGGGCAAGCACGTCTTTGTGGAAAAGCCCATGGCCGTCAGCCTGGAACAGGGGCGCGAGATCGTCGAGGCCGCCGAGAGCATGAACAGAAAGCTGATGGTGGGCTACATGAAGCGCTACGACGCGGGGAACGAGCTGGCCAAGGGGAGGGTGAGGGGATTCCGGCGCTCGGGCGAACTGGGGGAACTCACCTACGTGAGGAATCATGGCTTCTGCGGTGATTGGATCGCGGGATTGGATA
>CAZMOW010000162.1:0-4719 GCA_964567975.1 uncultured Anaerolineales bacterium | reverse complement strand
GGCCCAGCGAGCCAGAGAGAAGCGTCGTTCCTTATCTGATATGTACCATATATAAGAGGTAAAAGGAGAGAACAAATGGGTAGGATATTTGAAGATATTACAGAGACCATCGGGAATACTCCTCTGGTGAGGTTGAATCGCATCACCGCCGATGCAGAGGCCCGGGTCGTGGCCAAGCTCGAGTCATTCAATCCGCTATCCAGCGTCAAGGATCGCATTGCCGTGAGCATGATCACGGAAGGAGAGGAGGCGGGGGAGATCGGCCCCGATACGACCATCATAGAGCCCACCAGCGGTAACACGGGCATCGGCCTGGCCTTTGTCTGCGCTGCGCGGGGCTATAAGCTGATCCTCACCATGCCCGATACCATGAGTGTGGAGCGTCGGAACCTGCTCAAGGCCTTTGGCGCCGAACTGGTGTTGACCCCGGGATCTGAGGGCATGAGCGGGGCCATCGACAGGGCGGGGGAGCTGCTGGAGGACATTCCCAACAGTTTCATGCCCCAGCAGTTCAAGAATCCGGCCAATCCCCAGGTTCACCGCGAGACGACGGCGGAGGAGATATGGCGCGATACCGATGGTGCGGTGGATATCTTTGTTGCCGGCGTGGGCACGGGGGGCACTATCACCGGCGTGGCCGAAGTGCTCAAGGAACGCAAACCGGAGATGGAGATCGTCGCCGTCGAGCCGGAGGATTCGCCCGTGCTCTCGGGTGGGGAGGCGGGCTCCCACAAGATCCAGGGTATCGGTGCGGGTTTTGTGCCCGACGTGCTGCGCCTGGAATTGGTGGATGAGGTGGTCACCGTGGCCGATGCCCAGGCTGCCGAGACGGCGCGGCGACTGGCGCGGGAGGAGGGGCTGTTTGTGGGCATCTCCTCGGGGGCCGCTGCGGCTGCTGCCCTGCACGTGGCCGCTCGTCCCGAGAACGCGGAGAAACTCGTCGTCGTTGTCCTGCCAGACACCGGTGAGAGATATCTGAGCACAGAGTTGTTCGAGGAAAGTGAGACGTAACGCATCACGGCCCGTCCGGCAGATGCTGGGCGGGCCCATGGCATATTCGAGGAGCACGTGAGATTATGGAGATCAGTATCGAACTGGTAGGTGTTCCGAGGGAATTTGAGGTGCCCGAGGAATTGGAGGACGGCAAAGATCTGCAGGTACGAGAGGGTGCCACGGTGGAGGATATTCTTCAGCGGTTGGAGTTGGCACACAAGAGTTTGTTGCCCGTCGTGAACGGCAAACTGTGCTCCCATTCCCTCATCCTCCATGATGGGGATTCCATGCGCCTTGTGCCCCCCATGGGGGGCGGCTAAGGTCAATCGATAATAATAGCTTATAAAGGATACCATGGTCAGTCAAGGCAAGATCGATGCGCTCAAAGCGCGATTGTCCGAACTCGATAGCGTGGTGGTGGCCTTTTCGGGTGGGGCCGACAGTACGTTGCTTCTCGCCATGTCCCTGGAGGTTCTGGGACCTGAGCGGGTGCTGGCGGTGACGGCGAACTCGCCCACCCTTCCCGAAAGCGAGCTGGAGGAGACCCGCATGTTGGCGGGGAACCTTGGTGTCGAACATAAAGTTATTGACACGGAGGAATTGGACGATCCGCGCTTTGCCAGCAATCCACGGGATCGGTGCTACTATTGCAAGCGGGAACTCTTTGAACGGCTTTGGCGGGTCGCTGAAGAGGAGGGCTTTCGCCACGTCGTCTATGGGGCGACGGCGGCCGATACGGGAGATCACCGGCCGGGCATGGAGGCGGCAGAGGAGGCGGGAGCCATGGCCCCCCTGCTGCAGGCGGAATTCTCCAAACAGGACGTGCGAGATCTTGCCCGCGAACGGGGGTTGCCCACCTGGAATAAGCCGGCCATGGCCTGCCTGGCCTCCCGCTTTCCCTACGGTGATGCCATCAGCAGGGAAAAACTCTTGCAGGTGGAGAAAGCGGAGCATCTCCTGCGGAACGGACTGGATTTCAGAGAGGTGCGCGTACGCCATCATGGCACGGTGGCGCGCATCGAGATAGATCCCACAGCGTTCGGGCGTTTGCTGGATGAGCCGACGAGGAAGCGCGTGGTGTCCGAATTGAAAGGGTTAGGTTATGTGCATGTCGCTCTCGATCTGGAGGGGTTTCGCAGCGGAAGCATGAACGAGGTTCTATACCACCATACGAAAGCACATGATGGAGAGAAAACGTTCAAAGGAGGTAAAGCAGATGCGTAAGATGGGCAAGAGTTTAGAGGAAGCTGTGGAAAAAGGTCTTCGCAACTGGGCGTGGCGGGATGGGGTTACCCTTGTCCAGTATGATGATGGCAGTTTCGAGGCCATTCCACCAGGCTATCTGACCGAGATCATCTGGGTGGGGTACGAACACGTGGAGAGGGATTTGGGCAACCTGCGCAACCGGGCGTTGGATGCCGGTCTGGATTTTCCCCTTACAGAACCAGAGGTTCGGTGGCTGACGGACCGCATCCGGGACGAGATGCTACGGCGGCCTGCCACTGACGTCATCGGGTTGGAGCAAGGGGAACGAGCGCACGTCGAGCTCTTTGAGGAGATGTAAAGCCATGAGAAGAGTGTATCTGGATCACGCGGCAACCACCCCCGCGCGCCCTGAGGTGCTGGAGACGATGATGCGCTGCTACCGCGAGGTTGTGGGCAACGCGTCCAGTCTGCACATGTTTGGTCAGGAGGCCAAACGGGCGCTGGAGGGGGCGCGTAAGAGTGTGGCGCGGATATTGGGGGCCGATCCCGGGGAGATATACTTTACCGGTGGGGGCACAGAAAGCGACAATCTGGCCGTCAAGGGTGTGGTGCGTGCAAACGAGGATCGGGGCGGGCACGTGATAACTTCGTCCATCGAACACCACGCCGTGCTCCATAGTTGCCAGCAGTTGGAAGAGGAGGGCTATGAGGTGACCTATCTTCCCGTGGATCGTCACGGGCTCGTGGATCTCGATGCCCTGGCGAGTAGCATCCGCGAGGATACGATGCTGGTCAGCGTCATGCTGGCCAACAACGAGGTGGGCACCGTTCAGCCCCTGGCCGAGATCAGTGCCATGGCCGAGGAATACGATATACCTGTACATACGGACGCCGTTCAGGCCATAGGGAAGCGTCACGTCGATGTGGACGCCCTGGGCGTCGATCTGCTCTCCCTGGCGGCACACAAGTTCTATGGTCCCAAGGGCGTGGGGGTACTTTACGTCCGCCAAGGGACGCGTGTCGCCCCCCTGCTGCACGGTGGTCACCAGGAGCGGACGCTTTATCCGGGCACCGAGGATATTCCCGGTGTCGTGGGGTTGGAGACTGCTCTTGCGCTGGCCCACGAAGAGATCGACGATGCCTCGGAGTGCCTTGCAGGGCTGAGAGACCGACTTCAGCGGGGTATCGAGGAGCGCATTCCTGATGTGGCGCTGAACGGTCATCCCACGTCCCGACTGCCCAATATCCTGAACATGAGCTTTGCGGGGGTGGAGGGAGAGTCGCTCCTCATGGCCCTCGATACGCAGGGGATCGCCGTGTCCACGGGATCGGCCTGCACGGCCGGCTCCAGCGAGCCCTCCCACGTATTGCGGGCCATGGGGCTGGATCGCAATCGCGCCCAGGGGAGCCTGCGCTTCTCGCTGGGACGGGACAACGACGCCGAGGATATCGCGTACGTGGTCAATACATTGACAGAGGTCGTAGAGCGACTGCGGGAGCTGTCGCCGACCTATGTCAGCGGAAGAAGGATCTGAACTCGTGTCCACGAAGCGCGTCCTTGTGGCCATGTCGGGCGGCGTGGATTCGTCGGTGGCCGCCGCCCTGCTTTATGAGCGGGGATGTGAGGTCATCGGCGTAAGCTTGAGGCTGCCCGAGCCTCCAGAGGCCACAGAAGCCGGAACGGCATGCTGTGGAATGGCTGGCTTGCGGGACGCCCGTCGCGTGGCCGCGCAGATCGATATTCCCTTTTACGCCTTGGACTATCGGGAGGCCTTTCGACGGGAGGTGATAGGTCCCTTCGGCCGGGCCTATGCAGAGGGAAGGACGCCCAATCCCTGCATCCGCTGCAACGCGCGGCTCAAATTTGGGAGGCTCCTGGATTTCGCCCGCGCCTTGGGTGCTTCCTGTCTGGCCAGCGGTCACTATGTCCGTTTGGAACGGGGCGAGGATGGGGTGCCTCGCCTGCGCCGTGGTGTGGACGGTCGGCACGATCAGTCATATTTCCTGTATGCGCTTACGGCCCAGCAACTTGCCCATGTTCTCTTTCCTCTTGGTGAGCTGACCAAGACCCGGGTGCGCGAGATTGCCCGTAGGCGCGATCTGCCCGTTGCAGAGAAGCCTTCCAGCCAGGATATCTGTTTCGTGGGCCCCGAAGGCTATCGGGCCTTTTTGGCGCGCCATTATCCTCGGGCGCTGCACCCCGGTCCCATCATCGATCAGGAGGGGCGCGAACTTGGTCGCCACGAGGGGATCGGCGCCTATACGCTGGGACAGCGTAGGGGGCTCGGTATCGCAGCAGAAGGGCCCCTGTACGTGACGGGGATAGACGCTGCAAGAAACGCCCTCATCGTCGGCACCAGGGAGGATACGTTTATCCGTCGGCTCGTGGTCGACGACGTGAACTGGCTCGTGGACGATGTCGTGACAGGAACGTCGCGTCGATTGATGGTCAAAACGAGATATCGGGGGGCGGAGGCTCCTGCAGATGTGTATCCTCATGCGGAGGAGACCCTGGTCGAT
>CAZMOW010000161.1:0-4801 GCA_964567975.1 uncultured Anaerolineales bacterium | reverse complement strand
CACTTTGCCATGCACGTCAAGGGCCTGGAGATGCCCGGGTACGACGTGCGCAGCCTCAAGACGTTCGCCATGGGACTGGCGGTGCAGGCGCGCGGCGCCTGCCACAACCGCGCCCTTTCCTACGAGTTGGACGTCAAGGGCGACGTGGATCGCTTTACCATCGAGCCGGGCCGTGGCATACTGGCCGTACAAAAGGAAGAATTCGCCTGCATCCTGGATTGCCTCGTGCTCTGCAAGTTCATTCGCAAGTGTTTCGACGATTTCTACGAGGATGTATCGCGCATCTATACCATGGTGACGGGCATTCCCATGACTGCCGACGAGCTGGCCAAGGTGGCCAGCCGCGTGTGCAATCTCAAAAAGGCCTTCAATATCCGCGAGGGTTGGACCAAGGCGGACGATTGGCTGCCACCTCGGATATTTGAGGATCCCATCCCCTCTGGACCGAGCAAGGGTGCCGTCATCGCCCCGGAGAAGATGACCATGGAGATAGAGGATTACTACCAGGCGCGTGGTTGGACAAAAGAGGGAATGATCCCCAAGTCCTTGTTGATCGAGCTCGACCTGGAGGACATCGCCGAGGACGTGGGTGTGGAAGAGGAACCCGTGACAGAAACTGTAAGCAGGGAGGCTTAACCGATGGCAGTGATAGGATATGAGCATATCGTTTGTGATCCAGACAAGTGTATGGGGTGTCGCCTGTGCGAATACGCCTGTTCCGTAACCAAGACGGGATCCTTTGATCCCAGCCGCTCCCGCATCCGGGTGGTACGCATCGAGCCGGTAACCATGACGGCCATCGCCTGCCGCTTCTGTGAGGACGCGCCCTGCATCCTCGCCTGCCCCCGCGACGCCCTTATGCGTTCGGAGGAGAATGGCATCATCCTCGTCGACGAGGACGAGTGCGACGGCTGTGGTTGGTGTGTGGAGGCCTGCGAGTTCGGCGCCGTCGTGTTGAATCCCACGACCAAGAACGCCGAGATCTGCGACCTGTGCCCCGAGGAGGAGGAACTCCCCTGTGTGGCCATCTGCCCCAAGGACGCCCTCTCCCTCGCTACGCCTGAGACGCTGCGCCAGAAAGCGCGCCGCAACGTGGTGGCCCGACTGTTCGAGGAGCTATTGGAAGAATAGATTACCACAAGGGAACGAATCCCCAGGTGGGGATTCGTTCCCTTCAAACATCAATACATTGATACATTTATCGTAGGAGCTACGTTATGGCAGACAATGAAAAACTGCGGATAGGTGTCTACGTCTGCGGTTGTGGTTCGAACATCGCGGGGGTGATCGACCCGGGTGAGGTGGCCGAATATGCGTCACACCTTCCCGGCGTGGTGGTCGCCAAACAGAATATGTATATGTGCGGCGATCCCGGCCAAAATATGATCACACAGGATATCATCAACGAGAGGTTAAATCGCGTCGTCGTCGCTGCCTGCAGCGTGCGCATGCACGAGCCCACCTTTAGGGCCTGCGTGGCCGAGGCGGGGCTCAACCCCTTTTTGATGGAGATGACGAATATTCGCGAGCAGGATACCTGGGTCCACAGCCACGAGCCAGAGGCGGCCCTGGTCAAGGCCAAAGAGATGGTAGCTGCGGCGGTGGCCAAGGTGCGTCACGTGGAGCCCCTGGAATCCATCACGGTGCCCGTGACCAAAAAGGCTATGGTAGTCGGCGGTGGTGTGGCGGGTATAGAGGCTGCGCTGGACCTGGCCGAGGCGGGTATCCATACATATCTGGTGGAAAAGGAACTCAGCATCGGGGGAACGATGGCACAACTGAACAAGACGTTCCCCACGATGGACTGTTCCATTTGAATACTTGCACCCAAGATGGTTGACGCGTCGCGTCAACCCCGTGTAGAGATTCTCTCTTACTCTGAGGTGGAACAGGTCGAGGGATATGTGGGCAACTTTCGCGTCTCGGTCAACAAAAAGGCCCGTTACGTCATCGCGGACCGCTGCAACGGCTGTGGCGAGTGCGCGGACGTCTGTCCCATCGACGTACCCAACAATTTCGAGCTGGACATCGCCCCGCGCAAGGCCATAGACGTTCCCCATGATCAGGCGGTGCCCCTCATCTATGCCATCGACATGGATAACTGCATCGAATGCTACAAATGTGTCGAAGCGTGTGGCGACCTGGATGCCATCGACTTTTCCCAGAAAGAGGAGACCGTGGAGCTGGATGTGGGGACCATCATCGTGGCCACGGGCTTTGATGTGTTCGACCCCTCCGTCATCCCCGAGTATGGATACGGGGTCTATCCCAACGTGATCACGGCCATGGAGCTGGAGCGCCTGGCTAACTCGGCCGGGCCGACGGTGGGACGGCTTATCCGCCCCTCCGATGGACGGAGGCCCGAAAGCGTGGGCATGATCCTGTGTGTGGGATCGCGGGACGAACGCTATAATGAGTACTGCTCCGGTTTTTGCTGCATGTACACCATCAAGAACGCCCTCTTGCTCAAACAGATGCACCCCGAGATGGAGATCACCATCTTTTATATGGACATTCGTACCCCCGCCAAGGGATACGAAGAGTTTTACAATCGGGCGCGAGAGGCCGGCATCCGCTTTATACAGGGCCGCCCCTCGCAGGTAACCGAGGACCGAGAAACCCATAATCTGTTTGTAGAAGTGGAGGATCAGGCGCTGGGCGAGGTGATCGAGGTGGAGACCGAGATGGTCACCCTGGCCGCGGCCGCCATTCCTCGCCGAGACGTGGAGGAAGTATCCTCTACCCTGACGCTGTCCCGCAGTCCCAGCGGGTTCTTTATGGAGTACCATCCCAAGTTGCGCCCGGTCGATTCGCCCACCGACGGCGTCTTTTTGGCCGGCGCTGCCCAGGGCCCCAAGGACATTCCCGCCAGCGTGGCACAGGGTAGCGGCGCCGCAGCCCGTGCGGAGCGCATCCTGTCATCCGATACCTGGGAGATCGAGCCCATCGTGGCCTCGGTCAATGAGGAGCGCTGCATCAGCGCAGAGGGACGCAAGTGTGGCCTCTGTGCCCAGGCCTGCCCTTACGGTGCCATCACGGTGGAGCCCGGACAGCCGGCCCAGATCACGCCGGCCAAATGTCACGGGTGTGGTGGATGTGTGGCCGAATGTCCCCACGATGCCATCGTGCAGTCGCACTTTTCCGACGCCCAGATTGTGGCACAGCTGCGCGAGTTCCTGCGAGAGGATCCCGAGGAAAAGATCATCGCCTTTATGTGCCACTGGTGCAGCTATGGCGGCGCGGATAACGCCGGCACGAGCCACTTTGAATATCCCCCCGATTCGCGGGGCATTCGCGTGATGTGCTCGGCGCGTATGGACCAGGACTTTATCCTTGAGGCCTTTCGCCGGGGCGCGGGCATGGTGCTTGTATCCGGCTGCCATCCCCAGGACTGCCACTATATCACCGGGCAGCAGGTGGCCGCCAAACGTTTCAGCCGCGTTCCACGCTACCTGGAGCGCATGGGCATCGACCCCGAACGCTTTCGGGTGGAGTGGATATCAGCCGCCGAGGGCGAAAAGTATGCGCGGGTGATCACCGAGATGAGCGAAAAGCTCAGATCTTTTGACAGGGAAACGCTCCAAGCCCAGAACGAGGAGGCACGCCCCTCCATCGAGCGCCGACTCAAGCGCTGGAAGTCGGTTCCCCAGATGGCAGAACTCATGGAAGAAGAGGAGGAGGTTCTGGCATGATCCGGTCGGACGAATTGAATAACGCCTTTGTCCAGGAGATCATGAACGAGCCGGGGGGAGAGGATATCATCACCTGCTGGTCCTGTGGGACGTGTGCGGCGACCTGTCTGGTGCGCCGCTACGAGCCCTCTTTCAATCCCCGGCTCATCCTCCACAAGGCGGGACTGGGGCTCCGCGAGCAGGTTCTGTCCAGCGAGGAGATCTGGCAGTGTTCGGCGTGCGACATCTGCTATCCCCGCTGTCCCAAGGATATCCACATCTCCGAGGTGATGAAGGCGATTCGCAACATCGCTATCCGCGAGGGATACAAGCCGCCTGGTCCCTTTGCCGAGGTCGACGAGGAGGTCTGCTCGGGATGCGCCGTATGCACCCGCGCCTGCCCCTATGAGGCCATCGAGAGAATGCGCAAGAATGTGAACGGCGCGGAACGCGCTGTGGCGGAGGTGGACGGAAATCTGTGCCTCCACTGCGGCGTCTGCGTGGCCGCCTGCCCCTCGGGGGCCATGAGCCTGGAGACGGTCAACGACAAGGAGGTCATCTCTCGCGTCGGGGCCGGCGGATGGCTCGACAGAAAGAGCTATCTGGCGGGAGAGGCCACAGAGCCCCGTATACTCGTCTTTGTGTGTCAGTGGAGCATACACTCGGATACGGAATGGGAGCGGATGGATGCGCTCCAGAGCGATAGCGTGCGCATCGTCAACCTCCCCTGCTCCGGCCGCGTCGATCCCGAGCTGATACTCATGGCCCTGACCCAGGGAGCCGACGGTGTCCTGGTGGCGGGCTGCAAAGAGGGCGAATGCCACTATACACGGGGAACGTACCTGGGACGCAGCAAGGTCGCCCTATTGGAGACCATCTTCGATCAGATGGGCATGCCCCAGGAACGGGTACGCTTTGTCGAGTTGGGGTCTCTGGACCGCTACGTGCTGCCCAGATTGATCGATAGCATGTCCCGGGACATCAAGCAGCTGGTGGCCGCCACGGTCTAGGGCCAGGGAGAAAAAAGATGAACGGGACGCGTGATACACGGC
The DNA here is from genome assembly GCA_964567975.1 of uncultured Anaerolineales bacterium. Classification (GTDB taxonomy): domain Bacteria; phylum Chloroflexota; class Anaerolineae; order UBA1429; family UBA1429; genus JAWLEV01. The sequence continues at coordinate 78 of CAZMOW010000161.1, read as the reverse complement.
GTCCATAAATAGGAGGGATATGAGCAAACTGAATGTAGCTGTGTACTGGGCCGCGGCATGCGGCGGTTGCGACATAGC
>CAZMOW010000160.1:0-4802 GCA_964567975.1 uncultured Anaerolineales bacterium | reverse complement strand
ATGGTAATTCCCTCTCCCAGATGCGGGAGAGGGGGGCGAAGCAGACGCTTCGCCCCTACGCATTTGCATTAGAACATATGTTCTGTTATAATCCCTCCATCTGCAATACGGCAGATATGTCATGGAGGTCCGTGAGGACGGGGAGGGAATGGGCAGGATGCAGACGATCCATAGAAGCGCGCACGTCAATCGGAGGGCCAATCTGGCGGATCCATGTTCGGTCGCCCAGGCGGCATGGGTGTACGAGGAGGCCACCCTGGGCGAGGACGCCGCCGTGGGCCGCGGGACAAAGGTCGGCGCGGGGGCCTATATCGGGGACGGGACCCGGATCGGCGCCGACTGTGTGATCGGGCGGCGGGCCCTGGTGGCCGCGGGGATCAGGATCGAGGACGGGGTGCATATCGGCGCCGCGGCCATCCTGCGCAACGAGCAGGGGCCGCGCGCCGTCTCCTCTGGCGGTCCCAACAGGGTGACGTTCAAACCTCAGCGCCCCCTGCTCGTGGTGCGCGAGGGGGCCACCATCGGCCCGGGGGCCATCGTCAACCGGGGTCTGACCATCGGGCGCCACGCCCTGATCACGGCGGGCTCGGTGGTGACGGGGGACGTGCCCGATTACGCGCTGATGGTGGGCAACCCGGCGCAACTGGTGGGGCGGGTCTGCCCCGCCGGCCATCGTATGGGCCGGGAGGGGGTGCATACGTGGTACTGCGACATCTGTGAGGAGGCGTTCGAGGCGGAGGGGGGCGAGGCGTAGGGGCCTTTTTTACGAAACGAACCCATTTTCTATCCCGGCGTCTCAGTCGTACCGCACCCTGTCGGTGACCTCGATAAAGGCGTAGGGGTGCAGGGTGTCCTCGATGATGTAGGAGCTGTCCTCCACCAGGCCATAGTCGGTGCCGAAATAGTGGTCAAAGAGGACGCGAAAGGTGTTCACGGGGGTGATGGAGGGATAGAGGATCTCTTCTGCATCCACGCCCGGCAGGTGGTAGGCGTTGAGGATGCGCATGTGGGTCCTGATGGCCTCGTCGTCCAGTTGGCGCCAATCGGTGCCCGCCCCGCCATATTCGAGATGGAAGGGAATAAAGGGGCCCTCGTCCGACTGCAGGATGATGATGGGCGGGCGCTCGGACCTCTCCAGGATGTGGTCCATGAGCGAGGCCATCTTTTCGTTGGCAAAGGCCAGCTGGCTCAGATATTTCTCGGCCTCGGTCATCCCCGCCTCCTCCTCCTGGGTGAGCCTCCCCCCGTGGGGCTCGAACACGTAGGGGTGATGGGGGAGGAGGAAATGGGCAAAGACGAATTGGGGGCCCTCTTTCTCTGGCACCCGGGCGAGGGCGTCGAACTTGTCCTCGATGGCCCGCCGCTGCATCTCGCGCTCGTCGTTGAGGAGATCCAACTCCACGCCGATGGGCTCCAGCAGGGTGGTCTGATACAGCATCATGGAGAACTCGGCCGGCCACACGACAAAGTTGGTGTCCGCGTAGCGATTATAGCGCGTGGGCTCCCACCCCGTCCCCAGGTGGGTGAACGTATATCCCCTGGCCTTGAGAAAGCGCCACACCTGGTAATCCTGCAGCATCTCAAAGAGGGGGGTGTGATCGGAGGCATCCCTTCCCAGTTCGTCGGCCAGGTAGGTCAGGTGGGTCATGTTCAGGGAGGAGGCCAGGGAGAGAAAGGTCTTGGGATAGTTGGCCACACTCTCCTCAGCGACGTAGAACCCCTGGTCCGTCAGGTAGTCGATGAACTCGCTGTTATCGAAGCCGAACTGCTCCTCCAGGGTGCTGGCACTGGCGTACCTGTCCAGGACGACAAGGTAGATATCGGGGAGGTTCTCATGGCCCCCCTCCCCCGGGTTGGCCCGGACATGCTCCGCTGGCGGCGGAGAGGCGGAGCGCGCCATGCGCCGCGTCTCGAACTCGTAGGTCGCCACTTTTATCAGCGAGGGCGCGATCAGGGCCAGGGCCACCACGTTCAGGAGGATGGTCCACCTCCGGGCATCTCGAATGCGGAGGGCCAGATAGAGGGTCCCGGCGAACAGGATGGCCCAGGCGAGGAACAGATGGCCGTGGCGAAAGCCGTCCCCCAGGCGTTCCTCCACCCGCTGGGCGACGTGGCCGTAGGAGAAAAAGAGGACCAAAAAGAGGGACACGATGATCCCCGCCCTCCCGGCATCCCTGAGGGCCCTGCCCAGGATCAGCAGGGCCAGCCCCGTAAAGCCCAACACCACCGCCGAGGGCAACAGGGTCTCGGAGATAAAGACCATCTCTATATTGTGGGCGAACAGGAAGGCGATGGGGGATATGGCCAGCAAAAAGGGATGGATGATCGGCGATCTCTTTATGGGCCGCGTCTCCCTTCCATCAGATAGAGGGTTCTCTCCGTCCCCTTTAATTTTTCCGCGCATCGTATGATGAAATACTCACGAAAGGCATCCTCGAAATGTCGCTGTGTGTAATGGGAAAAGATATCCTCCCTGGTGGCCAGCAGTCGCTGTACCTGGGAGTCGTCCTTGGGCACGAACTCGATGATGAGGGAGCGGCAGATTGTGCTGAAAAAGCCGGCGAGCCTGTCCAGGGGCAGGTTGTTGGAGATGGCCAGGTGGTGGATGAGGGCCAGGGCAAAGACCGTATCGGCCGGGCCGCGCGCCAACAGGGAGGCCCGCTCCTCGTTCTCCCAGCCGATGCCGGGGCTCGGATTCGTCAGGTCGAGGAGCAGGGGGAGGATGTGGGCCTCCTCCTCTTTGACGCACCGAAGATAGTTTCGCTCCACGGCGGCGTGATCCACATCGAAGGAGAGGGTGTGTATTCCCCTGTCGCTGGCGATGCGGCTGAATACGCCCACGTTCGCCCCCAAGTCCCAGACGCTCCGGGGGTCGATCTGGCCCAGGAACTGGGCCACGAGCCGCTTCTTTTGCTGGAGGGCATCCGGGGGATAATTGGTCTCCTCATAGTAATCGGCCCACTCTGTACCCCCGGCTTCCCACGTCAATCGCTCGACGGCCGATTTCAGATTATCGACGAGGCCGCGGAAGGACAGCCGGCCCATCTCGCGCCCGCCGGCGTCCACAGTTTTGTCGGCAAAGCGTCTCTGCGCTCTGGCGTGGAGGTGAATGTGGGAGAGCAGGGAAAAGACAAAATAGGTGCGCAAGGGGAGGAGGGAACTGGCCAGGTCCAGGGGCATGCCGTCGATATGGACGCGCAACAACTGATTGAGCCGCACGTCCCGGTAGCTCATCAACGCCAGGGGCGCCAAAAAGTGCTGGCAGAACTGCCGATAGGCGACCCAGGGCTCGCCCTCGCAGTACTTTTCAAAAGAGAGGGTGTCGATGAGGAGGGGGCGGCCCCCTTTGAACTGGATGTTGTAAGCGCTGGCATCCTTCAGGGACATGCCGAATTCAAAGGCCCGCTGTTGAATCTCCAGGGTGGCCAGCGCCGCGTCCTTTAACTGGCTGAAGCACCACTCGTAGGGATAGGAGATAAAGGACAGGCGCTGGGGTTTGACGACCTTGAAGGCCGGGTCGGGTTCCGGCGCCGCGACATCCACCTCCTGGTGGGGGACCAGGAAGTCGTCTTTTACAAGGGCCTCGTAAAGGCCGGAATCCATGAGGTGGGCGTAATTCTCCCCGTATACGGCGTTCACCTGGCGATAGATCTCGCCGTCCCGATAGAAAAGAAAGCCGCTGGGGTCCCGAAAGGAGGCCGAAACCCGGCCCTCAGTCCTGCGCTTTTTCATGCCCCCCTTCCCTGGAGAACAGGTTTCCGAAAAAGCCTTTGATCTCTTTCCAGAACAGCTTGACGGCGAACCCCGCCCCAAACAGGATGGCTATAAGCAGCTGGATGATGTAACTGCCCGTGCCCGGATCGAGATAGGCGTGGGCGGGACGAGGCAAGAGCAAGGAGATCGAAAGGAGAACGACGAGTATCTTTACAGACGCAAAGTGTTTCATTATACTCCTCTGCCACCATAACACTGTCCCCGACATTATAGCACACGGCGGGGACCCGTAAAATATCCAGAAACCTTGCCACAGGGAAACAGATGCGGTATATTGGGGGCAGTCGAGAAGAAGAGGAAAAGGAGAAAGCCATGAGGCGTGATTGGTCCGCTCTGATCTTTGGCCTGTTGCTGGTCCTGCTGGGGGCCCTGTTGCTGCTGCAGAACCTGGGCGTCCTGCCCTTTTGGACCATCATCTGGATCGTGCTCTTTGCCGCCGGCGGCATCGCCTTCCTGTACACCTTTTTTACCGATCAGGAAAAGTGGTGGGCGCTGATCCCGGGATTTGTCCTCCTGGGCATCTCGGCGCTGATCCTGTTGGGGGAGTTCTTTCCCGCCGCGGAGGAGGCCATAGGCGGTCCCCTGTTCCTGATAGCCCTCTCGGCCAGTTTCTGGATCGTCTATCTGGTCCATCGGGAGCACTGGTGGGCGGTCATACCGGGCGGGGTGTTGCTGAGCGTGGCCGTGGTAGCCGCCCTCGAGAATGTGGAGACGGGCTTTGACACGGGGGGCATCGTGCTCCTGGGCATCGGCCTCACCTTTCTCCTGCTGTCCATGGTCCCCACGGACGAGGAACGCATGCGCTGGCCCCTGATCCCGGGGGGCATCCTCCTGATCATAGGCATCGTGGTCATGGCCGAGGAGGTGGCCGTCCTGCAGTATGTGTGGCCCGCGGCCCTCATCCTGGGCGGCCTCTACCTGGTGCTGCGGAACTTTTTATCGCCCGAACAGCCCCGGGAGGACTGACGCCCGCCGGGAGCCCTTGGGCAAAAGGCAAAAAAAAGCGGTGAAGCAGAGACAAGATCTCT
>CAZMOW010000159.1:0-4836 GCA_964567975.1 uncultured Anaerolineales bacterium | reverse complement strand
GAATAGGGACGAATGCCTGCCCGAGTATACTTTTTGGCATACATCTCGGCCGAGGGCATGCCGTTCATCAACAGAAACTGCTCGCCCAACAGGTCGCGCACCTGAGCCAGGCGCTCCAGATCGCCGTGGCCATCCTTGAGCCCCACCACGTTGGGATGCGCCTGCACCAGGCGGGCCACCGTCCGGGACGCAAATACGGCATTATCCCTGTTATAGACAAAGACGCCCAGGTCCGTGGCCGCCGCCAGGGCACCATAATGCTGGAACAAACCCTCCTGTGGGCCACTGGCCAGATAGGGGGGAAAGATGAGGAGGCCGTCCGCGGCCTGGGCCTGGGCAACACTCACGTATTCCAGGGCCAACCTGGTGCCATAGCCCACGCCAGCGATCACGAGCGCCTCGTCCCCCACCGTCGCCACGGCGGCGCCGACCAGGGACTCATACTCTTGCAGATCGAGGGACCAGAACTCGCCCGTGCCGCAGCAGACAAAGTAACTGGAGGGACTGTTGGCAAAATCGTCGCGCAGATGGCGCAGATGCTCACAAAAGCGCAAAAGATCGACATCGTTGGCCCCCGTAAAGGGGGTATGCACAAAGGCCAGCAATCCTCGCACCTCTGCCTGCAACTCCTGGGGGGATCGGGGCATAAGGGCACCTCCTGGATACATCTCACTCGTTGGCTCTTGTTCAGAGCATATCGTAGGAGGGGAAACACGTCAAGGGGAAATGGCGATGCGGCGTGGCCACATCGCTGGGAGAATGGCTTCGCAATTCTCCACTACGCTATCTACTGAGGTGCCCCTCGCGCCCGCTAAACGGGGCCTCTGGCTCCGGCGAGAGCAGAATCCGGGCATCATTTGGGTCGCAAAGTCGTTCCGACCCCTTGCAGGGCTGGGGAATACCGTCACAGGAGCAATCGCGAGTGCGATTGCTCCCGAACGATGGAGAAAAAGTTACTACTGGAGCTCCACTGTGGCGCCTGCTTCTTCCAGGCGCTCCTTGGCCCCGTCCGCTTCCTCCCTGGAGACCTGCTCCAGAATAGCAGAGGGTGCTTCGTCGACCACCTCTTTGGCCTCACGCAATCCCAGAGGCGTCAACTCACGAACGGCCTTGATGACCTGGATCTTTTGATCGCCCACGTCGGTGAGCATGACGTCAAAGACCACCTGTTCTTCTTCCTCTTCCTCTTCGGCCTGCGCTGCGGCCGTCCCCGCGGCAGCCATGGCCACCGGCGCAGAGGCGCTGACTCCAAACTTTTCCTCCAAGGTCTCTACAAGCTCGGCCAATTCGAGAACGCTCATGTTCTCAATCGTCTCGACAAGTTCTTCGTTTGTCATCTTTTCGATCCTCCCAAATTAAAATATTGACTTGCTAACCATGTACCGTTTTCCGCGTTCGTCCACCTAGCTGGATGCCTCCTCGAGCTGATCCGAACGCGCCTGAAGCACATTCACAAAGCCTCGCAGCACACCGGACAGGGTATTGACCAGACCCCTAATGGGCGCCTGAACGCCACCCACCACCTGACCCAGCAGCACCTCACGCGAGGGCAGCTCGGTCAGTATGTTGATCTGCTCCATCCCCGCCAGTTCGCCGCCTACCAAGCCGCCGCGAACCTCTATATTCTCATCGTTATCCTCTGCAAAGTCCACCAGCGCCTTGGCGGCCGGCGCGATGTCCTCTCCCAAAAAGGTCACCAGGGAAGGCCCGCCCATCATCTCCTCGTCCACGGGGAGACCGGCATCTCTGAGAGCGATGTACATGAGCGAGTTTTTGACCACCATGGCCTGCGCTTCTGCAGAACGAAGCCCATCTCGCAGCTCGGAAAGCTGGGCCACCGTCAAGCCATTGTTGTGAGACCAGATCGCTATCTGGGCATCGCGCAACTTTTCACCATACTCTTTTACCCGCAACTCTTTTTCTTCTCGTGTAAGTGCCAAAGGTACCTTACCTCCTCACATCAAAAAAGTCTTCGCACCCACCGGCGCGAAGACTTTTGGGACACATGAAAAAGCCCTTCCAAGCTTATCTTCGCCTCGGCGGGGATATTAAGCGCTCCCTTGGGAGCACACCCACTGTCTGTGGCTATATTGTTCTGTATCAGATCAGATCTCTCGCAGCGGAAACATCCACGTGTATGCCAGGCCCCATGGTCGTAGCAAAGGTGAGACGGCGAATATAAGCGCCACCACTCACGGCGGGCGGTCTGGCCCGCCACACGGCCTCCATCACGGTGATAAAATTGCTCATCAGTTCGTCCGCCGTAAAGCTGGCCTTCCCGATGGGAACATGCAGGTTGCCCGTACGATCCACACGGAACTCCACACGGCCCTTGCGCAGCGCCTCGATGGTCTCGGCGATGTCGTCGGGCTGCACCATAGTCCCCGATCGCGGACTGGGCATGAGCCCTCGGGGTCCCAGAATACGTCCCAGGCGACCTATCTTGCCCATAGCCTGGGGAACGGCGATGGCCACATCAAAATCCACCCAACCGTCCTCTATCCTCTCCACATACTCGTCCACGCCAACATAGTCGGCGCCAGCCTCTTCGGCCTCGCGGGCAGCCTCGCCCTCCACAAAGGCCATGATGTGCACGGTGGTCCCCGTGCCCTCGGGCAGGGTCACCGTCTCGCGGACCTGCTGATCCGCATGCCTGGGATCCACCCCCAGTCGCATGTGGACTTCTACCGTCTCGTCAAAATTCGCCGTGGGCAGACTCTTGATCAGCTCGAATGCCTCACGGGGCGCATACTCTCTCCGGCGATCAACCTGCGCTACACTATCGGCATATCTCTTGCCATGTTTTGCCATATCACCTCCATGTGGTACAAACGGAGGACCACCCTATGGGTCCCCCTCCCACAAGTCAACGTTCGTTAACGAATGATTATTCCTCTTCTTCCACCGTGATGCCCATGCTCCTCGCCGATCCCTCGATCATGCGCATGGCTCCTTCAAGATCCACAGCATTCAGGTCGCGCATCTTGATCTCTGCGATCTCGCGGATATCCTCACGGGTCACCGTACCAACCTTTTCCGTGTTGGGACGCGAAGACCCCTTTTCCAGGTTGGCAGCGTCCAGTAACAACCCCGTGGCCGGCGGCGTCTTTGTAACAAAGGAAAAGGAACGGTCCTGATAGACCTCGATCTCCACGGGGATGATCATACCCGCCTGTCCCTGGGTCCGCGCATTGTACTCTTTGCAGAACTGCATAATATTCACGCCATGCTGGCCCAAAGCCGGCCCAACGGGGGGGGCGGGATTCGCCTTCCCGGCCTCGATCTCCAGCTTGATCGTGGTCATAACCTTCTTTGCCATCTATTCTTTACCCCTTCTCACCACATGCTCGCCAAAAAACGCCAAATATGAACGAGCGTGCTATACCTTCTCAACCTGCATAAAGTCCATCTCTACGGGCGTCTCGCGTCCAAAGAAAGAAACCAGAAGGCGCACCTTGCCACGCTCGGGATAGATCTCTTCCACCACAGCCGTGAAATCCGCAAATGGCCCTTCGGTGACGCGCACCGTCTCACCCACGCGAAAGTTGACCTTGATACGCGGCTCCTCTTCCTCCATGCGTTCCAGGATTCTGTCCACCTCCTCCTGGCTGACCGGCATGGCCTCCGTCTCTGTCCCCACAAAGCCCGTCACGCTGGGCGTATTCCGTACCACATACCAGGACTCTTCGTCCATGATCATCTGCACCATCACATAGCCGGGGAAGAGACGCTTCCGTTTGGTCTTTCGCTCACCATCGCGGATCTCTACCTCTTCCTCCGTGGGCACGATCACGCGAAAGATCTTGTCCTCCATGCCCATGGTTTCAACGCGCTGTTCCAGATACTTTTTTACCTTTTGCTCATAGCCCGCATAGGTGTGAATAAAGTACCAGGTGCGGCCATCATCTATCTCTTCCTCTTCTGCGAGAACCTCCTCGCCTTCTACCGTCTCCGCAGGGGCTGCTTCATCCTCAACGGCCTGCTCGGCATCGGCGGGGGCTTCCGCCATCTCATCTGCGGACACCTCGGTGGACTGATCCTCTTCTTCTATTTCGGTCGAAACTTCTTCCAAAGCCTTGGACTCCACTGAATCCATCTCTTTTCCCTTAAAATAGACGCTACGTCACTATGAAAGCAAAGAGCTTGGTAAAAATCCAATCGATCAATCCCAGTAGAATGCTCATAAATACCGTCACAGCCAGGACGATCAATGTGAGATTGATCGTCACGGGCCGGGAGGGCCAGACGATCTTTCTAACCTCGGCCCTTACCTCTTTTAGGTAGCGAACGATACCGCTTCCCCACTTTTTTTCGGAAGCGGATCCTCTCTTAGACACAGATATGCTCCCCCCTGCGGGTATTCCAAATCAAAGACACCACAGACCGGGCGATATCTTGGGAACCAAAAGCTCCACGCCCGGTGTGGTGCCCGTGGGGCGAAAAACAGGCGAGGCAGGGATCGAACCCGCAACCTACGGTTTTGGAGACCGTTGCTCTCCCAGTTGAGCTACTCGCCTATGATAACCTAACGCTGCTCGACGTGCTCCGTATGCTTTTTACAGCGCGGGCAGTACTTGTTCAACCTAATTCGGTCGGAATCGTTAAAACGATTCTTTTCCGTCGTATAGTTACGTTCGTTGCACTCGCTGCAGGATAGGGTGATAACGATACGATTTCCCCTTCTGGCCATCTATTATAATCCTTGCATCTCTGATTAAAAAAGATCCTATTCCAAGACTTCTGTCAGGACGCCTGCACCTACCGTGCGCCCGCCCTCTCGAATGGCAAAGCGGGAACCCACCTCCAACGCCACCGGCGTGATCAACTCCACCGTCA
>CAZMOW010000158.1:0-4873 GCA_964567975.1 uncultured Anaerolineales bacterium | reverse complement strand
GTGTGCCCGTGCCGCTCCCAACAGCTGTTGGATGGAGCCAATCGTCTCACTGGCGGCCGGGACGACGAGGTTGCCCCCCTCCTTGACAAAATCGTTCTGCATATCTACGACCACGAGGGCGGTGTTCTCCGCCGGCAGAAGCACCTGGTCCTCAAAAGAGATCTCTGGCACCTCGACGGCACCCTCTGGTACGAATTCGATGCTCATAGATCACCTCCTGCTACAACCCAATCCGTTCTATTCAGCCCGATATGCCGCGAATGGCACATGCGGTCGGGACAGCTCTATCCAAACCTTGTCCCCTCATCCGATCTCTCGCAGATTGCTAAAGGTGGCGGGGATCAGCTCCGTCATGGCCGGATGGATGTGCATGGGACGGGCGATGTCGCCGACGGTGCCCTCATCGGCCATGGCGTCGATGACCTCCTGGATAAGCATGGGGGCATAGGGCCCGATGATGTGGAAGCCCAGGATCCTACCACTCTCCTGCTCCACGATGGCCTTGGCGAAACTGTCAGTCTCCATCATGGCCTCTCCCTTGGCCACATCCCCGTAATCGGCGCGCCCCACAAGGATATCGAACTGCCCCCTCGCCTGCTCCTCCGTCAAACCTACCGAGGCGATCTGAGGATGGGAGAATACGGCATGGGGCACGGCGCCATAGTCCATGGGAACGCGATGATCGTGGGCGAAATTATGCCAGACGACAGCGGCCTCGCGATTGGCCACGTGCTTGAACATGTGTTTCCCCGTGGCGTCGCCCAGGGCCCAGACATTCTCCACGTTCGTCTCCAGATATTCGTCAACCCTGATATAGTTCCGTTCGTCGGTTTCAATGCCCGCGTTTTCTACCTGCAAAAGATCGGCATTGGACGTTCTTCCGGCGGCGATCATGATGCGCTCGGCGTTGAGCGTCTGTTCTTCTCCGCTTTGGACGTTCTTGCAGACCACAGAGATACCGTCCTCATCCTCATGTACCTGGACGGCCTCGGTGTTGGTGTGAACGTCCATGCGTTCGGCCATCTTTTTCTTCAGCAGCTCCGAGATTTCGGGCTCCTCCTCGGGCACCAAGTGCTCGTTTCGTTGTACGATGGTCACCTGGGTGCCCATGGCAGCGAAGAAATGACCGTATTCGGTCCCGATATATCCGCCACCCACAATGAGGAGGCTCTCCGGCCTCTCGGTCAACTCCAGGACGCTCTCGTTGGTGAGATATGGCACGTCCTCGAGGCCCTCGATGGGCGGGATGAGGGGCCTGGCCCCACTGACGAGAAATATATGATCGCCGCGTATGCGTTCATCTCCCACCTGGAGGGTGTATTTGTCGACAAAATGTCCCTCCATCTCGTAGAAGTCGAGATCGGCGGCTGCCTCGATTCCCGCCCGCACTTTTTCCTGACCTTCCCGTACGCCTCGCCGCATACGCTCCATGATGCTCCCAAAATCTATGTGCCTGATGTCTACCTCGAGGCCCAACTTTTCCGCTTCCCTGGCCTCCATCACCCTATCCGCCGGAAAGATGAGTTTCTTTGAGGGGATGCAGCCCACCATCATGCAGGTGCCCCCAAGCGGCCCTCGATCCACCAGGGCCACACGCATGCCGTGGCCTAACGCGTTATCGACGATCCTTGTCCCACTGCCCGAGCCGACAACGATGACGTCATACTCTTTTATTTTCTTTGGCATGATATCTCCTCAACAAATGTGCGGACCAGATCGCCATCCTCCCGACGGACCATCCCAGAGCCGGCGCGTGATAAGCTTATGGTGGCCGAGGGCCGTGCGACGGGCCCACGCGTGGCAGAGCAAAGCGCCGTCCCCGTACAAGATCCGCCGGGAGGCTGAGTCTAAGAGCGACTAATCACCCCGTCCTAGGTCTTTCCCTGTTCCACCGCTTCTTTCGCCTTGCTCTCGGGCATCTCCATATCGTGGTGCTCTCTGGCATGGTCCTGAAGATCCTCTATCAGCTGTGCTTCGTCATCCGCCATCAACTCTGTCCCACAAGCAGAGCACGTTACACTTGGCATCTTTACCTCCTTTACAGGCTACTCGACTCCCAAAATATGCTTTATTGTCCCTGCCACATGCTTTACGAAGGGTGCACGCAAATATTGTAGATCATTAGCGATTGTTCGTCCGCGCAGGCGCTCTTAGGACGGCAGAATGGCATAGCCATTCTGCAAGGCCACCTTCGGTGGCCCATCTGGCCGTAGGCCTGTGCAATGAGACTTTAGTCCATGCACCACCGGGGCGCCGGTGGCCAACGGCCAATGAACTCGGGCGCGGAGGCGCTTCCCGCCGGGCGTCGACCTACGTCGACGCATCTCGATGGCGCCCAAGGCCGCGCTCACGCACCCCTATCCCGTCAGTTTCTTCTTTCTAATATGTCCGGTCAGTCTAAAAGACTTTGCGTGCACCCCTTTGCGTGCGGCCTCTACCACGTGCCGCAACGAACTTGCCCAATAAGAGGGCTACCCCCATCATCACGCTCCAAGAATGCCACCGACAGCTGAGTGAAAGAGCTTTTCAACAGAAATGTTCAGATACAGATCCAGAAATACTCGAGATATTCCGGGGAATTGAGCACTCGCATGTCGGAAGGAAGGTGTATGTGGTTGCCCCTGAATCCGTCATAGGCATGCGAGCCGGCCTCATAGACGAAGCCACATCTTCCCCGTGCAACGTCACTGTCTATGCCCTCGACCCAGTAACTCCTGACGATGTCGGCAGAACCGATGGAATCGTACCACTGCAGCTTGTAGTTGAGTTCACCCTGGTCGCCCAAGGTCAGAATCGCATCTATGGCCGTGATGACGCCGGGCTGGAAAGCGTCATCACGCAGGTCATGGGCCTCCACCTCGACGTTCTCGAATTCAAGATCCGTGTTGGGGCCACTTATGATCACCTTGGGGATTATTACCTTGCCGTCGTTCTGCTCTCTTCTCTCGACTTCTTCTCTGAACACCTTGTACATGCTGTCGAGCATTTTCGGATTGTAGGGCTCAATCCGGATGTACATCTCGTCCTTGTAGGGGAAATGATCCATCCTAAAGACGTTGTTCTCGGGCCAGCCCCCGCTGTAGTAGGCCATATACCACCAGTTCGCCTCATCGTCGATGGAATCGATAACGTGAGTGTTCATGGTCTCGTCGAAATGGTAGGCCAAATCGATATCGCCCTCGTCAGCAAGATGGACGACAATATCAAAGACGGAAAAATGGCCCTCTTTGAAGATATCCGTCCTCGTCGTCTCAATTCCTTGTGGGTCGAAGGCAAAGTTGCCCACACCTTCGATCATTATTTCCCCGAGAGCATCGGCTTGCGTGTCGCCTACGTCCCCCACGACCTTGCTTTCGTCCTCCAATTCCTCGCTCGGAGGAGAAGCGCAACTCGCCAAGAGCAAAATGATGAGAAAGAGTACCCAGCCCAATCTGGCGATCTTGATCTCTTTCACTCTCCTCCCTTGAAAAGGCGTCCTGTCATGGCCACGAGCCATCGGAAATGAAGGATCAAGTGCGCCAGGGCGAAAACACCCATGAACAAGCCAGACCAATCATGAATTCGTGCAAGGGTGCGTCCTGAAATGATCCCATATATGAACCCAAAGTAACGGCCCAATCCCGGGAATTTAGCAAGGCCGGTGATAAAGACGAGCAGAAAGGAGATCAAGAGTCCAATATCGATCCAGTAGTTGATCGTCCTCCTATCCATAGGTGCCCAGGACTATTTTCATCAGATTATCCGCCACAGTTCAACCCTCCAGCGAAGCAACTTTTGACGGGTCAGGCTACCCTATCTTGCGCATGAAGCGCTTGACGTGATAGTCCCACTCACGGGTTTCCAACTCCACCGTGGTCTCATTATCCTCTGCGGAGGCCGTGACCATCACGTGTCCACCGCCTCCCTCAAAGGCCATGCAACAAGGCCCCTGCTCGCTACCCTCCAGGCCAAGGCCACCTTCTCCGAAAAAGGCGGAGGCCTTTTCGATGCTTTCCTCAGGACTCAACTTGGTCTTTACACTATAGCGCGGCATAATCGCTGCCTCCATACCTTCTAATCAGCGCCTCCCGGTTTCTCCTCGCTGGAAGGCGAGATTTCACACGTCGCATACCGTTATTCCGTCAGGACACAGATCGAACGCGGCTGACGAATACGCAGTGCCAAACTTTCCGAGAGGGAGAAAGCCACCCTGGCGCCCTCCTCGGGACCGATAAAGCCGATGGTCATGTCCTGTCCCAGCACAATGGATGCGTACTGTCGACCGCTCGCCAGCAGCACCCCGCCGCTTTCCAGCACGGGAGCCTTGTAAATACCCTCCGTTACGATCCTCTCAGCGTGCTCAAGTTCAGTCTGCCTTCCCGGCGGATACATGCGCAGGAGCCGGTTGTAACGACCCGGCGATAGAGCCAGGGTATATGGCCCATGGTAACCCGCCTCATCCAGGAGAGTGACCGCGTCAATAAGGTCGTTCGCCGCCATCCCCGGCTCGTCCCACGCAGAGAGCGCATTTTCGTTCACATCTTTTGCTGTCAAGAGTCCGGGCGCTCCCTCAACACCGTGAAAGACGATCTCATCTTCCATCTTGGCACAGGCGATGGCCGTCTCTCGCACAGCCTTTCTGCTGAGGGATATCTCTTCTCGTTCATAGTTCGCCAGATCCCGTGCGCCCAGGGTGAAGGACTTTTGTATCAGTTGCAGGGGAAGGCTCTCGCCTACGATGAGGCCATCCTCTGTCTCGTTATCCTGCAGGGGGACCGCCTTCAAACCATAGCCATAAGGGCCATAGATCTCTAGCAGGCGGCGGCCCGTGAGCTCGCTCTTGGCCGCCTCTATCATCGCTGTGTCCAACATCTCCCAGACTGTTGGGCCGAAC
>CAZMOW010000157.1:0-4951 GCA_964567975.1 uncultured Anaerolineales bacterium | reverse complement strand
GCGGCTGGAATATCATCGCCGACGTGCTGCTCAAGGAGGTGCCCAAAGGGGCCGACCCCTTGGGACCGGAGAACAAGTTGATCTTTGCGCCTGGCGTACTGTGCGGACTGCCCATCGCGGGCGCCTCGCGGAGCGCCGTGGGAGCCAAGTCGCCGCTGACGGGCGCCTTTGGCGCCGCCGAGGCGGGGGGCAACTTTGGCGCCTGGCTCAAACGCTCCGGCTTTGACGCCGTCATCGTGGAGGGGGCCGCGGAGGAACCTGTCTATCTGTGGATCGAGGACGGCGAGGCCGAGATCCGCGACGCCTCCCACCTGTGGGGCAAGACCACCAAGGAGACGGAGGAGGCCGTTCGCGAGGAGACGGGCCAGTCGCGCGCCGAGATGGCCATGATCGGCCCCGGTGGCGAGAACCTGATCCGCTATGCCTGCGTCATGCACGGTGTCAAGGACGCGGCGGGGCGGACGGGATTGGGCGCCGTGATGGGCTCAAAGAAGCTCAAGGCCGTGGCCGCCGCGGGCAACATGAATGTGGACGGCGAGGACGCAGAGACCGTCCGCGAGATGGCGCGCCGCGCGGCACAAGAGGTACAGGAGGGCGAGCGGGCCGCAGGGCTGCACGAGAACGGCACCGGTGGCGCCGCCCTGGAGGACTGGATACTCTCTGGCAATATGCCCATTCGCAACTTCCGTGACGGCGAGTTCCCCGAGATAGAGGGCCTGGAGTATATATGTGACAAGATCGGCATCGGTATGGAGGGCTGTTGGGCCTGCCCCGTGCGCTGCAAAAAGGTGGTGGAGGCGGAGGGGGTGGATCCCATCTATGGCGGTCCCGAGTACGAGACCATCGGCTCCCTGGGCTCCACCTGCGGCGTGAGTGACGCAGTGGCCGTCTCGCGAGCCAACGTGCTCTGCAACGCCCATTCGCTGGACACCATCGGCACCGGACTGGCCATCTCCTTTGCCATGGAGTGCTATGAGAACGGCCTGCTGACAGAGGAGGACACCGACGGCCTCGACCTGCGCTTTGGAAACGGCGAGGCCCTGGTAGAGATGGTGGAGCGGATCGCCCGCCGCGAGGGATTGGGTGCCCTGTTAGCCGAGGGACTGGTGCCAGCCGCCGAGGAGATCGGGGGCGACGCCATGATGTTCGCCATGCAGACCAAGAACCAGGCCTTCCCCATGCACGAGCCGCGACTGAAGCGGGGGCTGGCCATCGGATATGCGGTGTCCCCCACAGGGGCCGACCACTGTCATTCTCTGCACGATACGGGGCTGGTAGAGCCCGATGAGGACGGTTTCATGCCCAATGGGCGCCTGCGGGGCATGGGCATCATGGAGCCCATGGAGCTCGAGAGCCTGGGGGCGCAAAAGGTCCGCGCCACCATATACAACTCTATGGCCTCCATCATGATCAACTGCCTGACCATGTGCTCCTTCCCGGGCTGGAGTGTGCAGGATCTGGCCGACATGGTCGAGGCGGCCACCGGCTGGGACGTGACCGAGTACGAGTTGCTTCGTGTGGGCGAGCGGGCCATGACCCTGGCGCGGGCCTTTAACATGCGCGAAGGTTTGACCATCGAGGACGACCGCCTGCCCGAGCGCAGTTATGGTCCCACACAGGGCGGCGCGCTAGCCGACGGCGGCATCGACCGGGAAGAGTTGCGCGAGGCGATGCACACCTACTATGCCATGATGGGCTGGGACAAAGAGACCGGCGTTCCCACCGTGGAGCAACTGGAGGAGTTGGGCGTCGGCTGGGCGGCCGAGCATCTGCCCGAATAGCGTCTCGGATGCGCCGGTGATCTGACGTACAAAGACAAAGGGGGAATGCGCCGAGCGCATTCCCCCTTTCTGTATGCCTGGCCAGGTGCCCCCGATCGAGGTGCCTGGCATTTAGCGCAACATTTTCGGGCACCTGACCGCTTCCGCTGTGCATAGAAGAGGCTGTACTTTCCCAGGGCCGCGCAGATAGCCTCGACATTCTCCAGCGGCACGTCGTCCCCGATCTCGGCCTTGAGCCACAATCCGCCCTCTGGCGCACCGAGTGTCCCCACTGTCTCATGGACGTGGGCGTCGATCTCGTCGGGCCCCAAAAGGGAAACATCTGCCTGTCCAGATCCATCTGTGAGGTGATACCCCTACAAACCAGCGGCCGATATGTCAAAACGTACTTTGGCCTCTTTTTGACACTTTCCACGGATGGTTGTATACTGGACGTGTAATATTCGATCTTTTGAATATATAAATACGATGGTGGGAAAGATGGGATACTGTATACGCCGGTCCCACCGGATACCAGGTCATCTTTATTATCGTTCCGACACTCTCGATCTGGGAAAGGATAAAGGGATGTTGGACACAGAAAAACTCTTGAGGTTACTGGCCCTCCCCAGCAGACGGCGCATCCTGCTGTTGCTGACCACTGGTACTTTTAGTGTCAGTGAGTTGCAGCAGTTTCTTGGAAAGGATCAACCCTATGTGTCGCAGCAGCTTGCCAATCTCCGTCGCGCCCACGTTGTCGAATGCCAGCGTGATGGGCGTGCCTGTCTGTACTCGCTTGCAAATGATATAAGAGGTGCCGTCCTCAGAGGCGTACTCAAATTATCATCTGCCCTACAGGCGGCCGATCTGGGATGTACGTTTGTGCTGACTGGCATGTCACGCTCCGACCTGCTTCGAGCTGTTCGCCTGGTGACCACAGATATACCATGCAAGACGATTGATCTGGTGACCTATGAGCCGTATCTCGAACCGGCAGAGGAAACTTCCAGTCCCTCTGTCGTTGTCTTTGGCTTACAGCCGAGAGTCGATGGGGCTACCCGCTCGCAACAATCCTTGCGCTGTGCCCATCACGTGGCTTTGGACCTGACACGACAGGGCGTCCAAGTGTTCAAGGAATGCAATGCATGTATCGCCTCAAAGAAACATTGTGCCGATCCCTCAGGTAGCGAGGATCAGTCGCAAAGACGGGATATGGCCGTCGCTTTAGAGACGATGCAAAGGCAACACGATGAGTAACCTTCAACACCGTTGTCATGATTGTAGAGGCCGACTATGTGGGTGTGGCCCCGGCTGCCGCTGTGATTCCACAAGGCAATACAAACCTCGTCGGCGCGGGCCACCTCAGAGGATGGCGGGCGCTGTTCTGAAAAAGATATAGGCCAAAACGTTAATCATACTAGAAAAAGGTGTCTGAACAATGTCTGAGCAAAAACCTCGTTTTATCACGCGGGTCTGCACCGGCGAATGTCCGGGTCTTGTTGATCTGGATCTGTAGAAATGCTGGCATAAGTTACACAGAGAACACACAGAGATGCGCAGAGAGTTCAACAACAAGAAACATAACGGGGTTTTTGTACAAGCCTGTGCTATAGAATAGAGACTTTTTGAGATCCTTTCTGCATAAATAACTTAAAATCCCTCTGATGCTCTGTGTCATGAGAGGCCTGGAACAGTGTACAGTACTTAACAAAGGAGACGAATCTAGGATGGCGAAAAATTGGTATCCTATCATCAAAGAGGATCAATGTTTGGGTTGTGGAACCTGTGTAGAGTTCTGCCCGCACGGTGTGTATGCCATGGGTGATGATGGCATCCCTCAGGTGGTCAATCCTGACAACTGTGTGGAGTTCTGTCGTGGCTGTTCAAAAATCTGCCCGGCAGAAGCCATCATCTTTTTTGGCGATACAGAAGAGTAAGTGACGCTTGGTATCCTTTTTAGGAGGTAAACTATGGGAAAGAAAGGTTTGTTGTTGTGTGTCTGTCAGGGCGATTGCCCCTCCTTTCAAGAGATGAATATCTTTGAGGTGGGCAACGCGATTCGGCGCGAGAAGTTGGTGGACTATATCGCCATCCATCCGCAGTTGTGTGCCCGCGACGGCGACGAATTCCTCAAGACCTTGCTGAGCGGGGTCGACAGCGAGGAAACCGATAAGCTCTACGTGGGGGCGTGTGATCCCACTATGCAGGTCAAGATGTTCCGTGATGCTTTTGAGGCAGTGGGCTTCGAATCTGATAAACTTCGCGGCGTCGATATTCGCAATATGGATACAGAACAGGCGGTCGAGGCTATCAAAACCTTGATAGCCGAGGAAACTGCTTGAGACGCATCCTTCGTGCTGGGCTATGCCAGGGGCGGCCAAGAGCCGCCCCTGGATTCGGGAGGGAAGGATCCATGAATATTGTATTGACGGCCAGAGGTCCTGGGCTGGGCGCTTGGCTGGACCCAGATTTCGGTCACTGCGGTCATCTGATGCTCATAGCTGCCGATGACCATTTCGAATCCTGGCCGAATCCGTATCGAGAGCTGGAAACGGGCGCAGTGGCACTGGCTCAGCAGTTGGTCGAACGCCACGTGAACGCCGTGGTGACCGGCGTGCTGTATCCAGCGGCCTACGCGATCCTATCAGAAGCCAGCATCCCCGTCTACCTGGCCGAGGTGGATGCGATTTTGACGCTGGTCGAGGCCGTGCGGGAAGGCGAGCTTCAACCCGCCGACGCGGCCACGGTCCGGGAAAGCTTCGACGCTTATCAGGAGCGGGCATGAGACGAATCACAGCCCTTACATCCCAACCATAAGTATGGATACGACGATTTTGGAGACCTCGGCTTAATGGCGACAGGCGGGCCGCGAGGTAGCCGTGGCAACCATTGCGCATGTACAGCGTTCGGCGCTGCGGCTGGCCACCGACGTCTCGAAGCACTTTCGCACGATGCAAAGATTGGAGAAGGTGCTTGTCATTGGAAGCGAAAACGGGAGATCATAGACGTCGCCTTACAGGCGACGCTGGAGAAACGCGATGCGTGATTCTCAGCACTGTTGTTATGAATGTCAGGGCCGGCTGTGCGGCTGCGGCCCCGGATGTCGCTGCGATTCGACGAGGAAATACAAGCCTCTTCGGCGCGGGCCACCTCAGAGGATGGCGGACGCTGTTCTGAAAAAGATATAGGCC
>CAZMOW010000156.1:0-5030 GCA_964567975.1 uncultured Anaerolineales bacterium | reverse complement strand
TTTCGTCAGACTCCTCTTTCTGACAGGCCCAATGATTCTAACAGACTTTGCGTGCTTATCACGCCGCCACAACTTGACAGTCTATCCAACCCGCTGTAGAATGTGCCTATAGTACAAGTTGCGCCCATAGCTCAATTGGATAGAGTGCCGGACTTCGAATCCGATGGTTGCAGGTTCAAGTCCTGCTGGGCGCGCTGATACCGAAAGCGACCGATGGAACAGGAGCTCCTGTTCCATCGGTCGCTTTGTGATCTGACCACGATCATCCCACATCCGTCAACAAGCGCTCCAGATTCCTGCCCAGAATCAGTTCCTTGTCCGCATCCGACACAAAGGTGCAGTGGGTGCGAAAGGCTTCCAGAGCATGCTGATAGGTCATGTTGAATCGCACCACTGGATAATCCGAGCCCCAACACAGACGTTTCGGCCCGAAATTCTCATAAAGAGCGCGTATGATGGGATGGGTGTCCGTCTGGGGATAGTCCCAACTCGTCTGGGACACATAGTGGAACCCGGATAGCTTGATATATATATTGGGAACCTCGGCGGAGCGCAAGATCTCCTGCAAGGCCTCCTCTGCCCCCACCCTGGCCCCGGCCATATGATGACACAGAAAAGGCACCGACGGGAATTGCTGGGCCAGCTCGCGTAGCGCCGGCTGCCAGGCAGGAGACAACGCCAGGCTGGCGATCAGATTCAACTCGGCAGCCACCTCAAAGAAGGCCAAAGCCTCGTCCGATGCGAACCACTCTGTATCATCCTTCAAATAGTGGGTAAAGCCTTTCAACTGGTACTGGGCCGCAGCCTGTCGCAGGCGTTCGGCCGCGCCGGGGAGATGATAAGTGGGCGACCACACGCAGTCCACGTCGGCAAACTGGACCAGGCGCTCCGGATAGCGTGCCACGCACTCGGCCACATAGTCGTTATCGTCGGGATTGTGGGTGATGTTGGCACAGACCAACACCGCCCTATCCACGCTGTGGCGATCCATCTCCCAGAGCAGTTGCTCCACGCGCCCCCGGCCATCCACATCTGGCACCAGCGGTTTGTAGGGCCAGCGAAGCCAGGTGTGGGTATGAGAATCGATGATCATCTTGTCCTCCTACTAACTATTATGTCCAGCGTCCAAGAAAGGACGAACTTTTTCCATCGTACTTGCCTTCAAGGATGATGCAGTAGACGAACCTATCCGACGCGATACTTTTCGACCATCCCCTCATCCAGTTCCACCCCCAGCCCCGGTCGATTGGGCACCAGTGCCTCGCCCTCTGCGATCTGGAGCGGTTCCTTGGCGATATGACCATCACGCAGGAAGACAAGCATGTCGGCGGGACGCGTGGCATTGGGCAACGCCGCCGCCTGATGCACGGTGAATGCCGCCGTAACATCCAGGCAATGTGCCTCATGCTGCACCCACACGGGACACCCGGCCGCCTCCGCCACGCTCGCCGCCGCGCTGATCTCGTTCGGTGATCCCCCAACATTTACATAGTCCGTGCCATCACGACGGGCGATCTCCATGATGCGCCGCGTGTCCCTGGTGTGAATGGCCAGTGGCGCAAAACACTTCTTGCGGAGCAATCCATACCACTCGGGATAGGACTTGGGCACCGGATCCTCAAAACACTCGATATTATAGTCAACAAGCGCACGATCAATGCCTACCGTCTCCGCCGGCAACTCGAATAACTCGTTCGGATCGATACGCACCGCATAGTCCGCGCCTCCGGCCGCCGCGATGGCCTCCACCTGCTCCACCACATCCCAAGGTCTCGCCTTGATCTTGTGGACCTTGAATCCCATCTCTGCACCCTCCTCCGCGTGCTTGCCCGTCTCCTTTGGAGACAGATAAGGGGACCAGAAGGCCAGGGGGACCTCGTCGCGATACTTGCCTCCCAGCACCATGCACGCCGGCACATCCAGCGCCTTGCCCGCGATGTCCACCATGGCGTGCAGGAACGGGGGCTGAAGGTCGAAGAGATTCATGCCCATCGGATTCTCGCCGATAAACTTTTTCCCTTCGGCACGCACTTTTGCTATGGAGCGTCCTCCCTCACCAAGCCCTGTGATCCCCTCGTCCGTGTGCACCCGAATCACCACAAAAGCGTCCTCCTCTTCGGGCGTGGTGCCCGCCATGGCGCGCCAGCGCCCCATGGCCTCGTGATAACTCGGTTTCCAGGGCACAAATATCCGCATGTAATCGATGGATGTTATCCGCATACCGATTCCCCTTTCGTCAAAAAGATCGTCGCCAAGAGAGCTCTGTCGCCAGGGCGCCACAGACTAGGCGTCCCCCTCCTCCTGCTCCCTCAAACGCTGCACGACCCGGGCCACGGCGGCGAAATCCTTCCCCCCATATCCCCACGCCCGCGCCGCGTTGTACATCTGATAGGCGGCACCCACCACATGCAGGGGCACCTTCAGCTCTTTTGCCGCATCCATCCCCAGTCCCACATCCTTGAACATCATATCCAGGGTGAAGCGGGGAGCAAAATCCTTATCCGCTGGCCCATCGGGAATGACATCTGGATAGGGCACCCCTGTCTCCAGACAGGCGCAGGAGCCGCTACTACTCATGATCACCTCATAGAGGTCTTTGGGATCGGCGCCCGCCCTGACCCCGAGGGCAAAGGCCTCTCCCACGGCGGCCATGCTGCTGGCCAGGATAAGGTTGTTGCACACCTTGACCACTTCACCCATCCCCACCTCGCCCACATGATAAATCCTCTCTCCCAGGACTTGCAGGATGGGCCGACACGCCTCGACCACCTCCTCCTCGCCCCCAAGCATGATGGTGAGGGTTCCCGCCTCGGCTCCAGAGGGCCCGCCGCTCACTGGTCCATCGAGCATCCTCACCCCCTTTTCTTCGGCTTTGGCGGCGATCTCGCGGGTCACCAGGGGATTTATGGTGCTCATATCGAGTATGATGCTCCCGGCCCCCATACCCTCCAGCACCCCCTCCGGACCTAGAACCACCTCCCTCACGTGTGGGGAGGAGGGAAGCATGGTGATCACCACATCGGACGCCTCTCCCACCTCCCGGGGGGAAAACGCGGGAACCGCCCCTTCCTCGCTCAACTCCTCCACCGGCTCCCGACTGCGGTTGTGAACGGTCAGCGAATATCCCGCCTGAAGGAGCTTTCGCGCCATGGGCTTTCCCATGGTCCCCAATCCGATGAAACCTATACGCATCTCTTCCGTCACCTCGACCTCCTTATCCAAACGTCCAGTGAATTTTCCATACCAATCCTGGAGCACACTCTATTCCGACGCAAAACGTTCTCCAAGATATGCCCCCTGCTCCAACAGGGTCTCCTGTAACAAATCCATATTCAATTGACGCGGGGAGACCCCCTCACGGACAGAGAGCGCGGCCGCCGTACCCGCCGCGTGACCCGTTCCCATGCACGTCCCCATCACCCGATAGGAGGCGTGGGCTTTATGCGTGCCAGAGATACAGCGCCCAGCCACCAACAGATTGTCCACTTCCTTGGGCACCAGACAGCGGTGGGGGATAACTTCGGTGGACTTTATCGTCTGCAACACCATCCATTCCCTAACTTTTCATTGCCTTCGCTGGTCCATCGCTCACTCCCGACCGCCTCTATCATACCCAGACGCGCCATATTACTCAACCACGTCCTGACAGGCAGCCTCGTCCATTCCAGTTCTAGTGGCAATCATCCGCGCCAGGCCATGATAGTGTGGAGTTCCATGATACAGATCCTCTCGCATCCCCTCCGAATAGTACAGGATTTGAAGGTCGCTGAATTTCCGTCTCAGCTCGTTCGGCCGATAGTAATGCTCCACGCACATGGACGTATCGCTGACACCGTACGCCATA
The DNA here is from genome assembly GCA_964567975.1 of uncultured Anaerolineales bacterium. Lineage (GTDB taxonomy): Bacteria > Chloroflexota > Anaerolineae > UBA1429 > UBA1429 > JAWLEV01. Next base: position 1,186 of record CAZMOW010000156.1, on the reverse strand, counting down.
GGATTCTCAGCAGATCGATGCCCCCCTTGCATCCGGTAGCCGGGATCATCTACGGTAAAGACGTTGGCGTATAGGATGCCCCCAGGCTTGAGTGCTTGTTTGATCCCCGCAACTACCCTTTGCCTGGTGCCATCCTCCAGGTGACCCAGTACAGTGGCCGCGACCACAACATCATAAGCACCTTCAGGGAAAGTATGATCCCCCAGGTCGCCCAAGATGCACTTGATGTCCAGCTCCCTCTTCTCGGCTATACGGGCAAGATTGTCGAGACCAACCTCCGATACGTCTATGGCCGTCACGTGGCAGCCTCGCTCCGCCAGATATGTCGCATAGCGTCCCTCGCCACAACCCGCATCCAACGCCGCCTTGCCCTCAAGATCCATTCCCTCAAGAAAATCGGTGAACTTCTTACACAGCTCCCAACCATAGTACATGCCATCGCCTCGATATACTCTGTTGAATATGTCGCACCTTGATCCTTTCATGTGCTGCTCCTCAGAAAAAAAAGTTCATGCACCGCAGTTATCAACAATTCATCGAGTCGCCCCCCAAAGGGAGACCTGTTCCGTACAACGATGATACTCCCGCCCTCAGATTTCATCAAGATGCTTCGACATCCTGCCCACCTGCTCACCACCTCCTTGACGTCCCTCGTGCCTTGTTATATAACAGAGACAGCAAAAAAATCGGAAAGGAGACAACATGTCCAGCGAAAGACGCCCCAACATCATCTTTATCAGCGCAGAACAGCAGCGCGGGGACACCGTCCATTGCGATGGCGCGGACTGGATGGTCACGCCCAACCAGGACGCCCTCGCAGCAGACGGCGTCCTCTTTCGTAACAACTTTTCCTGTGCTGCTACCTGCGTATCCAGTCGTTCGGCGTTCTACCACGCCCTCTATCCCCATACGACGGGTATCTTTGGCTTCGACCGCTCTTCCGGTCGCCTGCACTGGACCAACCGTCTTTCCGAGGCGGGGTATCATTGCACCAGCATCGGCAAGACCCACCTGCCCCAGGGCGGCTTTGACGAACGCATCGCGGCCCAGGGTAACAAATACCAGACCTTTCAGGGGGCGAGCCGCACCGAGTGGTACTGGGCGGTCAAGGCCGCCGGCTACGAGCCACCGTTCGATCTGCACGAGACCGATCCAGATTACTACGATAAACTATCCGCCATCGTCT
>CAZMOW010000155.1:0-5040 GCA_964567975.1 uncultured Anaerolineales bacterium | reverse complement strand
GCCTCGGGCGCCTCCCCCGGCCTGGGCTCCTCATCCACGCCGGGCACGGTGATCTGGAAGGAGAGGCCCAAAAGGGACAACAGGCGCCGGCGGCGGGGGGAGCCCGAGGCCAGCACGAGGGCGGGCTGCCGGGTATTCCCGTTCGCACATGCTGTATTCATCGACGTATCACCCCATCCCCATCTATCGATCCAAAGTCCAGACATGAGTCTGGCACCCAGGGCTGAACCCATTTTCAACACCTATCGAAATGCAATTGTCTTTACCGAAAAAAGCAAAGAGTTGTCCAGCAGCTCTCTGCAGGGGGGCGCAGTTGATTTCGTAGAGACGCAAGATCTTGCGTCTCTACCATAAATCTCCATCAATTGCGCGCCTAGCGGCTTTTTCGGGTATTCTGAAAGAATAGAAATCGGCAAGGTGTTGAATCTAGGCTGAAAGCAGGTTAGCGCTTTGGCTTTAGCCCTGCATGATGAAGAACCTGGCCAAAAGTCATCCTCTCAAATCCCAGGAATTCCCTTGAAAACTCGTGTAGGTCAGTAAAACAGATTTTACGTGCACCCGCCCAATTTCGGCAGTTGCCGGGCCACAGCCAAGAGGCCGCTGGATATGGGCGATATCTGACTATCGCCCATATCTCGTCAGGCCCCATCGCCGTTGCCCTGCGCGGCGAGGACCTCCTGTTCGGTAAAGATGGTCAGCACGATCTCGCCGGCGCCGCCGCGATCGTGGTCGTGGACGGCATAGATGGTCCCGTCGGGGGCCTGGACGGCGTCGGGATAGGAGACCCTGTTCCTGGCGTCCAGTTGCAGCCCCTCCTCGGCCCCCAGATCGTCGGCCGAGGCGCTCACCGAGGCGTACAGACCGCGCCGCTCCTCGGGATCGGGGGTGTTGATGAGCAACATCCGTCCCGAACGGAGGCGGCGCACGAAAAAGCGGGTGCCGGGATTCACGATACGCGTGGGAGCGCCCGGCGACCAGGTGCGGCCGCCATCGAGGGAATAGCTCTCCCACAGCGTCCCGCTACCGGTGCGGATCAGCATCCACAGCACGCCATCGCGGCGTTCCACGACCATATTCTCCAGGGCCCAGGGGGGCGCCTCCACGGCGCCACATAGGGACCAGGTTCGTCCGGCGGCGGAGGAGATGGCCACGCCCTGAAGCTGCTCCTCCCGGGCGAACCAGCCCTCGGGGGCGCGCCGGGCCCAGGTGACGGGCAGCAGCCAGTCGCCGTCGGCCGTGACCGTGGGCTTGTTCAGGCGAAAGGCAAAGGGAACGTCCAGGTCGATGGGCCAGGGCCCCTCCCAGCGGGGCGTGGCGCTGTCGGACTCGTCGGTCAGCAGGGCCCAGAGGCTGTAATCGTCGGTCTCGCGCTGGGCCCGATTGTAAAAGAGCCACAGTCGTCCCTGGGGATCGTGCCACAGGGCGGGGTCGTAGGCCCGGGCGGGTCCCTCTGGATCGACGACGATCTCTGGCTCCGACCAGGTGCGCCCCTCGTCGTCGCTGGTGGTGAGGAGTATGTGGTTGTCCGGGTGGGGCTCTTTGGGGCCGCCGCTGTAAAAGGTGCACCACAGCCGCCCGTCGTCGGCGCGCTCGATACCGGGGATGCCCTGCCAGGGGCGATCTCCCCTGGTGGATATGATGGTTCGGTACATGGGCGTGCGTCCTCTCAGGTCAGATGGATGGGAACTGCAGGGATCATTATACGCATCTGCCCATCCTCTCCAATATGCAAGGCGGTGAAGGATCAGACAGCGGCTATGGCGTGGGCGTGCCCATATCATAGTGGGACCTGGCCCGCCTCTCCACCTCCTCTCCCAGTCTTCTGGCGCGCTCGTTGTATTGCGCCCTCTCCTCGTCGGTCTGGGGCATGATCTGTGGCCAGGCGCTCTGGGGAAAGATATCCCGCACATCGGGCCCATAGTACTGGCCATCGCGGGGGACCCGATGGTCCGTGACCGCATAACGGCCGTCCTTTTCCTCTATCTGAAGGGCCACCGGTAAACTGACGCCCGATCCGCGGGCCAGTGATCCCTCCTGCGGATAATACTCTATGCAATAGACCCACAGGTATATCTCGCCCCCTGCCCGCTGCTGGGCATCCAGGGGCTCGTAGGCGCAAAAGACCTCTCCCCCATGTAAAGAGGTGCCGATATTCGCGCAGAGATACCCCTCAATATCTTTCACCTGGGAGATCGTGACAGGAGAGGCAGTTACCGCGTCAGTCTCCCGTGCTTGCTGGCATCCAGCAAGCAGAAGGAGGGCAAGGAACAAGAGCCGGCATGACCTCTTTTTTATCATCGCCACTGCCCATCATACATGTATCGCAATCCACTCTTCAAAGGCGCCTCCCGGGAACAGAAAATGGGTTCGTTTCGTAAAATGGGTTGCAAAAAATGGGTTCGTTTCGTAATAATGACTGTGGGGCACCCGGCCAGGTGTAGATCCGGCACCGGCCCCCACCTGCGGCACATATCTCCGATGGATAAGAGAACATTTGTTCTATTATACTACAGAATCCTCGGGGCGTCAAAAAAGGGTGCACGCCAATTTTGTAGATCATCGCCCATTCCCCGTCCTCGCAGGCGGTTGAGCCGACAGACCTCACAGGTTGGCTTCAGAAGCGAGAGACGGGAAACGAACGCCGAACATGCTCGGCCTAAAGGCCAGCGCCAAGGCGCTTTGCGCCGGGCGTCGACCTGCGTCGACGCATCTGGATGGCGCCCAAGGTCGACCTCATGCACGCCTATCCCGTCAGTTTCCCCTTTCTAATATGTCCGGTCAGTCTAACAGACTTGGCGTGCACCCCGGCCGAGTTCCCTTATTACCGTGCCATCCATCTCATGTTAAATCTTGTTATGAGCCTCTCAGTGTGTGATAGGTTGTTGATCATCCTTTCATGCCACGCGGGCTCGCAGGTGGCCCGCCGGTGGCGAAGCGAACGCTCCACCTTACGTGGCATATCGTAGCGACGGAGCGTCTGCTCCGTCGATGGCGAAGCGAACGCTTCGCCACTACGGGGCCAGGGCCGCACGCAGGGTGGAAGGCCGTTTCGCTCATGCGAATCGTGAAGGGGAAGCCCTCCCCTAATCAAATTCGCAAAATGGTGTTGTCACCTCAGCCGCCGCGGGGCAGGGCTTTTATCCTCTCAGGACGGGTTTGACAGGCTTTTGCGTGCCTGCTACTCTACTTGGCGCAGGGTCCTGAGAGGTTGATGGGATTTGTCTCGGAAATCGCGTTAGCAAGTGAAGGCGGGCAATCGGGGACCTGGGTAACAGCAGGGACCGAGAGCGATGGAAATAGTTATCGAAGACGCAGGGCCAGGCGCCGACGATGGAGCAAGGGGGAGCAGCATGCGACGAAGGACAAAACAGTTGTTCTGGATCTTGATCTATTTTGTTCTGATCCTGGCGCCGTTGTTGATACTCTTATTTGGACCCCTGCCGGCCGAGATCCCGTCCTGGCGGGAGATAACGTTCTGGCGCGAGATGACGTCGGCCCTGGGATTCATGGGCCTGACTCTGATAGGCATCCAGTTCGCCATCTCCGCCCGTCTGCCCTTTCTCAGCGAAGTGTTTCCGGTGGACACCCTGTACTTTTTCCACCATCGCCTGTCCATCGCGGGCTTTGCGATGGCTCTGGCCCATCCTCTGCTTCTGTTCATCAACAATCCGGACACGCTACGGTTGCTCAACGTGTTCACCGCGCCGTGGCGGGCCCGTGCCGGGGTCGCCTCGGTCGTCCTGCTCCTGGCCCTGGTGATCACCTCGGTGAAACGTATGTCCCTGGGGCTTGATTATGAGACCTGGCGGCTGCTTCACGATATCTTTGCGGTTGGCGTCATCGGATTCGGGCTCTATCATGCCCTGAAAGTCAATTTCTACACCTCTGTGCCGCTGCAGCGCGGGACGATCCTGGGGCTGGGCGCATTGTGGGGCGCGCTGGTCGTCTACATCCGCGTGATCAAGCCGTGGACGCTTTTGCAACGTCCGTACGAGGTCGTGGAGGTCATCGAGGAACGGGGCAAGACGTGGACGCTGGTGATCGAACCGGTGGGGCACGACGGAGTCACCTTCGCGGCCGGCCAGGTCGCCTGGCTATCCGTGGGGCACTCGCCGTTCCGCATCGAGGAGCATCCGTTCTCCTTCGCCTCCAGCGCGGAACACCCAGAGCAACTGGCTTTTGCCATCAAGGAACTGGGAGATTTCACCTCCACCATCGGAGACACGGCCATGGGGACGCGCGTCTACGTCGATGGCCCCTTTGGGACGTTCGATCTCTATGGCGAGGCAGAGTCCGACCTGATATTCATCGCCGGGGGCATCGGCTCAGCGCCGATCATGAGCATGCTCCGCACCCTGGCGGACCGCAATGACGACCGCCGGATCCAGTTCTTCTATGGGAATCCCACCTGGGATGCGGTCATCTTTCGGGAGGAACTCCAGACGCTGGAGGAGAGGTTGAACCTGGAAGTGATCCACGTTCTGGAGAGACCGCCAGAGGACTGGGAGGGGGAGAGCGGGTTTATCACCCAGGAGATGCTGGGTCGGCGGCTGTTCTGTGATGAGTTCAGCACGTGCACCTTTTTCATCTGCGGGCCGATTCCGATGATCGAGGCGGTACAGAGAGCACTGGAGGAGATGGGCGTCTCCCGTGGCCAACTGCGTTCTGAGGTTCGCCGGCGTATACATACCGAACTCTATGAGATGGCGTAGCCGACAGGGATCAAGGGGGCTTTGATCGTACACACTGGAGGAGAGACGGATGGATGAGATCTATGCCACACGGTTGCTCATCATCACTGTGGTTCTCGCCCTTGCTCTAGCCCTGCTTTTCGCGGGGCTGCAAGGTGGGCCTCCCTTTTAGGGTGACATGCCGACGTGGGGTGGTGGTCGCTACGCAGCGGACGATCGGACGATCAGCCGATAGGCCTCACAGGCCGGCTTTCCGAACATGCTCGGTCTAAAGGCCAGCGCCAAGGCGCTTCACGCCGGGCGTCGACCTGCGTCGACGCATCTGGAGAGTACAAAGCACCAAGACTTG
>CAZMOW010000154.1:0-5088 GCA_964567975.1 uncultured Anaerolineales bacterium | reverse complement strand
TTCGTCAGACTCCTCTTTCTGACAGGCCCAATGATTCTAACAGACTTTGCGTGCATCCCACGGAATAGTGGGGACGGCGTGACACAGTGCCTCACCACTCCGTCAAACGATAACGGTCAATTTGTGTTGACACTGACGGTAAATCGGGGCATAATAACAGCACGTTGGTAGATTTTTCCTGAGGACGGCTATATGGCGGACCTCACGCTCAGTGGGCAAGAGAAAAAGGCCGGGGAACTGGTGCACGCGGGCGACCTCGAGGCCGCCGGAGAGATCTGTCAGCGCATGCTGGCGTGCTATCCCAAGTACATCGGGGCCTATAGCATCCTGGGTCAGGTCTGTCTGGAGGCGGGAGAGCACGAGATGGCGGCCGATCTCTTTCAGCGCGTGCTCGGTGCGAATCCGGAGCATGCCCTGTCCTACGCCAGTTTGGGAGCGATCTATGAGGCGTGGGGCCAGCTGGACGAGGCCATGTGGCAACTGGAGCGGGCCGTGGAGCTCTCGCCCACCAACGAGGCCATGCGTGCGGCCCTGTACGATCTTTATGCGCAGCACGACGTGGCCCACAGGGCCAGCATGGGGATGACCAGCGCCGCCCTGGCCCGGACCTATCTGCGGGGTGGCCTGTATGCCAGGGCCATCGGGGAACTGTGGGAACTCGTGGCCGGCAAGACCTATCGCTTCGACCTGCGGGTCGCCCTGGCCGAGGCGCTGTGGCTGGATCGCCGCTATGAGGAGGCGGAGGCGGTCTGTACAGATATCCTGGAGGAACTGCCCCATTGTCTAAAGGCCAACCTCATCCTGGGACAGATGGGGTTCAACACCGAGGAGGATCGGGAGGCGCGTGCCATGCTCCAAAAGGCGCAGGCCCTGGATCCGGAGAATCGCGTGGCACAGGCCGTCCTGGGCCCCGATTCGCCGCTGCCGCTGCGCAGGGTGCGGCTTCCCCTGACAGAAGAGGATGCCTCCTGGGAACCGCCTCCCTATCTGCTGCAGATCGAGGAGGAGGAGCCCGAGCCGTTTACCATCGAGGGCTCGGCGAGAAGGCTGCCCGCCAACGAGGAGGACGTTCCGCGGCTTGTGAAAGGCGTTCCTGTGCGCGAGGAAGTGGAGAACAGTGCAGAGGAGGCGGCGGCTCACGATGAGGATGCCGCGCCTGCCGAATCCCTGTGGTTGAGGGAGGAACTGGCCTATCTGGGCGAGCGTCCGGGAGATCACGCCACGCGGCTGGACCTGGCACGCAAACTGGGGAGCATGGGCAGGATAGATGAGGCGCTGCACCAGTATGGGCAGTTGGTGCAACGGGACGATGAGGCATTGCTCCTGCATGTCGTCGAGGATCTCACGTTGCTTAGCCACTGGCACGCCGATCACCAGGCGCTGGTGACCATGCTCGCGGAGGCGAGGGGACGTCTGGAAAACCTGGAGGCGGGGGGATAGGAGTCTGCAATTCCAACTTTTTACCAAGCCCTTGCGGGGCTCCTTTAGGCCTTGCAGAGAGCGGGGAATATGCCCAGCATATTCCCCAGAGGCCCCAATTCGGGGCCTTTGTATTGTATAGAGAACATCGAATCCACAGAGGAGGTAGGATACAGATCCATGGATAGAACGCTGATCATCGTCAAACCGGACGCCGTACAGCGGGGGCTCGTGGGAGAGATCATCTCCCGCTTTGAGCGACGCGGATTAAAGATCGTGGGCATGAAACTGATGCAGATCGACGAGGCGCTGGCGCGCCGCCATTACGGCATACACGAGGGAAAGCCCTTTTTCGAGGGACTCATCGAATACATAACCTCTGCGCCCGTGGTGGTGATGGTCCTGGAGGGCAACGACGCCATACAGATCGTGCGGCGCACCATGGGAGCCACCAATCCAGCCGAGGCAGCCGCGGGCACCATTCGCGCCGACTATGGATTGGAGATCGGCCGAAATCTGGTGCACGGTTCCGATGCCCCCGACACGGCGGCCAAAGAGATCGCCCTCTTTTTCGAGGACGACGAACTCGTCTCCTGGGGACGGGACATCGACCCCTGGGTGTTCGAATAGGCTTTTGTCCTACTATGAAGCGAGAGCCCATGTGGGCTCTCGCTTTTTGTGTATCTTTTGCTAGGCGATGCGCACCACGGTACGTGCCTCGCTCCACAGCTCTTCCAGGCGGTAGCGGTTGCGCTGTCGCTCCGAGAACAGGTGGACCACGATGCCGCCATAGTCCATCAACACCCACCCCGCCTCCGCCTCGCCCTCCACGGAAAGGGGCAACCTGTCATATGTCTGCTTGATCTCCTGGCGCACCCCGTTGCTCAGCGCCCGTATCTGCCGTTCGCTGTTGCCCGTGGCGACGACAAAGTAGTCGGTGATGATGGTGATCTCGGAAAGATCCAGCAGCAGGACGTCGGTGCCCATCCTCTCCGTAAGGACGTCAACAATGGATCTGGCTATCTTGATTGGCTCCAGTGTTTCCCTCCTGAAGTATATCACAAAGTAACTTTCCCACGGCCAAGAGTATACCACGGCGCGCGAGGCGTGTAAACCCCCCATGGTAGGTGGGGACGCAAAGTCTGTTAGAATCATTGGGCCTGTCAGAAAGAGGAGTCTGACGAAACATAAGTAACGTAAGCGCACCCTTGGATGCTACCCAGACGCGTCGACGCAGGTCGACGCTTGGCGCAAAGCGCCTCTGAAGCTGCCTTTAGGCGGCGCCCCGGTGGTGCATGGACTAAAGTCTCATTGCACAGGCCTACGGCCAATCGTCCGCCTGCGCGGACGAGCGATGGCGAGTCATCTACAACATTTGCGTGCACCCTGGTAGGCGATAGGTGGGGCAGGGCGCTACTTCGAATGGCCCTATGAGGGGGAGGGGTTTTGTAGCAGCAGCCGTTTGATCTCCAGGGCCAGGCGCCACGGGCTAAAGGGCTTGCGAAAGAAACGTAGGGCGCCAAGCTCCTGACTGCGCTCCCGACTCTGGGCGTCCTGCCTGGCGGTCAGGATCACCACAGGCGTGTCCCAGGTGACGACATCCTGACGCAGCCGCTCCAGCACCTCCAGACCATCGATGTCGGGCTTGACGAGGTCGAGGACGATGAGTAGGGGGTGCGATTCGCGGGCCAGTTCCAGGCCCCGCTGGCCGCTCTCCGCCGTGATGACCTCAAAGTCCTCCCTTTCCAGCCGACTCTGCAATGCCCTGAGAGTGTAGTTATCGTCTTCGATAATGAGAATCTTGGACACGCCACTGCTCCCAAAATGCCAGAAAAAGATCTACATATCCCCATTATAGCACATCAAGGTTTCAATACGGTTACAAACAGGTAGCAGAATCGTTACTCTTTTGTTACGATGGTCCCTTTGCTAGATTTCGGGCGTCGTGTAGAGCACCTCGCCGCCCAGGCGAATCTCTGCGTCCACCAGGTACTCTTGCAGCGTCTGGGGATCGGGCGTCACGCCCAGGCCCGGCGCCCCGGGAAGGTGTACGTGTCCCTCGTCGTCGGGGAGGATCTTTTCCCGGGTCAGGTCCCTGGCCATGGCGCTGGGCTCTACGGGATATTCGCAGATCGCGTCCTCCTCCAGCCCCGCAAAGGGCTGCAGGGAGGCGCTCAGGGCCAGATGGGTGGTAAAGGTGTGGTTCACATAGGTCAGGCCTCTGGCCTGGGCAAGGTCGGCCACCCGCTTTCCCTGGCTGATGCCCCCTATGCGCCCGGCGTCGATCTGGATGTAGCCCAGTCCGGCCTGATCGATCATACGCCGCGCCATATGGTAGGTGTGGCATCCCTCGCCCCCGGCCAGTTCCACCTTCTCGCAGCGGGCCGACAGTTCCCCATAGGCCTCCAATGCCTCGGAGACAAAGGGCTCCTCCAGCCAGGTGGCGTCGCACGTCTCCAGGGCCTCCAGGCGCAGGGCGGCGGCCTCCACGTCCTCACCCCACACCGTCCCCGCATCCACCAGCAGGATGCCCTCGGGGCCCAGGCCCTCGCGGGCGGCGTGCAGGTGATCGGCATCCTCCTCCGGCGTGCCTCTGCCAAAAGGGCCCCAGCCGAACTTGGTGGCGCGATAGCCCTCTCGCCGTATCAGACGCGCCTTTTCCCAGGTCTTTTGGGGCGTGTCGCCGAACAGTTGGGAGGCATAGGGGGTCTTAGCATAGGCCTCGTCGTAACCCAACAGTTCGTAGACGGGGGCTTGCAGCCGCCTGCCCAACAGGTCCCACATGGCGATGTCGATGCCCGAGAGGGTGTGGTCGGTCTGTAGCAGATCCAGGCTGTTCTCCCTCACCAGATTGCCAATGCGGCGGATGTCCTCCACGTCGTTCAGTTCCTGGCCCAGGACCGAATCCCGCACCGGCTTGCACACGCCGTGGGACATGGGGCAGACGAAACTGGCGATGGAGGTGAGGGGGGAGGCGTCGCACTCGCCCCAGCCCACGTGCTCCCCGGCCCGTAGGCGCACCAATAGGGCGTCCTGGCTCCCGTCGGCGATGTCCCGTATTTCGGGCATGGCCAGGTAGAATAGATCCACCGATTCGATGCGCATCATGCGACCTCCTTGGTTGATATGGGCTGCGTCTATTATAGGCGGGAGAGGCGCCCCGCCCTAAAGAGGCGGGGCTGGTGGGGGAAGCTGGCTCGCCAGCTTTCGTGTTACGACGGGAGGCCGAGAAGGTGATTCTCCACAGCCGTATTGCCGGTCTCGTGCTTTGGCAGCGATGAGGCCAGCACCGTCTGTTTACGGCGGTGCGAGAAAGGCCACCTATGGTGGCCCCTTTAGCAGGTTTCCGAAGCACCAGCCTGCGAATTTGATTCGCAGGTGCGAAGCATGGAGAATCGCTCTGCAATTCTCCATGCCTTAAGAGGGACCTATGTCATTATGGTGCAGAACCCAAAGGGTTCTGCGAGGGATGCGGCATAGTCACATACCCGGGGTTGGGGGTGAGGAAAAGTGCGAAGCACGTCTACATCCTCTTTTAAGCGAGTGCAGAACCCTGCAAGGGTTCTGCAAGGGATGCGGCTATGCCGCATCCCCTCACTACGAACGAGATTCCGGGTGCGCCCGGGCATAGTCGCAGTCCCCGGCCAGGGGACAGGCGTGGCACTGGGG
>CAZMOW010000153.1:0-5149 GCA_964567975.1 uncultured Anaerolineales bacterium | reverse complement strand
CCGCCGACGAACACGCCAGTTCCCACGGACACACCCACTCCCAGTCCGTCGCCGACGGTGGAGCCCACGGCTACCTCCTCGCCGACGCCCGCGATGGGCACCATTTCCGCCCTGGTCTTTGAGGATCTGGACGGGGATGGACAACGGGGTCCCCAGGAGCCCGCGCTGCCTGGGGCGCACCTCGAATTGTTGGACGAGGAGGGGACACTCATCGAAAGCCACGTCACCGATGACAGCGATGAGGCCCATACGTTTACCGTCGCGCCGGGGGATTATACGGTGGTGGAGACGCCGCCGGAGGGTTATGTTTCCGTCTCTCCCGACCGCCGGGCGGCCACGGTGATCACGGGAGGTCAGGCTGATGTCTCCTTTGCCGCGCAGCCCCAGCCGTCCCCCACGCCTACGGAGACGACCGTTTCCCCCACGGCGACAGGGGAATCAGAAGAGGCGACCCCGACGCCCACGGATGTGCCGTCGCCGCCCTCTGACATGGACGGTGGCCCTTGGACGTCCGTTTATGGCGTCAGTGGTATCCTGGTGGCGGTGCTGGCCCTGGTAGTTCCTCTGGGGCTATATCTATGGCGTAGCCATCGCTAGGGAGCGGTCCGGGGGCATGATGTGTGACGGCGATTCGGTCGCAGCACCCCAAGAGAGCGCCGGTGGCATAGATCCCTATCTCCTGCTGGCGCTCTTCTTTTCGCTGCTGGCGGCGCTGCCCCTTCTCATGGGTCCCGGTATCGTCAACACGCGGGCCGGTGGTGACTCACCCTTTCTACTGCAACGAGTGCATCAACTAAGCGAGAACCTGCGAGAGGGCGTGTTCCCCGCTCGCTGGATGCCCCATGGGGCCCATGGCCTCGGTTATCCCGCCTTTAACTTTTACGCTGCTTTCCCTTACTATATCGCCTCCGTCCTGGACCTGAGCGGGTTCGGCATCCTCTGGGGCATCAAACTGACGCAGACTCTGGGCTTTCTCGGGGCGGGCCTGATGATGTACCTGTTGGCCCGGCGACTTGGCATGGGGAAGGCTGGTGCCCTGTTGGGGAGCGCCGTCTATACCTTTGCCCCCTTTCACCTGGTCAACGTCTACGTGCGGGGCGACGCCCTCTCCGAGTTTTACGCCTTTGCCCTCTTTCCCCTTCTCATCTGGGCCCTGCTGGGGCTTTGTCGCGAGCCCTCCTGCCGCTCTGTGGCTTTCCTGGCGGTGGCCTATGCCTCCCTGATGTTGACCCACAATATCTCGGCCCTGCTCTTCAGTCCAGTCCTTGGATTGTGGTTGTTGGTCGAATCCCTGGCGCCGGGCGGACGAGGGGGGCGGCGCATCCTGGCGGCGGGCGCGGGCGCCCTGGTTCTGGGATTGGCCCTCAGCGCCTGGTTCTGGATTCCCGCCCTGCGCGAGACCTCACTGGTGCAATTGGGGGAGCAGACGAGCGGATATTTTCATTACGCCGGTCATTTCCGGGGCGCCGACCTGGTGCAGGGCGGTGTGATCCACGATTATGCCATCACCGGAGGCCGCGATCCCTTTGCTATGGGGTTGATACAGGCCCTCGTGGGCTGTCTGGGTCTGGTCGCCCTCGCTCTGAGTGTGGCTCAGAGGCGAAAAATCCTGCCCTCCTTTTTCCTGGCCGCGTTGATCCTCCTCTTTTCCACCTGGCTTATGACTTCCTCGTCGCGATGGGTTTGGGATCACGTTCCCCTGCTGCCCTATGTCCAGTTTCCCTGGCGGCTTCTCTCCATACAGGCCTTTGGCATCGCCCTTTTATCCACTCGATTGCCGGCATTTTTATCGGGGCACAGATCTATGGTTCTGGGGGTGCTCCCCGCCATCCTGGTCGCCGTGGCAGCCCTGGCCGGGCTCCGCGTCGATCATCTGCCTCTTTCCGAGGGCGATGTGACACCCCAGCGCCTCATGCTCTATGAGACCTATTCGGGAAATATCGGGGGCACGGTGCGCCACGAATATCTGCCGCGGGAGATGGTGCCCCGGCCCTTTACCTCGGCGGTGCAGTGGAACGATGGCCAAAAACCGTCGCCCCTGGTCCTTGAGGGGCGACTGGAAGGAGCGGATATTTTGGAGAGCCACCCGCACAGGGAAGTGTGGAGGGTTGACGTGGCACAAAAGGCGCTTTTGGCCTTCCATACCACCTACTATCCGGGATGGGAGGCCACGGTGGACGGCATACGACAGGGAGTGGAACCCCTGGACGGGCTGGGCCTGGTGGGCCTGCGCCTGCCTGCGGGAAACCATCGGGTGCTGCTCCATTTTGAACCCACCCCCGTGCGGCGCTACGCTGCCTGGCTGTCCCTGGCAGGGTTGTGTTTTCTATCATTCCTCGTGCTCTATCCCGCCTTTCGTCACGGGACGTACCGTCGGGGCCTGCTGATTGCGACTTGCGTCGTTGCTTCCTTGACCGCGTGGATCGCTCTGGGGCCCCCAGTGTCCCATCAAGGACGGCTTGCAGGGCCCCTGGTCACGGATTTTGCCCGCGCCCCCTATCTGCACCCCGAACCCAAGGGGGTCTGGCTGGGAGAGGCGCATCTGCGGGATTATTCGCTGGCGACCAAAAGGCTGCATCCCGGCGACGATCTGGAGATCGAGTTTGACTGGGAGCGGGCCGTTCCAAACATTCGGCTGCAGGTCGAGCTCGTGAGCGCCACAGCCCACCTGATGGAACCCAGTCCCGTATGGACCAGAGTGTCTGCTTCCATCACTGACGGCACGTCATCGCTGCGTTTGGTGCCACCGGAAGAGATGCCCCCAGGACTGTATGTGCTCCGTCTCAATGCCTTTAAGCAGGGCGAGAAGCAGCCTATCCTCACGGCGGCAGGGAAAGAGATGGATCGCCTGGCCCTCGCTCCCGTGCAGGTGGTGGATAGCAGGCCGTCGAGTGGTCAGGAGGAGGTGTTGGGCACCTTTGGGCCGGAAAGGGAGCCGTCCGTCATCGCCCTGCTGGAGACTGATGTGTCTCGTCTCGATGAGGGTGCGCTGGACGTGCGCCTGACGTGGCGCAGCGAGGGCCAGGCGCCCTTGAACTATGCCCTTTCCCTGCGCGTTCACGACACGCAGGGCGAAAGGATCGCCTCCCGTGACATGACCCTCTCGCCGAACTATCCCACCAGCCTGTGGACGCCCGGTCATCTCATCACCAGCCGGGCGCTCCTGCATATTCCCTCTGACAGAGATGTTGCGGAACTGGAGAGCATGGATGTGGTGCTCTACGACCGTCTGACCCTCAAGGGGGCGGGCACGGTGACGGTGCCCATGTCTTACTGAGCAGGTCTTTCTTTTTCCCGGGCACGTAGGTTGGATTACCAATCCGACCATCCATGCCAAGAATGAACTTTCTTATCCACACGGTCGGAACGGCTTTCCGACCTACGGGATGGTGCTCTCTCCGTCACTTCTCGATCTGTAGCGTGTCCACCGAAAGATACGTGCCATAGCCCTCCCTCACCAGGCGCTCGTCCAGCACGTGCAGGGGATGCAGGGTAAAAGCATCGTACACGCTCACCGTCGCCCCCGCCGTTCCCGCAGGCGCGTCCTCTGGGACGATGACCTCCCGCGGGTCCTTTACGCGCCAGCCACGGAGCCATTTAAGGGTGGGGATGGCTCCCATGGCGGGCGTGCCGTCGGCTTTTCGCTCCCAGTTGGTGTCCCGCCCTTTCAGGCCCACGGATATGGAATAATCCCTCGTCAGCGGACGTAGACTAAGAAAGCGCGGGGTGAGTTGTACCGCCTCGCCCGGTTTTGCGCTCTGGGGCAGGGGCTCCAATCCCAGGAGGACCATCTCCCCGCTCAGGGGTACGTATCGCGCGGTGCGCTGGGGGAGAAAGATCTGCAGATTCTCTGTAGGGCGGTGCCAGGGACCCAGGCGGGCGACGGACTCTTCTCCCTGATTTGTCATAACGAGGGATACGGCCCGCAGATCGTCAGGAACGTCCAGGGCCAGCGTCGCTCTGGCACCAGCGGGGAGCGCAGGTGCTGCCTGTTGGGCGACAGTCTCTCCGTCATGGAGAAGGCGCACCTCCGTCTGCTCTTCGGCGGGTACGTCCCGATAGATATGGAGATATATGCGCGTTTGGCCCGCCACGCTCCGGTCATAGTCCATGCCCGTGATGCGCAGGCCGTTGGCAAAAGGCTGGCTCATCCCCTGCAGGGTGGCCGGGGGTTCCTCTGTGGCGCGCATATCTATTTCCTGAAGCACCAGATGGTCCTGTCCCTCCACCGGTAGCCGCTTCCAGTCCTCTCCCTCCGCATAGTAGAAACCCGTGATGAGTTGGTATCTTTGCGGCGGCGTGTGTAGCAGCAGGGGAAAACGGTAGGTGTCCACGCGGAGCGCGTGGGGCGTATAGTTCGTCTCGTGGGCGATGTCGTCCTGCCCCACCACGCCCTCGGGCCCCAGTAACTGCACAAAGGAGGAATAGGACCGTTCCAGGGCGCCCGTGGGCTGCCAGTAGACGCGTACACAGAGCTCCTGCCCCGGCGTCAGTTCCGTTTCCTCTATGGTGTAGCCCAGCAGGCGTATATTCGCGCCGAAACTGGTCTCCCTTTCTACCATATCCTGGGGCGGTTGGGACGGCGGTTCGCGGTGCACCAGCCAAGCATCGTGTAAGGGAATCCAATAGTAATCGGTGTACTCGAAGGCGTGGAAGCGGTTGGTGACCACCACGGGCCGCTCCTCTACGTTATCCCCGATGCGCTTCAGCCACACCTCCTGGTTGGGCGTGGCCCCCTCGGGGTATACATAGCGCACCTCCACGTCGGGGCGCATGCCCTCCACCTCCTGCAGGTACCAGAAGGTGGTGGCGTGGTGCCAGTTGGAGAGCACCAGTGTATCGGGCGGCGCGTCTTTCAGGATCGATTCGGCATAGGTGCGTGCCGATCTGTCCTCGTGCAATTGTCGAAAGTCGTCATAGTGTGCGGTTCCATACTGCGCGATGGCGACGACGAGGAGGGCCATGAGCAGGCCCCCCGTCCAGCGGGGCATCCTGCGTCGCGCTGTGGCCAGGCCGTACCCCAGGAGGGCGGCCATGGCCACATAGGAGGGCAACAGATATTCCACCGTCTGGGGGGCTTTGTAGGTAACGGCCGACAGGGTGTTAATGGCCGACATGCCCGCCAGGAGCCCTACAGCGCCTCTGCTCT
>CAZMOW010000152.1:0-5160 GCA_964567975.1 uncultured Anaerolineales bacterium | reverse complement strand
TGTTCCGCTCGTCGCGCACGGCCTCCTTGTAGCGGTCCATCAGGTCCTCGATGTAATCGCCCTGGTTGGCAGAACTGACGGAATAGGGCGGGTTGCCCAGCACCACCATGATGGGCTTGTCGCGCTTGACCTCGGCCGCCCGATTGGCCTCCTGGGTGATAAAGCCGGCGAATCCCAGGGTCTCGGCCTGGGTGACTGGCTCCTCCAAGCTGTTGGTCAGATAGATGCCCAAGCGCTGATCGCCCTCGAAAGCATAGCCCAACTCCTGGAGTTGCACCCCCAGTTTCATGTGGGCCACGGTATAGGGGGCCATCAGCAACTCGAAGCCAAAGAGGCGCGACAGCAGGTGATGCTCCACATAGTCGTTCCAGGCGCCGGTCAGGCCCATGGCGTCCAATTTGCCATAGATCTCCTGGATGACAAAGTAGAGGAAGGTGGCCGTGCCCACGGCGGGATCGAGGATGAGGACGTTCTTTTCCGCCAGGCCCATGGAGCGGTCAAAGCGCGTCTGCAGGACGTGGTCGAGGGAGCGCACGATGTAGGAGACCACGGGCTCGGGGGTATAGTAGACGCCCCGGGTCTGGCGCATCTGGGGATCATAGGCCCGGAGAAAGGTCTCGTAAAAGTGCACCACCGGATCCTCCTGGCGGGTGCGTCGCCCAAAATCGCGCAGGATCTCGACCATGTCCGCCCGGGCCAGCAGATGGGCGAGGTCGTCCACCAGCCAGGCGATGCGCTCGTCCAGGCCTGGCCCGGCGATGCGATTAAAAAAGTCCCGCAGAAAGGGGTTGGTCCCCGGCAGGTTGGTCCAGGCGTCCTGCCGCGTGAACCCCGCGCCGTCCTCCATGTGCACGCGGGCGGCAAAGAGGCCGTAGGTGATGGTCTGGGCGTACATATCGGCGAACTGGGCGGGGTCCAGGTCGGGGATCAGGGTCTCGCGAAAGGCCTCCATCTGGGCGTGGAGGGCGCCCGCGCCCTCCTCCTGTCGAAAGGTCTCCTCGATGAGGCGGCGGATCATGCGCGCCAGGGAGGCCATGCGCGCGGCCAGTTCCTCGGGGCGGCCGATGGTGGGCACCCGCTGGGCATAGAACCTCTCGAGAAGGTCGGCCACGTCGCGGACGCCTCCCTCGGCTTTCCTTATCCCGTCGTCCCGGGTCAGGGTGCCCAGCCTGACGGTCTCGCGATGCTCGCCGTCGACGAACCAGCGGAACTCGAGATAGTTGGTCAGGATGAGGTTATTGAGGGAATCGAGGTAGCGATCCATCTGCTCGGAGCGCTCCACCGCGTCCAGGTTGGCGCCCACGTCCTTGGCCTCGACGTAGCCGATGGGCGCCCGTCCCCGACTGATGATAAAGTCGGGGGTGCCGCAGGCGATGCGCCGGGGCTCGTTGACGATGACGCAGTCGGGATCAAAGGCACCGAGGAGCGTCTCCAGGGCGCCATAGTGGGTGCGCTCGGTGGCGTCGCCGGTGGAGAGTTTTCGTTGTAGGCTGTCGAGATATGGTTTGAAGGCGGACTGGGTCACGGTGTGCCTTTCTTGGTGGTCTGTGGATGATTGACGGCGGCACCGAGCAAGACGCATAGCGTCTTGCTCGGTGGCCTCTAAACCTGCTCAAGGCAGGTGGGCAAGATGCTGCGCATCTTGCCTGGCAGAATCGCAAGCGATTCTGCAGCTCGTTCAAAAGTTCCGGCCATGCACGTCGCGACTCTGGTACATGCCAGCCTGTTTCCAACAGGCTTTTTCCTCGTAGACCCGGGATTCATCCCGGGTCGCGGGCTTAAGATGCCCCCTGCGAATCAAATTCGCAGGCTAGGACTATCGGAAACCTGCTAAAGGCAGGTTAGCGGCGAGCCTTATGCAGCCCACGCAGTGTGCTGAAAAAGTCCTCCGGGCAGGGACGGACGAGCACCGTATCCCCGTCCACCAGGAAGAAGATCGCCGTCCCGGGTTTCAGCCCCAGCCTCTCGCGCACGAACTTGGGGATCACCACCTGATATCTGGAACTCACGCTCACAGGTATCACCTTCATCTCTTACCTCCAATCATAGGCAAGAGTAGTATACGATTGTAAAATAATTATACCAATTATAATAAAATGTAATTTCGTCTCTACAAAAGGATTAGCTGTAAGGCGTAGGAGACGAGGGAGGTATTGAAAAGGAGGCTCCGACCCCCAGGATTGACCCCGCTGGACCCATAGCGCCAGGTTCCTTCGGGGCGCGTATATCCTGGCACATCCTTCCAAACAGCCTGGGCAAATGGGAGGAGATGGCCGCGCCACGGAAGATGGCTCTGCCTCCAGTGCCCACGGATCGCCACCCCTCACAACCCCCGATACACATCCCGTCTATGGCCCGCCCGCAGCACCGTCACAGTCTGTGCTTCATCATCCACATCGTAAATCACCCGCCAGTCTCCCACGCGGATCCGCCAGCCAGCATCGCCATACAACTTGATACAACCAGATGGACGCGGGTTATCGGCCAGGTCGCTGATAGCCTCTTGAATCCTCCTCGTAACCGCCGGCGGCAGCTTGCGCAACTCCCCATAAGCTCGCCTGGTGATCCTAAGTCGATACGCCATGCAGCTCCGCCTTGGCCTCCTCCCAGTCGATCACCTCCTCCTCACCGATGGCTATCCTGTATTTGGCCTCCAGCCCGTCAAAGGAATCCTGCCACGTCTCCAGATCCTCCAAGAGCTTGTTCCACATCTCAGGATCGACCAGCACGGCCGCGGCTTCTCCATACTGTGTCAGGACGACGGGCGACTCGGACAGCTTGGCCAAGACCTCATTCTGGGTCTGCCGCAGCTTGGATATGGGAACGAGTTCGGGAACGGTCATCATATCAATCCTTCCTCCAATCTAGCGATTTATAAGCGATTTATTGCTTATTTTATCCAGAGAAAATGAACTGTCAAGCACGAAGAGGCCCCATAGGCAGCATATCTCTTCCATTTCCTCCCAGAGTGAAGTATGCTTCCCAACAGCTGATGGCGCCGGTGGCAGCGTCGCCGTGTGCGTTGGCAATACCCCGGCACTTCGAAGTCCCGGGGTGTGAACTCCTCGTCAAAGGCACCGTAGGGCACGGATTTCTAAGAGATTTTCCCGGTCCGTCACCCGCTTTGCATTACCGCCTCATATGTTGCCAACCGCTACCCCGGTTCAAGCCGATTCGATTCTCTCCAACGTCCATGAGCCATCGCCGTCCCACCCACGCTCCCCTTGTGGCTTGCGATCGCCAATGCTGTCATGCGACACGCTCCCTATAATGTGGACGCTGCGGTGCTATCATGGCAAGGCATGAGGTGTCTGTCAAACACCGCGTATCAAACGCAAATCACGGGTTCCATTTTCCACATCCCCCATCACCTATGCAACCCTTTAGCACATTTCCTGGATTTGACAGGCTTTATAACCCCGACTATATTAGTATGTAAGTAAGTGCTAAATCAAAAGTCCTGGCCCTTGAGCAGTTGGGCGAGGCATCCTATCAGATAGGATCGGAATCCCGGTTTATTGGAAGAGCACACCATCAAAGGGAGGTGAAAGCAATGTGTGAGCACGGCAAGCATCACGATTGTCACAGTCATCGCAGCGGTCATGGCCATCACGACTGTCACGGCCATCACGGCCACGCCAAGCATCACCGGTGCGCCACTGCGCGCTGCTGCAAGTCTGGTCACTCCTTCAAGCGGCGTTTCTTCACTCGCGAGGAACGCATCGCCTGGTTGGAGGAGTACCTGGAGGAACTGCAGGCTGAAGCCGAGGCCGTCGAGGAGCGCATCGCCAACATGAAAGAGGAAGGGTAAGCGATTTGACGTTGACCGGCGATCGAGTCGCCGGTCAACGTCCTTTTTACTGCCGCCGCCTCCGTGGAGAGCAATGCATCTTCCCCGGCTCGGCCTCCCAGACCCTTGCAGAATTAAGATCGCGGCTGCGGCGCTTTTAGGACTCTATGTGGTCCTCCAAAATGTCTTCTAAATCCATCCGCATGAGGCGGATGACACGCTTGCTGGGCATCTCCTCAATGGCATGAACCAGTTCTAAAGCCTGCTTATGCCAACTCTCCTCCGAATGAGGACAGAAAAAGTAGTCGTGTTCGCTAGGGCGTTGGGCGACAGCCGTGGCCCAGCTGGTAGCGCCATAGACGTTGCGCCGCACATCGCATTCTGCGCCACAGACGCGGCAGGTCATCTCTTCGTTTTCGCCGGGTGCGGTGATAAAGCAATCGTATCCGATATCGGGCATTGCGGAACTCCTTTATCAAAACCAATATCAGCGAGGGCTAGGCAGCATGGGCATCGGCTGAGGATGCCGCTTTTTCAAGATTATTCAGGACTTCACGAACGCTACATACGTACGCATGGATCTTCTCAACGCCGCCAGATTCGCCAGTGAGCAGAGCCCTCACCGGATGCATTGTCGGATGCCTCAACCTGGTAGGTATGGAACTCAGAGCATCATCGAATTTTCGACGCGACGGATAACCAAGCCGAGAATATAGAGCTTCGCACTTTCCGACAATGGTTAAGAGATGACTCAGGTCCATCTCCTCCAATACGCTTTTATCGAAATTGCTCTCCCGTAATTGGGATAACCGACACTCGACCACTTCCCGCTTCGTTTTTGGAAGAATCTCCATTACCTGCTCCAGATCATCGTGAAAGTGTGCCCGGATCAGTTTGGCTAACCCCCACTCCAACTCAGCCACCAGGCGATAGAAGAAAACACGCGCGGGGATGCGGTTCAGGTCGGCCGGTGTCACCAAACCGCCTACCTTCTGGCCTTTAAGAACCAATAGGGCAGGACGCCCGGACGACGAAAAGATCTCTACTAAATCAGGAATTGTCGTGTCGCCAGACACAAGCCAGCTGGGTTCAAGTGGATCCCGCTCTTCGTCATCGATGTACAAGATCTCTATGATCTTGCCATCCTTTTCTATCGGGACGATGTCATAGCGTCTATTCTTCGCTATCTTCAACACCTTTGATCGCTGCTCCTGCTCCTCAAAATGCAGACAGAGCAAATCCTTGCGGCGTGTCATGATGTCCTCAACGGTGACATCTCCGCTCAGCTCTTGCCAGTCCAATGACATTCAAACCCTCCTTGTAGCGAATTACGAACCAGGATCATCATAAACAAGGATAAAACAAGACCT
>CAZMOW010000151.1:2539-5283 GCA_964567975.1 uncultured Anaerolineales bacterium | reverse complement strand
CGTCCGCCTGCGCGGACGAGCAACGGCTAATGATCTACAACATTTGCGTGCACCCATTTGTAGAGACCCTAAAGGTCTGTCAAGCACAACGATTCAACTTGACCCGTCTCATGTGCATCTCAACGAAGGAGATTAGAGAACGTCATGAGACCTTTAGGGTCTTAACGGTATGAGGGCCATCTAGACATCCAGGAGAACGCGCACCTGGCGCGCCAGCGCCGGGATGCTAAAGGGCTTTTGCAGAAATTCCGTGCGCTGGTCGAAATCCTCTGGCGAGATGGTCTCCAGGTGCGCATATCCCGAGACAAAGAGCACCTTGAGTTGTGGATATCGGGTGCGCATCCGTTCGACCAGTGCGCGTCCGTCCATCTGGGGCATGATCACGTCGGTGACCAGCAGATCTATCCCTTCCTCGTATTCCTCCCTCCTGCGGAGGGCCTGCTCCCCGTTCATTGCCTCCAGCACCGTGTAGCCGAGCTCCTCCAGGGCCCTACGCATGAACTCCAGGACCGAGGGCTCGTTCTCCACCAGCAGGATCGTCTCTGTACCCCCGGGCAGCTGGCCCTCCTCGTCGCGGCGGGACGGTTCCTTGTGTTCCGTTTCCAGGCGCGGGAAATAGATATCCACCGTCGTGCCCTGCCCCAGGACGCTGTAGATATAGATGAGCCCCTCATGTTGCTTGACGATGCCATAGACGGTGGCCAGTCCCAGGCCCGTGCCCTCGCCAGGCTCCTTGGTGGTGAAAAAGGGTTCAAAGAGGTGTTCCTTCACCTCATCCGTCATGCCCACGCCCGTGTCCTTTACCCGAAGGCGCACGTATTCTCCCGTCTCTGCGTCGGGGTGCTCCCGTACAAACTCCTCGTCCACGGTCTCATTGGCCGTGGCGATGGTCAGGGTGCCGCCGGGCGGCTCCTTTTGGCTCATGGCGTCGCTGGCGTTCACGACCAGGTTGGTGAGGATCTGCTCCATCTGCCCGGGATCCACCTTTACCAGTCCCAGATCCGCTGCGGGAAGGGTCGCCAGTTCGATATCCTCGCGAATCAGGCGCCGCAGCATGCCGCCCATCTCCAGGAGAAGGTCGTTCAGTTGCACCGTCTGGGGGTTGAGGATCTGGCGCCGGGAAAAGGCCAGGATCTGGTGTGTGAGCTCTCCGGCGCGGATGCCCGACCGCTCTATCTGCTCCACCTCCTCGCGCCAGGGGTTGTCGGGGGGCATCTCGGCCAGCATCAGCTGGCTGTAGCCGTTGATGACGGTCAGCAGGTTGTTGAAATCGTGGGCGATACCCCCGGCCAGGCGCCCCACGCTTTCCATCTTTTGCGCCTGCCGCAGTTGGGCCTCCAGTTCCTCTCGCTCGCTGATGTCGCGAGCCACGCTGAGGATGGACTCCTGACCGTTGTATCGCACGACCCGGCTGTGCACTTCTGTGGGGATGCGCTCGCCCGTTTTCGTGATATGCTCTGTTTTGAGCAGCGCACTTCCATCCTGCGTGATCTCTTCTATACGTTCTGGGATAGCAGACGCATATTCCGGAGTATCGATATCGTTGGGACGCATTCGTAGCAGTTCGTCGCGATGGTAGCCCAGGCGCTGACAGGCCACGTCGTTGACCTCTAAAAAGTTTCCCTCCAGATCGTGGATAAAGACGGCGTCGCTGAGGTTGTTGAACAGGGACCTGAATTTGCGCTCCGACGCCTCACGCGCCTCCTCCGCCCGCACCCGCTCTGCGATCTCGTCACGGAGGCGTTCGTTGATGGCCCGCAGTTGGGCCGTGCGCTCGGCCACCGCCTCCTCCAGATGCTCTCGGTAGCGCTCCAGCTGTCTCTCGTTTCGCCAGTGGGTCAGGGCCGCTTCCAGGGTTCGAGGCAGGGTGATCAGATAGTTGGAGTCGGGGTCTTTGACGAGATAGTCGCGGGCCCCTCGGCGCATGGCCTCCACGGCGATGGACTCGTCGCCCCTGCCCGTGACGATGATAAAGGGCATGTCCTGCAGGTCGTCAAAGAGGTCAAAGGCCGTGCCATCGCCCAATTGGTAATCGACGAGGGCTGCATCAAAGTCGCCCCCGGCCAGGAGTTCCTTGGCCTCGCCCACCGAGCGGGCAAAAGTCAGCGCATAGGGAAGCCCCTGCTCCTCCACGAGGCGCTCCAGGGCCATGCAGTCCATCTCGTTGTCCTCTATCGCCAGCACTTTTATCGTCTTGTCCATCAGTTGCACTCCGGGGGCAGGTGGCTGAGGGTCCAGTACAGGTCGATGGCACGTATGATCTCCATGAATTCCTGATAGTGCACCGGCTTTATCATATAGCCCGCCACACCCAGGTCGAAACTCTCTATCCGGTCGCTCTCCTCTCGGGAGGTGGTCAGCACCACCACGGGGATGCGCTTCAGCAGTTCATCGCTTTTGGCAACTTGCAAGAACTCGATCCCCCCCATGCGGGGCATGCGTAGGTCCAGAAGGATGAGGCAGGGCAGCCGCTCCGCCTCGTCGCGCAGGAGGGTCAGGGCTTCCTCGCCGTTGCCGGCCACCTTTAGCGGGTTGGTGATCTTGATGTCCCTCAGCGCTCGCCGTATGGTCATCACATCTACGCGATCGTCTTCCACGAGTAGGATGGGTGCTTTGCTTCGCATCTGTCTTCCTTTCCGGCTACTTTGCATCGTCGCTTCCATATTATATCAACGCTGGGACAAGGGCGCAATCATTTATCACGAGTATCACGAATCTATACGAATGATGCGAATTACACGAAT
>CAZMOW010000151.1:0-2439 GCA_964567975.1 uncultured Anaerolineales bacterium | reverse complement strand
CAATCATTTATCACGAGTATCACGAATCTATACGAATGATGCGAATTACACGAATTGGGATATTTGTGTCATTTGCTTTATTCGAATAATTCGTGGTGCCATTTATGAAAGCTTTGTTCATGTTATTCGTTCCATTCGTGGCATTCGTGATAATTATTCGCACCATTCGAGTCATTCGTTCCATTCGTGACATTCGTGATATCTATTCGTGATACCTAGTTGGTTATCCGCACGTATTCCACGCGCGGCGTGCCGAAATTCACAAGGATGCCCAATTCAAGGTCGGCGGCCTTTAGATATGACAGCGTCTGCTGCTTGAAGGCGTCATTCAGCGCGGAGGTGGCCTTGAGTTCTAGCACGATCTTCTCGTCTATGACCAGATCGAGACGGTGGGTGCCCACAACGTGACCCTTGTAGCGTACAGTAATCTCTCCTTGGCGTGTGAAGGGAATGACTCGCGCCACGAGTTCCTGGACCAACGCCTCCTCATAGATCCTTTCCGCGAATCCTGGCCCCAGGGCGTTGTGCACCTCGAACACCGCCCCCATCACGCGATAGGAAAGCTCCCGATGGAGCACCTTGTCCTTTTCCACGAGCATCCCTTCAGTATCACGAATCTATACGAATGAGTTATCACGAATATCGCAAATGGTGCGAATGGCACGAATAGGTATCACCAATTTAGACGAATGATACGAATTGCACGAATTAGAGCATTTGTGTCATTCGCCCTATTCGGATGATTCGTGATAAAATGAATAGCACGAATCGTGCGAATTACACAAATGTCTTTATTAGTGTTATTTGTCCCATTCGTGCTATTCGTGATAATTATTTGGGTAGCGTAAAGTAGAACGTGCTCCCCTCGCCCACGGTGGATTCCACCCAGATCTCCCCGCCGTGGGTCTCCACGATCTTTTTTGTCAGCGCCAGGCCGACGCCGGTGCCGCCGCCCTCGTCCCGGGGCCTCAGTGTCTGGAACATCTCAAATACCTTGTCCTGGTACTCTTTGGCGATGCCCGGACCGTCGTCGGCCACGGCGAACTGCCGATGATCCCCCTCGTCCGTGCACGTCACCTGCACACGTCCCTCGGATTCATCGACGAACTTACAGGCGTTGTCGATCAGGTTCTGAAAGAGCTGGCGCAGGCGCGTGGGCTCGCCTCGTACGGTGGGCAATGTCTCGTCTATCGTGACCTCGAGCTCCTCCGGGGGATTCAGCATCTCCACGATATTGTGCACCAACTCGTATGTATCCACCTCCCGTTCCGTTTCCTGGATCCGTCCCACCCGGGAGTAGGCCAGGATGCCGTCGATGAGCTCGTGCATGCGGTGGGTGCGTTCGATGAGAAGTTGCAGCATCTCCTTTCCCTCCTCGTCAAAGGCCCCTTCATAGTCCTGGGCCAGCCACTCGGTCAACTGGCTGATGCCTCGCAGAGGGGCCTTGAGGTCGTGGGAGACCACGTAAGCAAAGTTCCCCAGTTCCTCGTTGGCTTCCTCCAATGCCTCCATCGTCTCCTGCAGGCGGCGATTGATGATCTGCTGATCCTTCAGCAGGTTGGTCATGGCTTTGTTGAGATGTTCGATCTCTTCCACGCGCGCGTTCAGGTCGGCCGTGCGTTCCTCCACCAGTTTCTGCAGGTGGTCGCGGTGCCGACGTAGTTCCTCCTCCATCTCTGCCCGGTGGGTGATGTCAAGTCCGTACACGTTGACATAGCCCTCTTCGACCATGGGCGCGAACGTCAGGGAGAGGGTGC
Organism: uncultured Anaerolineales bacterium; assembly: GCA_964567975.1. Classification (GTDB taxonomy): domain Bacteria; phylum Chloroflexota; class Anaerolineae; order UBA1429; family UBA1429; genus JAWLEV01. The sequence continues at coordinate 682 of CAZMOW010000151.1, read as the reverse complement.
TTTCATCGAATGCCACCTCCCCATTCTGGCGCGACCCCGATTCCAGCGCGTCCATCGCCAACTGCCGCCAGTCGGGGGGCAAGGGCTGGCCCTGTTTGCGATCCCAATCCTTCAGCAGGGGCTCGCTGGCCGCATTTGCGTAGAGGATCTGGCCCTCTGAACCGGTGCGCAGCACGGGGTGGGGATTCTCGCTGGGGAATCTGGCCAGCCTATCCCTCTCTCGTTCCGCCCCTCTGCGTGCGAGCCACAAACTGAGTGCCTCGGCGACGCTGTTGACGAGGTTTTGCTCCTCGGGCGTCAAGAATGGTTTTTGTTCTGTATAATAGACCCACAAGTGCCCACGGACCTCATCTTCCAGTTTGATATCTGCGTGGAGGCCATGCGATAGGCTCTCGGTGTAATTCTCGGAAGTGAATCGGTCGCCATCCAGTTCGATCATCGACGCAGCGATCTCGGGGAATTGCATGGCGCCGATCAGATGCTTGACGATGCGTCGACACAGGATAGGGGTGGATAGGTCCTGTAGCATATCATGGCTCACTTTGCGAAGGCAGTTCAGCTCCCTTATCCTTTCGCGCAGGGCCTCTTGCGTCCTTTTGTGTTCTGCCAGGTTGCCTATCCAATGCCCCAGTTCGGCCGCCTGGGGCTCTGGCCCCATCAGTTCGTCCGGGGGGATATAATA
>CAZMOW010000150.1:2935-5523 GCA_964567975.1 uncultured Anaerolineales bacterium | reverse complement strand
AACTGTCAAATCTCATTCTAGCCTCTGACGCCTCCCGCTACTCTCTCGTGCCCTTTAGACAACGACACGTAATTGTATCATGCCCCCCTCAGCCTGTCAAATGGCGAAAAGTAGCTTTTTTAGGGTTCGTGGTAATTCAGGGTTTGCAGCATGGAGATATCGGGCATACAATGTCTTGTCAGTGTTATTTTAAAAGGAGTCGATATGGAAGAAAAGATTATAGAGCAGGTCGAAAAAGTAGCCATCGATGGCAATCTGTCCTGTGCCAAGGCCCACGCTCTCGCCTCCCAGCTGGACGTCTCACCCAGAGATCTGGGCAGCGTTGTAAATCGCACCACTAATCTGCGCTTCTATCGCTGTCAACTCGGTCTCTTTGGCTACGGCCCCAAACCCGAGGCGAAACACAAGATCGTCCAGGAGGCCCCTCGCATTCCAAAAGAGATCGAGGAGGCTCTCATGGGTCGCACCAAGAACCAACACATCTCCTGCCGGGCAATTTGGGAGATCGCCGATGAATTCGAGTACCCCCGCCTCGGCATGGCTAACATCGTCGAGGCCTTGGGCCTCAAGGTCACCCCCTGCCAGCTGGGTTGTTTCTAAAAAGCGAGGCGTCGAGGAACGAACTGTAACTTTTCTATGATCAGATCCTCGCCTTCGCCGCACGACAAGACGTGAGGCCTCCAGTGTACGATTACTCAGCCTATTTTGGATAGGAACGACAACGAATGGCCATCATCATCAAATCAAAGAACGAATTGCGCCTTTTGCGCCAGGCGGGGCGAATCAACGCCGAGGCTCTGGAGAATGTGTCGCAAGCCGTCCGCCCGGGGATCACGACGGCTAAACTGGATCGCATCGCCGAGGATCATATTCGCTCACAGGGGGCAGAGCCCGCGTTTCTGGGCTACCCCAACGGGACCTTTCCCGGGCACCCCTACCCCGCCACCATAAACGCTAGCGTGAACGAGGAATTGGTACACGGCCTGCCCAGCGAGCGTCGCCTGCAGGAGGGCGACATCATCAGCGTCGACTGCGGCACGGTGTGGAAGGGCTATGTGGGAGACTCGGCCGTCACCTTGCCCGTGGGCAGGGTGTCTCCCGAGGCGGAGCGCCTGATGGAAGTGACGCAAAAAGCCCTGGAACTGGCCATCGACGCCTGTCGTCCGGGCAATCGCTTCGGCGACATCTCGGCCACGATCCAGGAATGGGTCGAGTCTCAGGGATACAACGTGGTACGCGAATACACGGGCCATGGGCTGGGCCAGGACATGCACGAGGATCCACAGATTCCCAACTGGGGAACCCCAAGGCGGGGTGCAGCCCTTCGCCCCGGCATGACCTTCGCCCTGGAGCCCATGGTCACCGTGGGCCCGCCCATCCTCTACGTCAAGGACGACTATTGGACCGTGGCCACAAAGGACGGGGGCCTGTGCGCCCACTTTGAGCATAGCATCGCCGTGACCGACGGGGAGCCCCAGATCCTCACCCTACCCTGAGCGGCACCGCGATCCGTTAGGAGGACTATGGACGACGCTATCTCTTATTTCGACTGTAACGTCTCTTTTGGCTCCCCTGCCAGCGGCACATTTCAACCCTGCACCAGCGTGGAAGACCTGCTACAGGAGATGGGCTGGGTGGGCGTGGACAACGCTCTGGTACGCCACGCACTGATGCGGGATCAGTCGCCCGCGGTGGGCAATCACGTACTCTGTCAGGCCATCGCCGATCACCCACGTCTGTGGGGTAGCTGGGCCATTCTCCCTCCCCAGACGAACGAGTTGCCGGCAGGAAACGCCTTCTTCGAGGCCATGGCCGAGCAGAGAATACGCGCCCTCTGGGCCTTTCCCCAGGAGCACCGCTACGTGCTATCCCAACGCACTTTTGGCACCTTTTTGGACGAGGTTGCCCAGAGGCGTATTCCCTTCTTTATCCCCCGGGACGCGGGTGGCACCGACCCCCACGACACGTGGCGTCTCGTGTATCAACTCCTGCAGGATTATCCTTCCCTGACGCTGGTCATCGCCGCACACGGCCCCTGGGGCGAGGACCGTTTCTTCCGCCCCCTGCTGCAGCAGCATCCAAACTTTTACCTGGACATCTCACGTTATGAGCTGGACGGCGGGCTGCACGACCTGGTCGACAAATATGGGCCGGACCGTCTCCTGTATGGCAGCAACTTTCCCAATCACGCCATGGGCGGTCCCCGGATGATGGTGGCCCATGGCCAGATCGGCGACGCGGCCCGGCGCGCCATCGCCGGAGACAACTTGCGTCGGCTCCTGGAGGAGGTGCAACTGTGATCGACTCGGCCATCGCCAATGAGTACCTCGAGACGGGACGCTGCGAGAGCTGTCCCGTCATCGATTTGCACGCCCACTATGGGCACTTTTCCGGGATCTATATGCCCAACCACACGCCTGAACAGATGATCAGCACCATGGATCGCTGTGGCGTGGAGATTATGGTATCCAGCGGGCACACGGCCCTGGCGGATATGGTGCGCGGCAACGCCGAGATGGCGGCCATCACGGAAAAGTTCGTGGGGCGTTGGTACGCCTACATGGTCTACAATCCAAACTACCCCGAGG
>CAZMOW010000150.1:0-2925 GCA_964567975.1 uncultured Anaerolineales bacterium | reverse complement strand
GCCAGGAATTGCAGAGCTATGATGCACATCCCACCTACGTGGGACTCAAACTACACCCTTCTTCCCACGAGTATCCCCTGACGAAAGAGCGTTACAAACCCGCCCTAGAGTTCGCCGCCTCGCGACGACTCCTGGTGCTGACCCATACGTGGGGAAAATCGGAATACGATCGTCCCGAACTCTTGGAAGAGGTGGCCGACCGCTATCCAGAAATCATCTTTTTGGCCGGCCACTCGGGCCACGGGGAATTCGAGGAATGTATGGCCCTGGCGCGGCGCCATCCCAACGTGTACCTGGAACTGACCGCCGCCTATACCGTGCGCGGCCTCATCGAACGAATGGTGGACGAGGTCGGCCCTCACAAGATCGTCTTTGGCTGTGACCTGCCCTGGTTCGATCCCCACTATGCCATCGGCTGCATCACCATGGCCCATATCAACGAGGGAGCTCGGCGAGCCATACTGCGGGAGAACGCCCTGCGTCTGCTCGAGGACAGAAAGAGGGTATAGAAAACCGACGCGGCTTCCAAACCTCGCGTTTCATAGAGAGGAGCCACCATGAGCCCGAGATCGAAACCGAACGTCGTATTCGTGCTCGTCGACGACATGGGCTACGGAGACTTTGGCGTGTTCAACGACGATCTCACCCACACGCCCGCCCTCGATCATCTGGTCTCCGAGGGCATCTGCTTGACCCAACACTATTCCGGCTCCTGTGTCTGTGCCCCCGCCCGCGCCGCGCTCCTCACGGGGCGCTATCCCCACCGCACCGGCGCCATCGACACCCTGGAAGGTCGCGGCCTGGATCGCCTGTCGTTGCGCGAGACCACCCTGGCCGACCTCCTCAAGTCCGCCGGATACGCCACGGGCCTGATCGGCAAATGGCACCTGGGCGCCCTCGATCCCCGCTACCACCCCAACGCCCGGGGGTTTAACGAGTTCGTCGGCTTTCGCGGGGGCTGGCAGGACTATTACGACTGGCACCTCGACTATAACGGGACGCGGAGAGATGCCGACGGCCGCTACCTGACGGACCTCTTCACCGATGAGGCGGTGGACTTTATACGTCGCCACCGCGACGAGCCCTTTTTCCTGCACCTGACCTACAACGCCCCCCATTTTCCCTTTCAGGCGCCCGATGAAGACGTAGCCCCCTTTAGAGAGACGGGCCGCTTCACTGAAGCGGTGAGCATCCTGTACGGCATGCTAAAACGCGTGGACAGGGGTCTGGCGCGCATCCTCGAAGCATTGCAAGAGCAAGACCTTGAGGAAAACACCATCTTATTCTTTACCAGCGACAATGGCCCCCAATTCGGCGGAGAGGGAGAGGGTTGCACCACGCGCTTTAACTGCGGATTCAACGGCGCCAAGGGCCACGTGTACGAGGGCGGCATTCGCGTGCCCATGGTCATCCGCTGGCCCGCCGGACTGGAGGGCGGACGCCACTACGATGGCCTGGTCCACTTTGTCGACTGGCTGCCCACCCTTCTTTCCATGCTGGACCTGGAAATGCCCTCCACCGCCCTGCCCCTCGATGGGCACGACGTGCTGCCCATATTACGCGGCGAGGACGATCCCGTGGACGTGTCTCGCTTCTGGCAATGGAACCGCTACACCCCCCTGGTTACCTGCAACGCGGCCATGCGTCACGGCCCCTGGAAATTGGTGAGACCCCGTATAGACGAGGCCATGCAGGTGTCCGAGGCAGACCTGACCATGGACCGCGCGCTAAAATACGAGCCGGAACGTTTCGACGACATCCGCAGGACACCGGAGCCAAAACGGGATGTGCCGTCACCGCCCAATCCAGAACTGTACAACATCGAAGAGGATCCCCCGGAAGAGGAGAATCTGGCCCCCACGGAGCCCCAGCGCACAAAACACATGCTACAGGCCCTGGAAACGTGGTTCGAGAAAGTGGAAGCCGAGCGCCAGAGCATCGAGGACGAGGTGTGGTAGAGCGCCCCAAGGCGCGACACCGCCCGTGAACTGGGAGACGGGCGGTACCGCTTCTCAATCGGAGCCACTAGCGGTGACAAAGGCCACGGCGTTATCGTCGCTATGCGACAGGCTGATGGCCCACTGGTCCAGCCCCAGTTCCTGCGCCCGCGCCAGGGCGTGGCCCGAGAGCGTCACTGTGGGTTTGCCCCGATGATCGCCCAGGATCTCCATCTCGGACCAATAGATGCCCTTTATTCCCGTGCCCAGCGCCTTGGAGACTGCCTCCTTGGCCGCAAAGCGTGCGGCCAACTCCGGAACGCGTCCCCGACAGTATGATAGTTCCCTCTGCGTGTATATGCGTCGTAGAAAGCGATCCCCCCAGCGATCGACCACCTGCTCGATGCGTGCGATCCGAATGATATCCACGCCCACGCTAAGCATGTAGAGTCTCGTCGTAAAAGATACCCGAGATCACATCAAGGAAGGGGACGGCTATCCCTCCTGAACGGACATCTCCTCTTCCTCCGTGGCATCCAGCATCACGCCCAAGAGTCGTTCCATAGCCATGGTATGACTGCACACCCCCCTCTGGCAAAAGAACTCGCATTGACAAGACCACTCCCCATCCTCATACCTGACATTATACGTACCGTGCTCACCCTCAAAGATCACATGGAAAGAACAAAATGTCACCCGCTCCGGCTCCTGTGCGTAGCGCTTTGACTTTTGGATCTTGCTGATCATGCCCGAATCCATATCCACACCCTCCCCTCAAAAACAAAAGCACCAGGGACATCTCACAGCCCTGGTGCTACAACGAACCACTGTTCACCGGCTCGATCATATTACACCGCCAATAAGCAACAACTCTCCAAACCCTTACGTATATCAGTATAGGAGGGTTGTGGGCGGTTGTCAACAGCATATGAAAAAAGAATCTTGAAGGCGATCCCCCTTGCGTCGGCTTCCTGGACCTGTTATGATG
>CAZMOW010000149.1:0-5668 GCA_964567975.1 uncultured Anaerolineales bacterium | reverse complement strand
AGTGGAGGGCACCTTTTTACTGTCCCTCGCCCGTGACGATGGAGCCCTGTCTGGACCTTGACGGCACCTTTTCCAGTGCCTGGGCCAGGTCGGAGATGAGGTCTCCTGCATCCTCGACGCCCAGCGCATAGCGCACCAGTCCGTCCGGGATGCCGATCTCTGCCCGTTCCTCTTTGCTGAGGCTGAAATGGGACATGAGGGCCGGCTGTTCCACGATGCTCTCCACACCGCCGAGGCTGGGCCCCATGTAAGGTATCTGTAGGGCGTCGATGAAGCGCCTGGTGCCTTTGGCGTCCGTTGCCAGCAAAAAGCTCACCACGCCGCCATATCCCTTCATCAGGCCCTTTCCGATCTCGTGATCGGGATGGGAGGGGAGGCCCGGATACCACACCCTCTGCACGGCCGGATGTTCCTCCAGGAACTCGGCGACCCGCCGGCCGTTCTCGTTGTGACGTGCCATGCGCAGCCCCAGGGTCTTCAAGCCGCGCAGGAGGAGGTACATGGTGTGCGGGCTTGGGACGGCCCCCACCATGTCGTTGGTCTCCTTGATGCTCTCGATCTGTTCCTCATCCCCCACCAGGACCCCGGCCAGGAGGTCGTTGTGCCCCCCCAGATACTTGGTCGCGCTGTGTATCACCAGATCGATGCCACACGCCAGGGGCTGGATGTTGTAGGGTGTGCCAAAGGTCGTATCCACGACGGTCAACAGATCGTGGCCCCTGGCGATCTCGGCCAGGCGCGGCAGATCGGCGATGCGCAGATAGGGATTCGTGGGCGTCTCCGAGACGATGAGCCGCGTGTTCTGTTGGATGGCGGCCTCCAGCGCCTCATAGTCCCCCAGGGGCACCAGGCTGCACTGGATGTCCATCTTGGACATGAACTCCAGGGAGAACTGCCGCGTCTTGCGGTAGCAGTCGTCGGTCAGTATATAATGGTCGCCCGACGACAGAAAGGTGAGCAGCGTGCAGGTGATGGCCGCCATCCCGCTGGCAAAGACGAGTCCGCGCTCTCCGCCATCCAGGGCGGCCATCTTGCGCTCGACGGCTTTTTGCGTGGGATTCCCATAGCGGCCATATTCCCCCCTCGTGGTCTGTAATCCCCGTTCTTTGCGCTGCATATGCGCTATGAGGGCCGCCGAATCCTCGAAACAGTAGGTGGATGTCTGGACGATGGGCGTGGTCAGGGAATGATAGGGCTTGGACCTGTCCTCGCCGCCGTGAACGGTTTCCGTGTCAAAGTGCGTCGTCTCATCACGATCTGTCATGGTTCCTCCTCGCTATAACAAAGACCACCAGCCTTTCCAGAGCCGGGGGCCATCTTTTTGCTACACAAAAAAAGCCCTTTGCCGATTCAAGCGCAAAGGGCTTACACGTATCTCATCCGAGATCCCATCTTTCAGAGTCCTCGTGCGTCGACTCTGTCGGAATTGGCACCAACGACGTGAGTAGGAGCCCCACCTGCCTTATCAGCGTGTACAGTGGCGCCTACCCCTTGGCTCAGGTTGCCGAGGTTTCACAGGGCCGGTCCCTCCACCTCTCTGGATAGAACTTATTATTCGATTTCCCCCATTATAACATCCTTCGTTTGCCTGCCCAAATCGCATCGGCGCGATTCGCACCGGGGGTTTGACGAGCGGGCCAGACTGAACCTATAATAGCCTAACCGTGCCTGTCCGTGGGCACAGCATCGGAATCGAAGAGAGGATATATGCACTATTTGAGCTTTGATCTGCGCCTGGGAGAGTGGGACCCCGATTCCCGCTCCGGAGTGGCCGAGGTGCTGGACTCGCCCGCCGGCCAGGGAGGACGTTACACTTTTTACCTGCCCCGTGAATTGATCTCCTATGATGGGACGACCTATTGCACCCTCCCCCACGCCCGCGAGCTCGGTCGCAAGCTGCTGGAGGGGGCCTTTTCCCAGGACAGCCTCACCCTGTGGTACGAGAGCTATCAGCTGGCCAGGGAACGAAGACGGGGCCTTCGCCTGCGCCTGCATATCAACTCTTGGGAACTCTCCCGTTTGCCCTGGGAGCTGATGTACGATCCCCGCCGCGGCGAGTTCCTCGTCTTTGATCAACGGGTTTCCCTCGTGCGCTACCTGCGCCTGCTGGCGACCTCCGCGGCGCTGCGGCGCTCCTCCTCGCTCAAGATCCTGGCGGTGGTGGCCTCGCCCCTCGACCAGCTACAGCTGGATTGGCGGGCTGAACTGGATGTCCTGCGGGAGGCCGTGGAGGAACTGGAGGAGGGGGGCTTGGTGGAGTTCTCCGTCTGCCACCATGCCACCTACGACAAGATGCATAACGCCCTCATGACCGTGCGGCCGGACGTCATCCACTTTATCGGCCACGGCGAGTTCGATCCAGAGGAGGAGCGGGGCTTTGTCATCCTGGAGGATGGCGAGGGACGCGTGGACCCCCTCGATGCCACCGGGGCAGCGCGTATCTTTCGGCGCTACGGCACGCGCCTCGTCGTCCTGAACGCCTGCTATACGGCCACGGGGGGATGGGCGGGCCTGGCCCCCGCCCTGGTGCGCGCCGAGATACCGGCCGTGGTGGCCATGCAGTGGCCCGTGGAGGACGAGGCCGCCGTGCGTTTCAGCCGCGCCTTTTACCGTTGCCTGTCCCTGGAGCGGCCCATCGACGAGTGCCTGGCCGAGGGCCGCCTGGGGGCCAGCGCCACCACCTCCGACCCCGGTCACTGGGGCTCCCCCGTGCTATTTTTGCGTTCTGTTAGCGGACAACTATGGAGAATTCGAGCCATGAGCGATGACGAACAGAGATCACAGGATTCCCGGACGCCTCCCGAGGCGGTCCCCACGGGTCACGCGGCGGGTTCGGACGGCGAGCGCGCCACCTCCCTCTTCAAGACCCGCGGCCCCCTGGTGGCCTCCATGGATGGCGACCTGGTGGTGGAGAGGCCCGAGCTAAAGCGCGCCCTGCGCGTCGCCCGCCAGCCCTCTGTGACCCAGTATGTGGCCTTTTTGGGGCCCCGGCAGATCGGCAAGACCACCCTCCTCTTCCACCTCATGGAGCGCCTGCGCGACACCCACACCTGCGTCTTCATCGACCTGTCCGTGCTCCGTGCCCAGGATACCCGCGCCTGTTTTCGTTTCGTCGCCTTTCGCCTGCTCAGCGAACTCCGTCATCTGCTGGAGGACGGCCTTTCCCTGCCAGAGGCGAGCCACATCGAGAGCTCGGTGGATTTTCTCACCTTTTTGTACGACCTGGCAGATGTGGTGCCCGTGTCGCGGATCGTCCTGCTGGTGGACGAGGTGGGCGCCCTCACGCCAGAGGTGTCGGATAGTTTCTTCAACACCCTGCGCACGGTGTTCACCCAGGGGCGGGGGGCGGGCGAGGACCTGTCCAAGTACCTCTTTATCTTTAGCGGCGCCGTCGATCTCTATGCCCTCACCTTTGGCAGCAATTCCCCCCTCAATATCTGTGAGAAGGTGTACCTCTCCGATTTCAGTTTGCGCGAGGTGCGGGAGATCGTGCGGCATTTTGACCGCATGGGCGTCTCCGTGGAGGAGGGGGTGCCCCAGATGCTCTACGATCTGGCCGGCGGCCATCCCTATCTCACCATGCGGGCCTGCGCCCTGATGGGACAGGGCGACCCCCATAGGGTGACCCCCGATCTTGTGCAGGAGGCCGCCGACAGGCTGTTGCTGGAGGACGACAACATCCGCCACGTCATTCGCGAGCTGGAGAACCATCCCCTGGAGCGCGAACGCCTGCGAGAGATCCTGATCGAGGGGCGCGAGCTGGCCTTTAGCCGCAACGACCTCGTGCTTGCCTCACTGGAGATGATCGGCGCCATCCGCCCGGGGCAGCCCTGCCGCGTGCGCAATCGCCTCTACGCGCGCGCCCTCCGAAAATACTATGAGGGGCGGGACAGCGGGATGGCGCTGGCCGATCTCTTTACGGAGCAGCACACGGAGGACGACCTGGAACTGACCTATAGCCATCTACAGGCCCTCCGGAGTAAGGCCTTGGGCGCAGAGGGAACCCTGGCGCCAAGCAAAGAGTGGGAGGCCTTTGCGGGAGCCCTTTTCTCCCTGGTGCCCGCCTTTTCGGTCTATCCCGACGTGCAGGGCGAGGTGGGGGAGATCCTGTTGACGGTGGAGGATGATGGGCAGGGCGCCGACTGGGGTTCCGGGGAGACACCGATCCTGGTCGCCTGCCCGGGGGAGCGCGGGATGGCCGCGGACGCCCTGCTGGAGAGGGCCGCCCACCACGGCGTGGGGCTCGTCTTTGTCATGGGTCATGGGGAATCTGGGGAGGCCGCCGGTTCTTTCACCCGGGGCGATACGACCGTGGTGTTCCTGGGCCATGCCCAGGTGGCCGCCCTGCTGGAGGAGCGGGGGGACGTGGAGGCCTTTCTTCGGCGCAGGGTGCGGGAGGCGCGGTCGCGCCAGGAGTAGGGGGCCGTGGGCATTTTGCGGGAGGACGGGCTTTGTATAGAATGGCCTGCATGAGGGACGTTGCGGGTGCGGGAAGGGAGCGTGCGTATCGGGGGTTGAGAGGCTTGGGCTGTACGGCGGATCTGTCCATATCAGGAGACATTTGACTAGAGGAGTAAGGGACGATGGAGTTTAATTGCAAAGAAGATATCATTCAGTTGACCCCCCTGTGGGAGGGCGAGCGCTTTGACGACGGCCGGCCCAGGGTGCCCGACGACATCCTCACGCGCATGGAGAACGTCATCACCGAGGAGGCCTGGTCCGTGCTGTGGCGCGAGGGCTACCAGTTCCAGTTCGAGGGCGGCTGGAACATCATGCACCCCGACCGCATCCTGGTGGGGCGGGCCGTGACCGGCGTCATGGTGCCCCGCCGCCCGGACCTGCACGACTACCTGATGGATTATGGGCACGAGGAGGAGGGGCGCATCGGGGCCATGAACTCTTGGGTCATCGAGACCCTGGTCAAGGACGACGTCATCGTCATCGACATGTTCAGCAAGGTGTACAAGGGCACCTACTCTGGCGCCAACCTCTCCACGGCCATCGCCTCGCGCACCGGCCGCGGCCAGGTGATAGATGGCGGTATCCGCGACGCCCAGCAGATCATGGAGATCGATGGCTTTAACACCTTTTGCCGGGGCTGGGACCCCACGCCCATTCGCGACGTGACGTTGGTGGGCCTGAATGTGCCCTGCCGCATCGGCGAGGCCACCTGTATGCCCGGCGACGTGGTGCTGGGCACCCCCACGGGCCTGCTCTTTATCCCCCCGCACCTGGCCCGGGACGTGGTGGAACACTCGGAGCGCACCCATCTGCGGGAGCGTTTCAGCCACCGGCGCCTGCGCGAGGGCACCTACAACTCCAGCCAGATGGATACCCAGTGGACGCGATCCATCGTGGACGACTTTGTGGGGTGGCTGGAGGACAGCAACCTGGGCCAGCACCTGACCTGGGAATGGGGCTTTGAAGAGGAGGAAGAGGAGGGCGACGAGGAGGAGACCCTGCTGGGCTAGTATCCCGGCCCGAGGGGTGCCCTTCAGTCCGTGGAAAGCGGTGAAGCAGAGATCCTGTCTCTGCTTCACCGCTCTTTTTTGCGTCTTGCCCAAGGGCTCCCGGCGGGCGTCAGTCCTCCCGGGGCTGTGCGGGCGACCAAAAGTTCCGCACCACCAGGTACAGCCCGCCCCAGGTGTACTGCTTGCTCAGCGTCTCC
>CAZMOW010000148.1:0-5678 GCA_964567975.1 uncultured Anaerolineales bacterium | reverse complement strand
GCCCGGGCCATGGTGATGGCCTCGTCCAGTGTCCAGATCGTCCCCGAGGCGTTGCCAGTACGGTCGATCATGATCTGAAAGTCGTCGCGCCCCCCGACGGCGTCGCGTATCGTCGCTACTGCCTCGGCATCGGCCATGATGGGCCGACGGAAGGAGCGAATCTTGGCCGCCTTGAACCCGTGGTCCTGATAGTACTTGAGGTGCTCGGCCTGGGTCTCATAGCTCACATCGGACTGGTCGGCGGCCCCCGGCCACACGCAGGTCAGGTAACAGGGGATACGATCCCGGCATTTCCCCAGCAGGTTCTTGATGGGTTGACCGCTCTCCTTGCCCAGGATATCCCACAGGGCCACCTCTACGGGGGGCGCGGCCCAAAGCCCTTCCTGGATAAAGCCCTCGATGTTGTGGACGTCCTGCCCCACAACGATCTCACTGGCTCGCGTCAGGGCGCGAGAGGATAGGGGGGCGAAGGAATATCCGTTGATGTCGGTGTCCGTCTTGACGCGGGTGACGGGGATTTCGGGCCTCACACCGTGCTCGGCGGCTTTTTCACCGACGGGAACCCGGCAGACAAAGCTTTCGATGTCCGTGATGATCATACCTGCTCCTTTGCGTGTAGGTCACATAAAAAAAGGTCGTTAAATCGTCTAAATTTCAGGTGCCACAAGCCCTTATTTGGGGGTCAGTTGCGAGGTTTTTGCAATCTCGTCAAGCTCGAGCGCCACAAGCCTTTCTCGCTTTGGAATGCCCGTCTCCCTGTCCCAGCCTCGTAGATCATAGTAGCGGTCAAGCAACGCCCGGAACTCGTCTGCCTTTGCGGAGATGTGCGTGCCGTCCGTCTTCTCGGGCCATTGATAGTGGGGGATGACCCACTCGTCCACCTGGCGAGAGCGGTCGAAATTGCGGATGTCGAGGCAGCGTTCGAGGTTTACAATCCTCTCCGCCATGGGACGTTCCATGGTATCTATATCCAGGTCGATCCCTGTACAATGCCGGTATAGTTCGGCTTCGGCTGCCGGATTGCCGTAGATGGCCATGGGATGGTTCTCAAGCGCCGTCTCCAGTTCTTCCTCGGTGGAGAAGCTGCGCCGTAGGATGGGGAAGATCCAGTCGCACACTCCCAGAGAATCCTTGATGATGGCCCGATGCTGATGCCAGGCTGTCACGTGGGCGACCTTCTCATTGCCTGGATAGGCTGCCTTTCGGGAGCCATAGACCCTTTCGGCCAGCAGTTTTAGGGCTTTTGGAATCTCGTCGGGATCTTTGGGACTATCGGGGTAGCCGTAAAGTCGGTTCAGGAAAAAGAAGCCGTGGGTGCTGGGCGTGACATCGCGGGTGGATGTGGCGTACAAAAGCGCCGAGAACTCCCAAAAGGGGCTGGGATGGGGCTCCATGGCGCGGCCATCGCGGTGCCAGCCGTGGCCCCTGCTGCCCGCCGACTCGACGAACTCGACGAGGTATCTGGGCCCTATCTCGTGCTTGTCATGGAAGCGGATCAATCCCTCAGCTACATCGTCGCCCACGCCCCGCCGGTACGCCGTCTTCAGCATGAAATCTCGCCACCACACGGGATCCTCCAGGTCAAAGGGTTCGCCTAACAGATCGTGGATCCCCAACTGCTGCAGCCCGCCGAGGTAGCGATACCAGGTGTCGTAGAGCCAGGCCGTCATTCCCATGTCCTCGGCAAGGTTTCCCAGGTCGAGGCCCACATCCCCCAGGCCCGTGGGGCGGGGGACGCTTAGCTTCTGCCCATTGACGTGCTCCCCCTCATAGCCGGGATGCGATCCGCCTACGAAAGCGTTATTCACGCAATGCATCATGCGTGTCCTGGCGGCCTCGTTCAGCTTCCCCGGGGTGGGGGCAATGCGCGCGTGGCATGGCATGGTGCAACTATGGGTGCAGGCCACGACGGGGTAGCCTTCCTCTACCTTTCCAATCCCACCCAGACCACCCCGTGTGATTTCTGTCACGCGGCCGACCGCATCGAGGAAACCCTCTGGATCGGCGATGCTGACACCGCGCGTGCCGCGCACGGCGATGGCTTTTAGATTCTTGGCTCCCATCACGCCGCCAAAGCCGCCGTTCCCGATGGCATTGGACAATCGATGGATGATACTGGCAAAGCGGACGCGATTCTCCCCGGCCGGGCCGATGGCGGCGATTTGGTGATCGATGCCATGCCTGTTTTTCAACTCCCTTTGCGTATCAAAGGTGCCCTGTCCCCATAGGTGGCTGGCGTCTTCCAGGGAAACGTGTGCGTCCTCTATAAGAAGGTAGCAGGGGGCATCAGCTTTGCCGTGGATCACGATGCCGTCGTACCCCGCGTGCTTTAATTCCGCACCAAAGTAGCCGCCCAGGCTTGCCGAGGTCCACATCGGTTCTGGGTACCCTCTTGGCGCAACGGTGGATACCGTGATGCGGCCGGCTGTGGGGGCGCCGGTGCCCACCAGGGGGCCAGCGGAAAAGACGATGCGGTTTTGGGGATCGAACGGCCCCACTCCCGGGGGAACCTCTTTCCAGGCCATGAGGGCATTCCAGCCACGAGCCCCCAACCATTTCTCTGGATCTGGCGTCTCTTCAACTTGCACATTTGACGTATCGAGATCTATACGCAAGAAACGTCCCGTGTAGCCTCCCTTTGATCCGCTCATCGGATAGTCTCTTTCAAGTTTGGGCTTCTCCTTTCGGGAACGTCGCAGGCATGATATCTTTTTTCGTTTCACGCTGTCCTATACTGGATTTGGGAGTGACACTAGAATTTGATGGCCCCTTCCGTAAGCCCTTTCATGAACCATTTTTGCAGGGCTGCGTAGAATACGATTACTGGCAAGGCAGCTATCAGTAACACGGCCGTGTCGGCGGCCTCGCCCGCGAACTGGCCGCGGAACTTGGGCGCAAGGGCCATCTCATAGGACATTCTGAGAAGTTTCCGGATGCCCACCGAGATGGTCATCTGTGAGTCTTTGTCGATCAGCGTATAGGTGACTAAATAATCGCTCCATGCGCCGATAAAGCTCAGTGTGGCGATGACGACCATTGCTCCGGAGGCAAGGGGTAGGGCAATGCGTCGGAATATCTGAAACCAGCTTGCGCCGTCGATGAGAGCTGATTCCTCGATCTCCTTTGGTACCGCGGTGAACGCTTGGCGCATGATAAACGTGGGCACCGGTATATTCGCCGCGAAAAGCAGAATGAGCCCAAAAAGACTGTTGCGAAGATGTAGAAAAGTCATCAACTCATAAAGGGCCATGAGACCGCCTGCTCGAGGGATGAACATGGAGATGAGAATTCCCAAAAAGATCGCATCACGGAAGCGAAACTCCATGCGTGAAAAGGCATAGCCCGCAAGAGAGCAGACGAATACCTGTAAAACGACGGTGCCAAAGGCCAAGATGAAGCTGTTCAACATATAAGTGGGTAGGTTCTCCATCTTGGAAAGGGCAAACTCATAATTAATCAGGCTCCAACGAGTGGGGAAAAGCCTTGCCGAATGATTTGCGAACTCCTGACGATTCTTAAACGAGGTGCCGATCATCCACAATAGTGGTATGAAAATGACGATCAGGACCAATGCTAATATAAGATGTGCAACAAGGCCCTCTAGACGGGCCCAGTGAAGAAAATGGTGCCATAGGTTGCTACCTTTCTTGGGGCGAGAGGTTGGAACAGACATAGACATTATTCCTTTCTATGAACCTTCTCTGAGAATACGGAACCAGAAGAGTGAGAGGCCAGCACCTAGCAATCCCAGCACTAGACTCACGGCCGCAGAATATCCAAGGCGCATGTCTCCCCATCGGAAGGCCACATCATAAAGGTAGAGGCCTAAAGTCATGGTAGAATCCTGAGGACCTCCTCCCGTCATGATCATGGCTTGTTGTGTAGCTCCAAGGATGTTTGCATTGAGGATAAGAACGACGGTAAGGACGGGCTTTAGCAAGGGCAACGTAATCCCCCAGAATTGCCGCCAGCTGCTGGCACCATCGATGGCTGCCGCTTCGTATAGTTCAGTGTTGATATTATAAATACCTATGAGGAAAAGTAATGTGGGAAAGCCAAATCCTCGCCAGACATCGGCCGCTGCCACGGCCGGGAGCGCCAGCTTGGTACTACCAAGCCACCTGGGAAGGTTCTCAATTCCTAGCGCTTGAAGATTTGCATTGATGAATCCGTACCGTTCATCAAAAAATTCTCTCCACATAAGGAATGTTACAGCAATGGGCAAAATGGTGGGCAGATAAACGATCCAGCGATAGAATCCCTCGCCCGCTCGTACCTTGCTGATCAGAACAGCTATAAGGAGAGCCAGTAGGATTCTTGTGGGTACTACCATCACGGTAAAACGGAGGGATATGCCCAACGAGTCCCAAAAACTCTCATCGGTCACCATCTGTGCAAAATTGGACACCCCGTTAAAGTCCCAACGCGAATCCGGATAGATAAACCGATAGTCGGTAAAAGCCATGGCCAATCCTCGAAATATGGGCCATACACTGAAGACAAGATAAAGGATCAGAGCGGGGGCGATAAAGAGGTATCCAAAGAGGTTTCCCCATCCTGCTCTGCGGGCCCGACCAATTTCGCGAAAGAAAGAGGATAGAGTTGCCGTCTTGGTGCTTGTATCGATACCGCTGTTTTCAAAAGACATAAAACTAAACTCCTTGCTATGCTCCGCTGCAGATTCGATCGATAGGAAGCAGGGACCACTCAGCGTGGTCCCTGCTTGCCACTATCTTTGGACGTGTCCTACCTTTCTTCTTCTCTTTCCTTAGCGATTTCATCCTGGATGTCTTGATACGCCTCGTCCATCCATTGCTCAGGCGCAAAATCTAGGCTGGTATCGTAAACCTTCTCCACATGCGGTTGTGCTTGATCGCTCTGGATGCTGTGTGTAGTACCTGTGGGGAAAGGCACCGATTCGGCGCACAGGTCGATGGCCTTTTGCTGCCAGGCGTACTGTGGATTATCTTCCACAAATTCTTCATACGTGTACGTATAGCAAGGTTTGGCTGCGACCTCGGTAATCTGTTTCCCCGTCGCCTTGTTGTCGGGGCCGAACCACCAGAGGCAAAAGTCGGAGAAGCCCTGCGGATTGTTGGCCTTGTTCAGCACGACACCGCAATTGATCCAGAAAGGGCTGCCGGCATGGGTCTCATCCTTGGATTCGGGGAAAAAGTTGATTCCCGTCTCGTACTCGTCCACACCAAAGGTCTGTTGGGCCATGGTGCCAGCCACGTCGTAGGAGCTGATCATGGCCCAGCCCCCCTTGAGCCATTGATCCAAGCCTGTATTTGGTGTAGTATACACTAGGTCTTCTTCGACCATCTGGCGCATCCACTTTAGTGCGGCGATGGATGCTTCGCCACGAATGTCATAGAGGTCGTTCTCATCGATGGGATCGTCTTGAGCGCTCCAGATCATGGTCCAGAGATCGCATAAGGGGGTCGCTGCAAATCCCATGGGTACAAGATCTGGTTTCGCTTTCTTGATCTCTTTGGCAGCCTCATAGACGCCTTGCCACGTGTACGGTTGATCATCCAGGCCGATGGCTTCCAACGGTTCCCAGGCCCACGCCAGTCCCACACTCCCCACGTTCCCGGGCATCCCCCAGATCTCTCCTTCGTAACTGACAGCTTCTTTTATGGAGGAGATGACCGAGGGGAAGACTTCATCGGATT
>CAZMOW010000147.1:0-5770 GCA_964567975.1 uncultured Anaerolineales bacterium | reverse complement strand
CAAGCTGACGACCCATCTCCTCGGTGATGACCTGGCCGCCGGTCAGGATGGCGATGTCCCGCAGCATCTCCTTGCGGCGGTCGCCAAAGGCCGGGGCTTTGACCGCCACCACGTTCATCACACCACGCAGCTTGTTCAACACCAGCGTAGCCAGGGCCTCGCCTTCCACATCCTCGGCCACAACCAGCAGATTGCGGGTCCCCGCGCGATTGAGCTTCTCCAGGATGGGTACGAGATCCTGGGCCACGGATATCTTGTCATCATAGACGAGCACATAGACATCCTCAAGGACCGCTTCTCCCGACTCGGGATTGGTCACGAAATAGGGAGAGATATATCCACGATCGAACTGCATTCCCTCCACGTACTCGGTCTCGAACTCCAGCCCACGGGACTCTTCGACGGTAATGACGCCGTCCTTGCCCACCCGGTCCATGACGTCGGCGATCAGTTCGCCGATCTCGGGATCAGCAGCAGAGATGGAGGCCACGTTGGCCACATCCTCATGGGTGTCCACGGGGCGTGCAGAATCCACGATGGCCTGGACCACCACTTCGGAGGCCGCCTCTATGCCCCGCTTGAGGAGCATGGCGTTGGCCCCCGCCGCCACGTTCTTCATACCCTCGTTCACGATGGCCTGAGCCAGGACCGTGGCCGTCGTCGTGCCGTCACCAGCCACGTCGTTGGTCTTGGTCGCCGCTTCCTTGAGAAGCTGAGCGCCCATATTCTCAAAAGGATCTTCCAGATCGATTTCTTTGGCCACCGTCACACCATCGTGGGTGATGTTCGGTGCGCCCCATTTCTTATCTAGTGCCACATTTCGGCCCTTGGGGCCCAGGGTGGAACCCACGGCCTCAGCGAGCTTGTCCATACCTTTTTTCAACGAGGCCCTCGCCTCTTCAGAAAATCGCAACTGTTTTGCCATTTCACCCTTCCTCCAAAATGATACGCAGGTTACTCCACAATAACCGCCAGAATATCGCTTTCCCTCAGGATCAAGACTTCTTGATCCTCTTCCAGCTTGAGCTCCGTGCCCGCATACTTGGCAAAGAGCACCACGTCATCAACCTCCACCTCCATGGGAATGACGCTCCCCGACTCGTCTTTTTTGCCAGGCCCCACAGCCAGGATCTTGCCCTTTTGCGGTTTCTCCTTGGCCGTGTCCGGCAGAACGATACCTCCCGCCGTCATCTCTTCGCTCTCGAGGGGCTGCACGACCACCCGATCCGCCAACGGTTTCAGATTCACTTTCTCCATCGCTAACTTGACCTCCCTACATAGATTTGACGTACAGAGAGAGGGCCCTGCCATATCTCAGACACCTGCCCTCCCAAAATACACCCCTTCGAACACTTTTCATAGAGATACCACCATGCGCGCATTTCTAGCACTCTTTATGATAGAGTGCTAGAATAATACTATATTCAAAATGATTTGTCAAAAACGAGCCCTCTGGAAAAAGCCGTGCAGCCGACGACCGATTCCACCGCGAGGCAAGCAACATCCTTCAAGGACTCGGATCATGGCGGATTTTGACGCCCTGTCAACGCCATGCTATAAAATGGGAACTGACAGGAGGTAGTTGCCGATGGACATTTCTTTACACTTTACGCCTCAAGATTGGGAACGCATCGAACGCGATTACAACGCCTGGTGGGCCCACGAGCTGGAACGCCCTCTGGTGCAGATCATGGGCAGCTGTCGGGACCCCGACATCACGTATCCGGAAATACACAAATTTGCCAGCAACTATCCGTTGGACGTGCCGGCAGAGGAGATCATCCACGACGTCTCCCTGCATCTGGAGGCGACGAGATATTATGGGGATGCCTTTCCACGCTGGTGGGTGAACTTTGGTCCCGGTATCATCGCCGGATTTCTGGGCGCCCGGGTGCATAGCGTGCACGAGACGGTCTGGTTTGAACCGCGGACCGTGCGCGAGGCGTCGGAGCTTACCTTCAAATACCAGCCGAACAACCCCTGGTGGATGCGCATTCGACAACTGACCCGCGCCGCCGTGGAGGCGTGGGAGGGCGAGGTTCAGGTCTCCCACACGGATCTGGGAGGAAACCTCGATATCATCGCCTCCTTCCGTACAACCCAGAACCTCCTCTATGACCTGTATGACGCCCCGAAGGAGATCGAGCGCCTGGTACGGGAAGTGACACAACTGTGGCTACGCTATTACGATCAGCTGGACACCATCATCCGCCCGATCTGCAGGGGAACGACGCCCTGGGCGCCCATATGGTCGGAGGGGCGAACCTATATGCTGCAGTGCGACTTTGCCTATATGATCTCGCCCGAGATGTTCGAGCGTTTCGTGGTGCCAGATCTCGTAACGTGCTGCGAGCATCTGGATCACGGCTTCTACCACCTGGATGGCGCGGGGCAGATCCCCCATCTGGATTTACTCATGGGGATACCTCGCCTGCGAGGCATCCAGTGGATTCCTGGAGACGGCGCCCCACCACCCCAGGAGTGGCTGGATCTCCTGCAACGCATCATCGCCGGGGGCAAACTGTGTCAGCTCTATGTGACAGCGCAAGGCGCGCGCACCATCGTAAAGAACCTGGGCGGCAAAGGCTTTCTCCTGCACATTCAGGAGGAAATGACGGCTCAGGAGGCCAAAACGTTCCTAGAACTGCTGGCCCGGGAGGACGCGAACCGCGCATAGTCCCCATTCAGATACCCCGCTGCGTGAGAGGGCTACTCTTTCAAGGCCAGGGTGACCATCGCGCGCATGCCGGCCCCTTCAGGCAATTCCCCTCGTAGACGAAGCCAGTTGCCAAAGTGGACGACCTTGCAAAAATCTACCTCGGATTCCGTCAGGCGCAGCGCCGTCCCCTCGTCACACCAGCGCATTCCGTCAGGAGATATCTGCACGTGAAGGCGTGTCCCCATCACCGTTCCATGGGATTCCAATCTGCGAACGAACAAGATAGCCTCCGTGGCCCAGCCGCATTCATAGGGCTCTGTGACAAAATCCCCTTCCCACAGGACGTTTCGCTCCACAACGGCCGTGTAGCTTTGACGAATCATGGCGAACTCCACTCTCCCGAAAGACACACCGAATCCAGATAGAGAAAGGCGCGTTTGGCGGTATCCGTCTCCACCCAAAAGAGCACATTCAGCATGGACCAAAGATTGGGCATGGCGGGCATGACCATGGGCTCCACCCCGTCGACATTGTGAACACGCTCATTGCACTGCAGCGCTGTAATCTGCCGCGTGCTCAGATCGACGTCCAGCCGCAAATAGTGCCAGTTCTGCTTGGTGGCGATCTCGTTGTAACAGAGGGGCTGCGTTCCCCCGGGCACATCTTCCCATCCCGTCGGTGCCAGATGAAAGTGGGAACGGGTCTCCCCGCTATCCCCAATCTCACGCATGGGCTCCTGTTGGCGCTTGAACTGCCACTTTTCCAAGGCCTCGCCATTCACGGCATTCAGATAGCGCAGATGGGGCATCCAACGCTTCTCCTGATCCTGAATGTCAAAGAGCACACCCACAGAGCGCACATCCCTGCTGGACAGGGTCATCTCTGTAGCCTCGGGCTTGAAGGTGAAAAAGGCCTCCAGGCGGACCGGCCCCAGATGACGCCAGGTGACGCGCTTGAGACTGGCCGCGATATGCCCACGATGCGGCCGCGTCGCCAGTTTAAGTGCATAGGTGCCCGCCATGGAACCCGCCGTGCCCGTATCCCACATGGTGGCGCTGCTCAACATGGGCGGACGAAGATCCGCATACGCTGGCAGCATGCTGTCCAGGGTGCCCTCATAGTTACCGATCAACTCGGACCAACCCTGCAATCCATGATCAAAGTCATCGGAAAAAATGATACGGGATAGGGGATCAAACCTGCTCAACGCGGGATCCGCGTTAAGCAGCGAACGTCTCACATCACGCATAAAGAACTCTTTCCCCTGCAAATGGTCCAGACAAGAAACGGAAAAAGGATATACTCAAAGCCGCTGGCGCCTACTCACCTACACCAGAAGCGGTGTACAGGTACTGCAAGGTCGGCCTGCCGTGCCGCACGATCTCGCGGTACAGAGCCACCTCCGAGGGTGTTTCAAGGCGTGCCAGAGCGCCCCAGAAGAGATCAAAGAAGGAGAGGTCTCTTTCAAAACGCAAGATTTCGGGGTCTCCCCTGACGCCACCCAGTTCAGCAGCCTTGTCGATGGCGTCTTGCAGATCGCCCGTGGCGTCCACGAATCCCAGTTCTACGGCCCGCTTGCCGCTAAATATGCGTCCGTCGGCGTAGCTTCTTACGTGCTCGTCCGATAGCCCTCGGCCTTCCACAATGACCTGTACGAAATCGTCATAGGCCTCGTCGATAAAGGCCTGCAAGAGCTCCCGCTCCTCCTCCCGCAGTGGACGATGCCAGCTCCCCATATCCTTGAAGGCGCCACTTTTAATCACCACCTGCGTGACGCCAAGCTTCTCGGCCAGTTCGTCAGCATTGATAAAGCTCATTATCACACCGATACTGCCCGTCATGGTAGCTGAACGGGCAAAGATGTACTGGGCACCCGCCGAGATATAGTATCCGCCAGAAGCGGCCGTATCTCCCATACTGACCACGATGGGCTTGGAGGACGCGACCAGCGCATCGTGGATATCCACGCTGGCCACGACGCCGCCCCCCGGGCTATTGACATCCAGCACAATGGCAGCCACACGCGGATTCTCCGCTGCTTGTTCTATGCGGTTCACCAGCGTTCTCGCATAAACCATGCTCTCTCCCCCAAAGCCGCCCGGCGCCTCGCCGCTGACGATGACGCCATGCGCCTTGATGACGGCTACGGTATCCCTTGGTGTCCAGAAACCATCAGTCGACGAACCGACCACGAACAGGGACAGGAGCATCATTCCACCACAACTCAAGACCAACACCAGACCGATGATGGCCACAATCCAGGGCCACGTCCTCTTTGTATCCATCTGTCAACATCCTTTCAAAAAATGTGCCGACACTACTGCCACGCGACGATACTGCTACAACAAATCCTTCACCCAAAGGGGATTTGTCCACGCCACATTCCCGGCTGCATCCTGGCATTCGACGCGCAGATAGAGCTGCTCCTCCAATATAGGATAGCTGGCGTTCTCCAATACGCCGCCTTTCTCGGCCTCAAAGCGGCGTCCCTTGCTCTCCAAAGCATAAAAGGTCACGCTCTCGCAGGGGCTACAATCCACATGCAAAAGCAGCCCTCCTTCCTCCTCCTTCACCAACCGCAGATCCTCTATGATGGGTCCCATGGAGGCATAAAAATGGCCCTCGCCTATCGCCTCAAGGATCTGTTCCTCACCAAGCTCCTCACAGCGCACCATGAGAAACCCTTTCCCTGCCGCGTCATGTTTCCAGTGCGTGTCATCGACGGCCAGGCCCGTCAGACGATTGCCCCGGGCCAGCACCTCATCCCAATGCACGTGGGAGTGCCCGAGACCGGTCATCTTTTCGCAGACTGAATTGAACACCTCGAGTCCCAGTATACCCTCGACGGCCGCGATGTCGGCCGATGTCTGTCCCATCCAGTAGGGGTGCGCCATAAAGGCCAGCCCGCCTGCTGCGAGGATGCGATCAGTGACCCATTGGACCGCATCCGCATTCTCCTGGTCGGGCAGCTTATCGAGGCCCAAGGCAAGCATATGGTAGCCCGCGCCGTTGACCTCTGTGCCCGTGATGGTCACAAAATCATCACCCACGGCGTCCCCGGGCGTCAGCACCCAGTGGTCGCTGAGCGCCAAAAAGTCGTAGCCGTGGCCG
>CAZMOW010000146.1:0-5777 GCA_964567975.1 uncultured Anaerolineales bacterium | reverse complement strand
ACCTATATCCCAATCTTGCGCCCGCCCCACAATCTGATATACCATATGCAAGAATCGATGCACCGTACAGGAGAACGCCGTGAACGGAGAATGGCAGCGCGTGGAACAATCCCCGGTGCCCCCTGCCCTGCGCCGGGCCGTGGGGGGGCACCCCCTGGTGGCGCGGCTGCTGGCCCAGCGGGGCCTCACCGATCCCCAGCGCGCCCTCGCCTACCTGGATCCCGATCATTACAGCCCCGCCTCGCCCTATGAACTGCAGGATCTGGCGACGGCGCGGGACCTGCTCCTCCGCGCCATCTCCGCCGACGAGGCCATCCGTATCTGGGGCGACTTTGACGCCGACGGCCAGACGGCCACGGCCATCCTGTTCGAGGCCCTGGCGGCTCGGGGGGCACGGGTGGATTACCAACTTCCCCAACGCGCGGAGGGCCATGGCCTGAACGAGCGCACTGTGGAGAAAGCCCTGGCCGACGATATCTCTCTACTCATCACCTGCGACACGGGCATCACCGACGGGGCCCTGGTGCAGCGCGCCGTGGCCAGCGGCCTGACCGTCGTCATCACCGACCACCACGACCTGCCCGACGAACTGCCCCCCGCCCAGGCTGTCGTCAATCCCAAGCAGCTGTCCTCTGACCACCCCCTGCACAAGCTATCGGGCGCGGGCGTGGCCTATATGCTGGCCCTGGCCCTCCTGGAGGATCGCGAGGCGTCCGACCTGCTGCAGGATCTGGCGGCCTTGGCCGCGCTGGGGCTGGTGGCCGACGTGGTGTCCCAGGTGGACGACGTGCGCTATCTGATCCAGCGGGGCCTGACAGCCCTGCGCAGCACCCAGCGCCCCGGCCTGCAGGCCCTCTTTCGGGTGGCCGAACTGGACCAGGGACATCTGGATGATCAGGACGTGGGCTACCAGGTGGCGCCGCGTCTCAACGCCGCGGGCCGGCTGGGGAACCCCGAGACCGTCGTGCGCCTACTGCTGACCAGCGACCCCCAGGAGGCACAGACTCTGGCCGGGCGCCTGGAATCCTTGAATCGGGACCGCAAGGCGCGCACCGAGGCGCTCCTGGCCCAGGTTCAGGAGCGCCTGCAGCGTTCCTCCGAACTCCTCCACCAACCCGCCCTCATCCTCCATGGTGAGAACTGGGAGGAGGGCCTTCTGGGCCTGGTGGCCGGCCAGCTCACCCAGGAGTATGGCCGCCCCGCCATCCTCATCGCCCACCGGCCGGGCAAGGCCAGCGTGGGATCCGCCCGCTCGATAGAGGGCGTGGACATCCACCAGGCCATCGCCAGCCAAAAGAAACTCCTCTATCAACAGGGCGGACACCCCCAGGCGGCCGGGTTCTCCATGGCACGGGACAACCTGCCCGCCTTTTCCCGGGGCCTGATGAATTGGCTCCATGAAAAAGTGTCGATCGAGGAACTGGTGCCCCAGATCACCATCGACGCCCGGCTGCCGTGGGAGGAGATCACCCTCGACCTGGCCCGCCAGGTGGCGCGCCTGGCGCCCTTTGGCGAGGGCAATCCCGCCCCCACCTTTGCCGTGCGGGCGGGTACCCTGGTGCGCACCGAGGACGTGAGCCGCAACCGCGAGACGCCCCACCGTCGCCTCTATGTGGCAGAGCAGGAAAGCCCACCCAAACCCTTTGTGTGGTTCAACGCCCAGGAGATGCCCCAGCCGGGAGAGCGGATCGACGTGGCCTTTCACCTGCGGCTACAACATTGGCGGGGCAATGAGCGTTTACAGCTGGAGGTCGTGGACTGGCAGCCCTCCGTATCAACGGTAAGGGTGGAACGACAGCCCCTCGTCGGTGGCAGGGAGATCGTGGATTGGCGTCAGAGGGGCCATTGGCGGGAGGCCATAGACGAACTGGAGCGGGCGCAGGGAAGCGATGTGGCCATCTGGGCGGAGAACGTATCCGACCCCCTCGAGCAGGGTGTGACGCGAGCCAGCCGGCCCTCAACACCCATCCTTGCCCTGGCCATCCTGACCCCTCCGCCCGGCCCCTTGGCCTTACAACAGATGCTCCGCCGCACCGACCCGCAGATCGTTTATCTGCTGCCCCCCTATCCCATGGCCACGCCTTCCATAAACGAGTTCTTGAGACAAGTGGCGGGCATGCTTCGCGTGGCCCTCCGTGCCCACGAGGGCGAGATCGATCTTTTGCGCATGGCCGCGCGCATCGGTACGCGGGAGACGACCATCATGGCCGCTCTCCAGGTACTGGAAGCCTTGGACAGGATACGCCTGCTCCGCGAGGAGGATGCCCTGAGGGCCATCTCCCTGAAAGGACGTCCTGAGGAAAAGGAGACAGCCCGGGCGAACGACGAGGAAGCCGAGCGCAGGGACGAAAATTTAAAGCAGACACGAGAAACTGTCGGCTATCTGCTGACCGAGATCGCGGCCTATCGGCGGGCGTACCGCACGCGCCCCGTCGAGGAGCTGTTCCCCATCCCAGAAGACAGATAGCCGGCAATCCCCTCCCCAATGTCCTTCGGTCACTGTCCCAGTTGTCCCCGACGCCCACAGATGCTAGAATAGCCTCACATAGCACACAGTGAGGAACAGGTGCAGATGTCAATATCACCAACCATCAGAGTACCTACACCGGAAGAGATCTCTTCCTGGGCCTCCTCCCTGAAATCTCGCCTGCGTACCTACGTCATGGAGCCCGAACACCAGGTGATGTGGGGCATCCTGTTGTTGGCTGCTGTCCTCCGGCTCGCCCACTTGGATCTCATCGAACTGCGCGGAGAACAGGTGGGCCATCTGCAAACCGCCCTCACGCTCCTGGGGCAGGAACGCCCGTGGGACCCGCAGGCCCTCTCCGCTGCTTCCGACGCATTGCCCATGTTCCACTACCTTTTGACCTTCCCCCTCCTGCTGGGACGGGATCCCAGGCTCGTGTCTGCCTTTGTCGCCCTCGTGAACGTGGTGGCCATAGCTGGGTTCTATGGTCTGGTACGCCGTCATTACGGTCTCCGGGTGACCATTCTGGCCAGCGCGTTGTTCGCCACCGCCCCCTGGGCGGTGGTCTTTTCGCGCCGCATCTCCAGTGAGGGATTGATCATCCCCCTTTCCCTGCTCCTCCTACAGGGCTGCGCCATGGCCCTCCTGGACGCGGAACCGCTGGGGTGGTTGCTGGCCGCCATCAGCCTGGGGGTCATGCTGTACACTAGCGTCCTCGCCCTCCCCCTCACCTTCGCCTTTATCACACTGATCGCCGTCTACCATCGACGTGTACGATGGTCCTATCTCCTCTTTGGCATCTGCCTGGCCCTGCTCATCCTTGCACCCTATCTCTATGAACAGAACCTCTCTCGCTTTACCGATCTCCGTTCCCATCGGCAGCGGCTGCTCATGAGAACGGACGTGCTGTCCGCACAACGCGGCCTGGACGTGGCCACGTGGCTCCATTCCGGGCAGCAACTGTCCGAGTTGGTCGCTCCTTCACAAAAAGCCTTTCAACTGACATCCCCCCTCTTCACCCGTATAGCCCAGCTGGAGGGAGTGCTCTTTCTATTAACCCTACCGGGCACGATCGTCCTTACCGTTCATGCCTGGGGTCACTGGAAAAATAAAGAGGATCATGCCAAGTACGCCATCCCCGCCGCCTTTTTGTGGGGATCGCTGTTGGCCATGGGCCTGCAGCCGGGTCCTTTGGAGCCCCGCTCTCTGATCATTCTTTATCCCTGGGGATTTTTGGCCATGGGCCTGTTGATCGACAGGGCGGTGAGCGTGTGTACCAGACAACAGCTGGGAAGCCTTTGGTGGGCCACGGGATTGAGCCTGGGTATATACATCCTTTTTCTGCTTTTGATCCTCTGGAACGTCTATGCTATCGCTTACCTGTACGATTTTTTGCCCCGCCATGACACGAAAGAGGCTTATGGCATCCCCTACCGTTTTTGGAAACAGACGGCAGATTTGGTATGCCAAGAGGCTCAAGAGGCAGAGGGGGACCAGGTGTGGATCATCACGCAGGGAAACGATCAGGTGCCCGTTGCGGGGGTATTATCCTATTTGAACGCATTCCAGCCAAAGACAGTATCCCTGCCTCAAGACGAGTATCCCAATATGCCGTTGCCGGCCGGACGCCCGGGGGTCTACCTGTTCACCCATCCTGCTCCTCTGATAAAAGATACCGTACAACAATTGGGGGGAGAGGAACGCGGCGCAGTGCTCTTTCCCGATGGGCACAGGTTTTGGCTGGAAGTGGTGGAGGCAAAAGAGGTTCAGGACATGGTGGGGACCATACAGGAACGGGACGTCTGGACCTTTGACGCCGGTCTGCAGCTCATCGGCTATGACTGGAACGCGCAAAACGCCACGGTGATCACCTATTGGACCTTTTCCGCCCTTCCCTCGTCGGGACAGAGAGGAGCACATCAGCTACATATCTATCTACAGACCGCTGACGGAAAAAAGATCGCCTCCTGTACCGGGTTCGGGCTGGATGAACGTTATTGGCAAGAGGGGCTTGTGCTCAAACAGTGGTGCACATTCCCGAAAGATGTGCCGTCAGGAGAATACGAACTACTGACAGAAATACAGCGCTTCCATGCGCACTCAGGGGCGACGGAAGCGCGCTACATCCAACCCTACCGGGCATATCTGGGAACTGTATCCATCTCGAAATAGCCCCCCACATTCGGAGAGGAGTATAGCACATGCCCAAGGCAAGACGCCCCGAACGCATCGTAAACAGTGTGGCCCCCATCAGGATCTGTGATAATGGGGGATGGACCGATACGTGGTTTGCCGAACGCGGCACCATCTTTAACATAGGGGTGTATCCCTATGTCGAGGTGCAGATAGCGGTATATCCTCGCAATACACTCGAGCACCGCGTCATTCTTAACGCCGAGAACTTTGGGCAGCGCTATGCCGTTTTCCCCCGCAACGAGCGCCACGGGTGGATACACCATCCCCTGCTGGAAGCGGCCATCGACTATATGGGCGTGCCCGAGGAGCTGTCGGTGCAGATCTCCATCTTTTCCGAGGCTCCGGCGGGATGCTCCACGGGGACGTCGGCCTCGGTCAGCGTGGCCCTGATCGGCGCCCTGGACTGTCTCACCCCGGGACGCAAGACGCCACTGGAGGTGGCCTATGCAGCCCACAAAATCGAGACGGATATCCTCAACCAACAGAGCGGCATCCAGGATCAGCTCTGTGCGGCTTTTGGAGGCATAAACTATATCGAGATGTTCAGTTATCCCTATGCGGCCGTATCCTCCATCAACGTGCCCAATTCTATCTGGTGGGAATTGGAACGACGTCTATGCCTCATCTTTTTGGGGCGTTCTCACAGCTCCTCACAGGTACACGAGATGGTTATCGAGGGCCTGGAGAACGCGGGCCCAGAGAATCCCAAGCTAGAGGCCCTGCGTCAGACGGCGGGGCAGTCCCGCGATGCGATCTATGCCGCGGACTTTGCGGCGCTGGGGGAGACCATGATCGCCAATACAGAGGCACAACGAGCACTCCATCCCAAACTGATCAGCGCCGATGCGAAGCAGATCATCGATATCTGCCGCGAATATGAGGCCCTGGGCTGGAAGGTAAACGGGGCCGGCGGCGAGGGAGGATCGCTGACCATCTTGAGCGGCCCATCCATGAGCCGCAAACGGGCCATGATCCATGCCATCGAGGAGACAAATCCCCTCTTTCAAAACATCCCCATCTACCTCAGTCGCTATGGTTTGAGAATATGGAGTTGTGAACCGGGCCACGGTTACTGAGCCCGTTTTCCAGACCACAGGCCACTCGGAGTGGGCTT
>CAZMOW010000145.1:2094-5818 GCA_964567975.1 uncultured Anaerolineales bacterium | reverse complement strand
CTATAATGTAAACTAGAAGGGAGGGAGGGCAATGATAGGCGAACGACTAAAGATGGCGCGTAAGATGCGCGGGTTGAGTCAGCAGGATGTCGCAGACAGGGTGGGCATCTCGCGGATGTCGATCTCCAAGTACGAACGGGCAAAGATGACCCCCAGCTCCGATGTGCTCGTAAAACTGGCCAGGGCCTTGGGGATCAAGGTCGAATATCTGCTCCGACCCGTCGAGGTTACCCTCTCGGTGCCCGCATTCCGAAAGAAAAGCCGATTGGGAAAGCGGAAGCAGTATATGATGGTGGAACGCACCAGAGAATGGCTGGAGCGCTATCGGGACGTGGAGAGGTTGTTTGGGGCGCTTCCTCGCTTTGTGCAACCCGAGATCGATCGCTACATCGAGTCGGTGGCCGGGGCGGAGCGTGTGGCCGAGGAACTGCGTCGGGCCTGGGATCTGGGCTTCGATGCCATCGACAACCTCATGGAGATTCTGGAGGCGCGGGCCATCAAGGTGGGCGTCGTCGAGGGGGTCGATGACTTTGATGCCCTGACCATGTGGGTCAACGAGGAGCAGCCCGTCATCGTCGTCAAAGGGGACCTTCCTGGCGATCGCCAGCGTTTCAACCTGGCACATGAACTGGGGCACCTCATTCTGGAGCCGATCGATACGATAGATGAAGAGAAGGCGGCCTACCGCTTTGCGGGGGCTTTTCTCGTGCCGGAACGCGTCGTCCGCCAGGAACTCGGCGAGTACAGGGAGTGGTTGCACCTGCACGAGTTGCATCTGCTCAAGCACAAGTATGGATTGAGCATGCAGGCTTGGATCTACCGGGCCAAGGATCTGGGGATCATCAGTGAAGCGTCGGCGGGTAGGCTTTTCGGACAGTTTCGAAAGAGGGGATGGCATAGAGAAGAACCAGGCGACCCGATCACGTCGGAGAAACCTGGACGCATGAAACGTCTGGTGCTGAGAGCCCTGGCTGAGGAGGTGATCTCTCGCTCCCGGGCCGCGGAACTGCTGGGAGAATCCCTGGATCATCTCTGGGAAGAGGAGGCAAAGGAGCATCGTGGCTTGCCCGCCTCTGTGTATCGTTGACGCCAACATCCTGATCGATCTGTGGAACGGCAGGGTGTTGGAGCCACTCTTTGCCTTGCCCTATGCGTTCGCCACACCGGACGTCATTTTTGAGGAGGAACTGATAGGGGTGAAGGCACAGCTACTAGCCGGCCTGGGACTGACGCAGATCACGCTGTCAGGGGAACAGGTCTTGGAGGTCGCCGCTTTGCGCAGCCAGCATCGGCCCTTGTCCGTCAATGATCTGTTCGCCTTCATCGCGGCACGCGATAGGGACGCCATCCTGCTAACGGGCGACCGGCTTCTGCGTCGGTTGGCCAAAGATAAAGGCGTGATGGTTCACGGCACATTATGGGTGCTGGACGAATTGGTTCGTCTATCTATCGTGCTCGCAGCCAACGCTAGCTGTATTCTGGAGCGCATGTTGGACACTGGGAGTCGCTTCCCCGACGCGGAATGTGAGAGAAGGTTGGCCCTCTGGACAGCGGCCGGGACGCCGGGGGATTATCGCGAAAGCGACGAGTGATCGGTGAGAGAGTCTTTCTACAGAGATAATGCCTCGTCGGCATTTTCTATAGCGCTTTCTCTTGATTCACGTTTGTCCTCCCCCGCTCCCTGAAATGCCATCAGCAGGCCCCGCGCGGTGGCAGCCAGCAACACCAATCCCCCGCCCACCAGGGACCACCGGTCGGGGCGCTCCCCTATCAACAGCAGGACCCAGAGAGGATTCAGGACGGGTTCCAGGGTCAGAATCAGCACGGCCTCGATGGCCTTCACATACTTGATGGCAAAGGCATAGAGGGCGTAAGCTAGCCCCAGTTGAAAGATTCCCAGGAGGATCAGCCCCAGCCATGCCCCGGCCTGGTGGGGTAAAGGACGCCCCAGGAGAAACGGCGCTCCACCAACGGCGGCCAGTATGTTGCCCAGGAGGACCGATTCCAGGGGACTGCCGGACTTTTGCTTCCGTAGCAGTAGCATCATCCAGGCGATGGTCAGGCCGCTCAGGGCGGCCATCAGGTCGCCCCAGAAGGAGCGGCTGGCTATCCCCTCGCGAAAAAAGAGGGCCATACCTCCCAGGGAGAGGGTGATGCAGCCCCAATCGCTCCACGAGGCCCTTTCCTGTAGGAACCAGGCGCCGAACAGGGCCACCCAGATGGGCGAGGTGTATTGCAGAAGGACGGCGTTGGCCGCCGTGGTCAGCTTGCAGGCGGGCACGTACAGCATCACGGTGACGGCATAGAGCACGCCGCCGCCTATCTGCACCGGGGACCAATCGAAGCTGGGCCGGCCCGCGATGGCCCACAGCAGTCCCGCCGCCAGGGCGCTCCGCACGGAGGAAATGGCCATGGGATGCCAGTCGACCCATTTGATCAGGACGCCGCCTACGCTCCAAAGGAGGGCCGCGGCCACCAGGGCCAGGACGGCCTTATGCCTCTCTCCCATGTGCTCCACACTCCTGCGTTTCGATGCTGTCTATCGTCACACTCGCAAGAGTATATACCTTTTGTATGCGCTGTCAGATGAGCAGCGTGCGATTTGCGACGCCTCGTACGATCAGTACACTATATGAGATTCTATGTGTGACCGTATGAAAATCGAGAACGGGAGAAAACGTGAACGGTCGTGAACGCGTTCGTACCATCATATCCGGGCAGGCAGCCGATCGCTGTGGATTCTGGCTGGGAAATCCCAAGGAGGAGAGCTGGGAACTCTACCATGCCTATTTTGGGACGCACACGGAGGAGGAACTGCGGCGCAGACTGGGGGATGACTTTCGCTGGATCCCGGCAGGGACGTATGAGCACCCGGAAGGGAAAGGTCTTTTTCCCATCCCAGGTAAACGCGCCCACGGAACCCCCGGCCCCTTTGCAGAGTGCGAGGACGTGTCACAGGTCGATGACTATGAGTGGCCCAAATTAGAGTATCTAGATTTCACCGAGGTGCTGGAAACGTTGCGGGGGGTGGGGCCCTACTATCGCGCCAGCGGCTTCTGGACACCTTTCTATCACAATGTGATGGACCTGTTCGGCATGGAACAGTACATGATCAAGATGTACACTCATCCGGACGTGGTCCACGCGGTCACCGATCGCGTCTGCAACTTTTATTACGAGGCCAACGAGCGCTGGTTTCAGGCCGCGGGCGACCTTATGGACGGCTTTTTCTTTGGCAACGACTTTGGCACCCAACTCGACCTGATCTGTGGCCCGGAGCAGTTCGACGAGTTCATCATGCCCTGGTTTCGCAAATTCACCGCGCAGGGCAAACGCTACGGATACCAGGTCATCCTCCATTCCTGTGGTTCCGTCTACAAGGTCATCGACCGCCTGATAGAGGCTGGCGTGGACTGCCTGCATCCCCTGCAGGCCAGGGCGGCGAACATGCAGGCCGAAAAGCTGGCCCAGGAATTCAAGGGCCGCATCGCCTTTCTGGGGGGCATCGACACCCAACAGTTGTTGGTGAACGCCACGCCCGAGGAGGTCAAGGCCGATGTGCGCCGCGTAAAGGACCTGTTGGGTCCCGCGCTGATCGTGAGTCCCAGCCACGAGGCCCTTTTGCCCAACGTGCCGCCGGAGAATGTGCAGGCCATGGCCGAGGCGGCCCTGGAATGAGGGGAGGGTCGCCTCGGCCCTGACGCCTCGTCGACGGTTCCTCGAT
>CAZMOW010000145.1:0-1994 GCA_964567975.1 uncultured Anaerolineales bacterium | reverse complement strand
GCGCCATTCGTGAAGCAGAGGAGAAATAGATATCCATGTTGAGAGTAAGAAAAAGCGCTTTGGTGCTCATCGACGTGCAGGAGAGGCTGGTCCGCACCATGGATGAGCAAGAGGACCTCATCGAGAACCTGGAGAAACTGATACGGGGGCTGTTGGTTCTGGATGTGCCCATCCTCTGGATGGAGCAGAACCCGCGTGGGCTGGGGCAAACGGTGCAAGCCCTACGCCAGCATCTGTCCGAGCAGACGCCCATCACCAAGCTCAGCTTCAGCTGTTTCGGCAGCGAGGAGTTCGAGAGGCAGTTCCTGGCCCTGGACCGGCGGCAGGTCCTTCTGGCGGGCATCGAGGCCCACGTCTGCGTACATCAGACGGCGCGCGACCTGCTGGCGCGGCGCTACGAGGTGCACGTGATCGCCGATGGCGTCTCCTCACGGACGGCGGAGAACCGGCGCATCGCCCTGGAACGGATGCAGGCCGACGGCGCCCACCTGGCCTCCACGGAGATGGTCCTCTTTGAGCTGTTGCAAAGGGCCGAGGGCCCAGCATTCAAAGAGATCCTGGAGATCGTCAAGTAGGGCGAGTGCCCTCATCCCCTCGACTCTGTGTAGGGACGGAGTGTCACTCCGTCCTGTGTGGCTTTGCCTGTGATGTTCCACGGGCAGGGTAACACGCCGCCTCTACATGCCCTCTTTGAAACGGATGAGATCTAACACACCAAAAGTCCCTAAAGGTCTGCCAGACCTTTAGGGACTAGCAAAGATGATACATCTCTACTCCGCAGAAACCGACGCCGGCTGTGCGACCCCGGCCACGGGCTCCTCTATCTCGGCGGGGAACAGATGCTTGGTTTTTTTAGAGATCCACACCAGTAACAGCATCGTGGGCACCTCGACCAATACGCCCACTACGGCGGCCAGGGCAGCGCCCGAACCAAGCCCGAACAGCATGGCCGCTGTGGCAAAGGCGACCTCAAAGTGGTTAGAAGTGCCGATGATGGCGACCGGCGCGGCCTGCTTATAGGGCAACTTGAACAGTCTGGCAAAGCCAAAGTAGACCATGATAAAGATCAGCAGGGTTTGTATCGTAAGCACGATGCTGATCCACAGGATGTGCAGTGGATTGTCCACAATGACGTCTCCCTTGAAAGAGAACAACAGGATCAGCGTGGTCAGTAGGGCGATGATACTGACGGGGGAAAGGGCGGGTAGAAAGCGGGCCTCGAACCACTCCCGCCCCTTGGTCTGGATGGCCCACTTGCGTGTAAAGTAGCCGGCCACCAGCGGCAAGGCCACATAGATGAGCATCGATAGCGCCATGGTCTGCCAGGGGACGGTGACGCCGTTGCCCCCCAGCATCAGCGTGGCCATCGGCGCGAACAGGATAAGGATCAGCAGCGACATCAGGGCCACGATCGCCAGCGTCAGCTCGATACTGGCTTCCGCCAGGTCGTTCCACACCAGGACCATGGCGGTGCAGGGAGCGATGCTTAACAGGATCAGGCCGGAGCCATAACTCCGCCATAGCTCGATCTCTTGCCCAGATTTCAGAATCTCTGTGCCGGGTATCAAGTCCCTGAACACGAAGCCCAGAAAAAATAGGACCAGCAGGTACTTGGTAAAGGGCTTGATGAGCCAGTCGACCACCACGCTCAGTAGGATGGGCTTGGGATTCTTGGAGACTTTGACCAGTTGCGAGAAGTCGATCTTGACCATGATGGGGTAGATCATAAAGAACATACAGACCGCGATGGGGACGGAGACATGATACACCTCGATGGAATCTAGCGTCACCGCCACCTGGGGCGCCACTCTGCCCAGGGTGATTCCCGCGACAATACATAACAGAACCCACAGGGTAAGGTGCTTTTCAAAAAACGACAGTTTCTTTTCCTGAGCCATTATACACTCCTTTGGCGATCCAAAACGGCTTGATACGTATGGTTCAATATATCTTGAACTAGTTTGCAACAAAAAAACAGACCTATGCCTCTACTT
>CAZMOW010000144.1:0-5886 GCA_964567975.1 uncultured Anaerolineales bacterium | reverse complement strand
GTAGGCCTGTGCAATGAGACTTTAGTCCATGCACCACCGGGGCGCCGGTGGCCAGGGGCCAATGAACTCGGGCGCGGAGGCGCTTTGCGCCGGGCGTCGACCTGCGTCGACGCATCTGGATGCCGCCCAAGGCCACGCTCATGCCACTTCTGCTATGCCAGTCTCTTCTTTCTCGTATGTGGGGTCAGCCTAACAGACTTTGCGTGCACCCTCCCGACTTGCCGTAAAGACAGGGCAAGAGTAAACTGAAAAATGTGGGGAGGAATCATTCGGAGGCATGGAGACGATGGACAAACAACCCAGCTCGCGATACTGCTTTCTATGCGGCAGAGAGAATCCCATCGGCCTGAAACTGGTCTTTTTCGACGACGGCGAGGATCGGGTGGTGGCCGAGTTCACGCCCCTGGAGGAACACCAGGGGTACCCGGGGACCCTACACGGAGGCATCACCTGCGCCCTCCTCGACGAGACCATAGGTCGCACCCTGGTGCCCTATGACATCTGGGCCATGACGGCGGAACTGAACGTGCGCTTTCGCAAGCCCATCCCGCTGGAGCAGCCCCTCCAGGTCGTGGGAGAACTAGTACGCCTGAGGAGCCGTACCATGGAGGGCAAGGGGGAGATCCGCCTTGCCGATGGCAGCCTTGGCGCCACAGCCGAGGCCAAATACATCCTCCTGCCCGATGAGGAGGTGGAAGCATATGAGCAAGAACTCGGCTATTGGCGGGTCGTGCCCGAGGAGATCGACGAGGATTCGTGATCCACAACGGGTTTTCATAGGAGGTTACCATGGAAGAAAAGAAAACGAACTGGACGCTGTGGCTTATCGTGACTGTGATCGTCAGCCTGCTTTTGAGCTGTCTCATAAGCGCCCTGATAGGAGGAGTGGTGGGCTATCTGGCCGGGAAAAAGGCGGCATCCAACATCGAGAGCCCCACCCCCCGTCTCGAGCGTTTTGTACCCGACGCCCCCGAGGAGTTTGGCGCCCCCAACCTCTTTGGCGTCGTGCTCGTCCTGGATGTGGAAAGGGGGAGTCCGGCGGACGAGGCGGGCCTACGACGAGGCGACATCATCACGGGGATAAACGGCCAACCCCTCGGCAGTGAACCCCTGCGCGGAAAGCCTTTTGGAGAGATCATCGGCCGCTACAGGCCAGGGGCGACGATAACGCTCGCCGTGTACCGAGAAGGGCGAGAACGCCAGATGGGGGTCAGCCTCGGGAAACATCCCGAAAAGGGCGGCGATATCGCCTGGCTGGGCATCGGCTATCGTCAACTGGCACCTGGCGAGATGCCGGGAGGCGGTCGGTGGAATGAGTAGTCCCTCTCCACAAAAAGGTAGGGTGGCCTGGATCACCATGCCCTCTCCTCTGGGAACGCTCTACCTGGCCAGGACTCAGGAGGGATTGGCACAAGTGCGCCTGGCCGACGAGGAAGGGACGCACAGGGGAGATGATCCCCTCCTCGCCGAGGCGGGGTGTCAGTTGGAACAGTACTTTGCCGGGACCCGTCGGCGCTTTGACCTGCCCCTCGATATGACGAGCGCTCCCTCCACACCCTTTCAGCGGCGCGTGTGGGCGGCCACGCAAGAGATTTCCTATGGCACAGTGCGCAGTTACGGCGAGATCGCCGAGGCCGTCGGCTCCCCTCGCGCCGCGCGGGCCGTGGGCCAGGCGCTGGGGCGTAACTCCCTCCTCATCATCGTGCCCTGTCATCGCGTGGTGCGCTCCGACGGCGGTCTGGGGGGCTTTGGCGCCGGCCTGGATAACAAGCGCGCCCTGCTGACCCTGGAGGGGTATTTGCAGGACTGAACTTCCACCGTGGACGGACAGTGCCTGGGGAACTCTCGCGCCATGCTCTATGCAGTGGGCGATGCACCTTTTGCCCCGCCAGGCCCTCTAGGGTGGAGGTATAGGCCCATACTCCGAGGTCCCAAGAATCCCGTTCACGGGGCGCAGGGGGGGCCCGTAGCGTAGGTGGCCCATGTAGCGCTGCGGCTTTAGCCCTGCGCGGCCAGGTTGTCAGGTTGATCCGTCCACCCCCACCGCTTCAGGGCGGGGCCACGCTAAGTCCCCATTACGAAACGAATCCATTTGTAGGTGCCACGCACTTCAGAAGTGCGTGGCACCTAATCGTATCTTGCGCCTATTTGACGAACGCAGATAGCGGTACGATAATGGATTGTTCGGGGTTGGCCCTTGCCTTCCCTTTATGCGATGCCAAAAAGCCAAGCGACTCATAAGAGGAGTGACGATATGATAGCCTTTGGACCGGTTCCATCCAGACGCCTGCGAAAAAGTATGGGGGTCAACAATATCCCGCCCAAGATCTGTACCTATTCCTGCGTCTATTGCCAGTTGGGGAGAACCATCAAGGTACAGATCGATCGGGAGGCATTCTACAAGCCAGAGGAGATATTGCACAGCGTCCAGACCAAAGTTGAAAATGCGGAAGAAGCCGCTGAGGCCATCGACTATCTCACCTTCGTGCCGGACGGCGAGCCCACCCTGGATATCAACCTCGGTCAGGAGATAGACCTGTTGCGGCCCCTGGGTATCAAGATCGCCGTGATCAGCAACGGGTCCCTCATCTGGCGCGAGGATGTCAGGGAGGCCCTGGCCAGGACCGAGTGGGTCTCGCTAAAGGTCGACGCGGCCTCGGAGGAGGTCTGGCGGCGGGTGGATCGACCCCACGGGCGGCTGGAACTGGGGGCCATCCAGGAGGGCATGCTGGAATTCGCAAAGGACTATCAGGGCGAATTGATGACGGAGACGATGCTCGTCGGGGGCATCAACGATGGGGAGGATGACCTGCGGGACGTGGCCGATTTTTTGGCCCGCCTGCAGCCCGAGCGGGCCTATCTGTCCATTCCCAGCCGGCCGCCGGCTGAGGAATGGGCGCAAGCGCCCGATGAAGGGGGCATCAACCGCGCCTATCAGATATTGAGCGAGAGGGTGGATCGGGTGGAATATCTGATCGGCTACGAGGGCAACGCCTTTGCCTTTACGGGCGATGTCGAGGAGGATCTGCTGAGCATCACCGCGGTGCATCCCATGCGGGAGGACGCCGTCGACGAGTTCCTGGCCCGGGCCAATGCCGATTGGGCCGTGGTCCGTCGGCTCATAGCCCGGGGGCAACTCGTGGAGACGGGCTATGGGGAGCACCGCTTCTACCTGCGGAAACTCGGACAGCACAGTCGAGATGGAGAGAAACCCGGGTAGGACGGGAGATTGGGCCACCTGCGGTGGCCCAGGGTCGGACGCTAACAGGTGCCACGCACTTTAAGAGTGCGTGGCACCTTTCCATTTCGATTTGACGAAATCCGTGCCTGCCGACGATAATGAAGGTGTGGAGACTGACGCATCGTATCCATCGGATCGGGAGGGAGGCAGACCATGTCCATAGTGTCCATCGTGGGAATAGAAGATGCCGGCGTGGAGGAAGCCGTGCGACAGGCCGTAGAGTTGGCCGGCGGCTTTCCCTCGCAAGTGACCGAGGCGGACACGGTGCTGGTCAAGCCCAACGTGGTCAACCCCTCGCCCTCGGGATCGGGGAACATCACCGACGTGCGCGTCACCGAGGCCGTGACCAGCATGCTGCTGGAACTGAGAGTCCCCCGCGTGATCATCGGCGAGGGCTCCTCGGTGGGCTATGACTTTGTGGGCCTCAAGGACACCATGCACTGCCTGGAGGTCAGCGGCACCGCCGACGTGGCCCGACGCCTGGGCGTGGAATTGGTGGACCTCAACCGCGACGAGCGGGTGCAGGTGGAGGCCCCGGACGCCTACGTCATGGATCGTTTCGCCGTGGCCCGCACAGCTTACGAGGCCGACGCCATCGTCTGCCTGCCCGTGGTCAAGACCCACGTGCGCACGGGCATCACCTGCGGGCTGAAGAATATGAAGGGCGTGCTCCCCGGCGACGAGAAGAAGCGCACCCACCAGTTGGGCCTGGATCGGGGCATCGTGGATCTCAATCGCGTCATGCGCCCCGCCTTTGTCGTGGTGGACGCCATCGTGGGCAAGCAGGGCACGCACACGGCTCCCGAGGATTCCGTGGGCCTGGATCGCGTCCTGGCCAGCGCCGACGTGGTGGCCGCCGACGCCGTCTGTGCGGCCATCATGGGTTTCGATCCCCAGGATATCCACCACGTGCAACTGGCCGCCGAGGCGGGCCTGGGCCTGGCCGACCTGGAGGCGATCACCGTGCGGGGAGAGTCCATCGCCGACGTCGTGCATCCCTTTGTCCCCTATCAGAAGGCGGCGCGGGAGCGCTTTGGCGCGGCCACCATCATCGAGGAGAAGGCCTGCACCGGCTGCATGGGCGAGATGGTGAGCACCTTCATCTACCTGCGGCGGGCCGGCTACGAGGATCGCCTGGAGGACCTGACCCTCATCCTGGGCACGCCGGAGGAGATACCGCCCCTGGAGGGCACCCCCGTGGTGCTGGGCAAGTGCGCCCGCGCCCACCGGCGGCGGGGCATCTGGGTGCCCGGCTGTCCACCCCACGGCACGGCCATCACCGACGCCGCCTGCCGGGCCCTGGGCATCGACGTGGACGAGGTGCACCGGGCCATCGACGATCTCCACGATTTCTCGTATGAGGAGGTGGCGTCTGGCAAAGAAGGTGAGGGCTAGCTGGATGCGCGTGGAACTGGTGGATCTAAACCGCGACGAGCGGGTACAGGTGGAGGCCGCGGACGCCTATCTCATGGATCGTTCTGCCGTGGCTAAAACGGCCCGGGAGGCCGAGGTCATGATCGGCACGCGGAATAAGCCCTTTGGGAAGAAAACGCGTGATCGGAAAAGCCTGTTTCGCCAACTGTCTTGCTATGCCGAAA
Organism: uncultured Anaerolineales bacterium; assembly: GCA_964567975.1. GTDB lineage: Bacteria > Chloroflexota > Anaerolineae > UBA1429 > UBA1429 > JAWLEV01. The sequence continues at coordinate 1,047 of CAZMOW010000144.1, read as the reverse complement.
TCTGTTGTGAACAATCATACCGACCAGATTTTCCATTTCATGCTCATTTCCACTTTCTGTTCTTCCCCTGCCCTAAAAGGGCTAACGACTGCCATGACGCGCGAGGAATGGCACAGAGCGAGGCGCCTCGCTATTCCTCGTCGCTGTCCATGGCTTTGTTGGCGATTGAGTGCGGTTCACGTTAGCCACCAGTGGTGGATATTCGTCATGCTCTTCTCATATGCATGGGATGCTTGAATCAACAGCCGTTCACGTTGCGCAGTTGGGTCGTGGACAAGCAAGTTATTTGAGTATGCTCCCGCACCCGCGGTCCGCATCTGCAAATGCCGCCCTTCATCCCAGTGGATACCGTCGTGGGAGGTGTAGAGAACGAAATGCCCGCGAATCTTGTCTTCGCCCTTGCTGCCGCTGCGCCCATGCAGCACAAAGCCACCCTTGAACGCCGCAATCTGGGGGTTGCGGATCTGTTTGGCAAATAACGCCGTTTGTGGTTTGCTCCAAGTCTCTCCGGCGTCACCGCTGATCACATAGTCAAGATGCTTCTCATCGGTTTGGTTATATACATAGGCGATGAGCCCGGTGCCCGGCAGAAACGCCAGTGCGCCATATCCGCGCTGCATGAAATCGAACGGCAATATGCTACGGCGAGTGAAGGTGCGGCCACCGTCCTCGCTGACGTATAGCGAATAATGGTGCTCCGGCAGGTTACCGTACCAGGCTATGCTACTGTCGTTACATAGTTCGAGCACATAGATGACGCCTTTGTGATACAACACATCCCAGATGCGTCCGGGCTCATCGCCCATGGGTTTCGCGTCATCCCAAATGCTGCCGTCATCTGAACTGCGGAGAAAAGTCGGCACCGCTAACGGCTGCCACGTAAAGTTGTTTTCCGCAATGTTTGCGCACTCCAAGTTGAACAGAAGAATGTCGCCATCGTTTGTGCACATCGCCTTTTCACACATGACCGAACGGCCCTGGCCCGAATCGTATACGCGCTTGGAATACTCAAGCGAAGTCGGTTCGCTCCAGGTGCGGCCCCCATCC
>CAZMOW010000143.1:0-6017 GCA_964567975.1 uncultured Anaerolineales bacterium | reverse complement strand
GAGGTGGCGCGTTGGGCCGGTGTGCACATCTACAGCGACTCGGAGGATGTTTTATACGCGGACCGCAACTATGTGGCTCTGCATACCGTGCGCGCCGAGGTGAAGACGGTGCGGCTGCCCCATCGCGCGGACGTCTGGGAGGTGTATTCAAACCGTCGCGTAGGGCGAGATTGCACCGAGTTTCATGATTGGATGGCCTCGGGGACAACACATCTGTACTATTATGGTTCGGCGCCGCCTCCATGATCGCCCGTTAGAGGCATCACGGTCTATCGGGAAAAATCGTTTTTAAGAGAAGTGTTGGCGGGCATTTGGCCCGCGATCTTTTTGGATGATGATATGGGAGAAAGACGATGATAGATTCGGATAATTGGAAGGTGGGAGAACCGACGTATCAGCAGCGGATCGATGCCCTCCGAGAGACCAAGAGGGAACATACCGACATAAAGATCGAAAAGGATGGGTACTTTGATACCGACGATCACGGGTACATTCCCTGGACGGAACCCATTGCCTTTGAGCCCGTTTACAATCATCCCGAGGGGGGTTGCTATGGAATCAAGTGCGTCGGCGAGAATTTCCGGCGCTGGTTGCAGGTGCAACCTGTCTACATTCATCCCATGAGTTCCCTGGCGGGTGCCTGGGTCTATAAGGGGATACCCGGCGTCAATGGCCGTCCGTTGCCCTGTCAAGAGGTGTATGAGGATTGGCAGGAGCTACGGGGGGATGGTTATCCCAGAAACTGGCGGCCGGAGGACCGCCCCACGCATCTGTACCCGCTGCATGAAAAGTACAATATCTATAATCCGGGCATCGGCAGCGCGAACCACCTGGGTCCCGATATGCAGATCGGATTGGATCTGGGATGGGGCGGGATATTGGAAAAGATAAGTCACTATCGCGAGCGCAACCGCCCCGAGGATACCTCCTTTTACGATGGGGAGGAGCAACTCGTACTGGGCATACAGAGCTGGATAAGACGACATGTGCAAAAAGCCAAAGAGATGGCTGTTGCCGAGGAGAATCCCACACTCAAGGAGAACCTTCTCGATATCGCCGAGATCAACGAGTGGGTGGTGGAAAAGCCCCCACGCACATTCCGCGAGGCGTGCCAGTTCCTGGTGTGGTTCCAGAGCGTCGATCGCATGTGGGGGCTCGGCGGGGCCATGGACCAACTCGACGAACTGTTGTTGCCCTATTACGAGGCGGATATGGCGGCGGGCACGGAAGATCGGGAATCCCTGGTGTGGCATCTGGCCAGCCTGTTCTTCAACGATCCCCATTACTCTCAGATCGGCGGACAGGCACCGGACGGTCGCGATCTGACCAGTCCCGTATCGTTCCTGGTCCTGGAGGCCATGCATCAGTTGCGAACGCCCTCCAACATCGCGCTGCGGGTACATGAGGACATGGATCCCGACCTTTTGAGACAGGCGGTGGCCAACATCTGCGAGGATGGCACAGGGGTCAGTTTCGCCTGCTCCAAGGGATTGGATGAGGGATTCGCGAGGAACGGCATTCCCATCCAACTGGCGCGCATGCGGGCCAAAGTGGGCTGCAACTGGACGGCGCTGCCCGGCATCGAGTACTGTCTGCAGGATGTGACGAGGGCCTGTCTGGTCACGCCGCTCTTGTTGGCTCTCGATGAGTTGGTGTCCGATGAGACCGTGCCGGAGACCATGGAGGCCTTGTGGGATCGCTATGAGCACCATCTGGGCGTTTCTGTGGATACCGTCAAAGAGGGCAAAGATCTGCATATGGAGCGGCAGGCGGACAACTATCCCGAGATCGTGCTCAATCTATTCTGTCATGGTCCCATCGAGCGGGGGCTGGACGCTTCGGCTGGCGGGGTGGATATCGTCGACCTGGCCATGGACGGAATCGGCCTGGCGACGGTGGCGGATTCCTTTGCGGCCATCGAACAGCGAGTGGTGGAGGAGGGCCGTCTGACGTGGCAGGAACTCGTGCAGCATCTGGAGGACGATTTCGCCGACGCCGAAAGAGTGCGGCTTATGCTCAACAATATCCCGCGCTATGGCGCGGGGCGCACGCGGGCCGATTGGTGGGCCAAGCGCGTCGCGGATCTCTGGGATGACCTGGTCAGGGGCACACCCACTGAGGACGGCTGGCGCTGCATACCGGGCCTCTTTTCCCATGGGGGTATCAACAAGTATGGGGAAAAAGTAGGAGCCACCCCCAATGGGCGCCATGCCGGCGAGCCCGTCTCCCATAGCGCCGATCCCGCCCCGGGCTTTTTGCCCGGCGGTGCTGTCGCCGTGACGGCCAAGGCGAACGCCGTGGCCGAGGTACAACCAAGATGGGGGAACACGACGCCCTTACAGATCGAGCTGGATCACGACCTGGTAAACAGCCTGGGGGGCCTGGAGACGATAGAGAACCTGATAAAGACCCACAATCGTCAGGGGGGGACGCTCATCAATATGAACGTGGTGTCGAAACAGCAGGTGTTGGAGGCCCATGAGGATCCCTCGACCCATCCGGATCTGATGGTCAGGGTGACGGGCTACAGTGCCTACTTCAACTCGCTTTCGCGAGAGTATCGCCAACCCATCGTGGATCGCATCCTGGAGGAGTCGTAGGGAGCGGGGCTAAAATTTGATAAAAACGGTAAAGAATAATATAATAGAAATGGATGATTGCTAGGAGTTACTAGATGGCAGAAGGCATCATAACACAAATTCAGCGCTTCTCCGTGCATGACGGTCCCGGCATTCGTACCACGGTCTTTCTCAAGGGATGCAATCTGCGCTGTTTCTGGTGTCACAACCCGGAGACGCAGCGTCCCCAGCCGGAGTTGCAACTCTTTCTCGATCAGTGCATCGGCTGCGGAGCCTGCTTTGAGGTTTGCCCCAACGATGCCCACGTTCTGGAGGATGGACGACGTGAATTTCATCGCGAACTGTGCGTGGGCTGTGGCAAGTGCGCCGAGGAGTGCTATGCGGAGGCCCTGGTGCTTATCGGGGAGCGCATGACGGCGGAAGAGGTGGTGGAGGAGGTACTCCGCGACCGCTCATTCTACGAGACGTCGGGGGGTGGGGTGACCCTGTCGGGCGGCGAGCCCCTGGTGCAATACGATTTCAGTTACGAGATACTGGAACGCTGCCAGCAGGAGGATGTGCACACGGCCATCGAGACGGCGGCCCATTTCCCCTGGGAGCGCGTCGCTTCCATACTTCCCGTCACCGACCTGGTGATGATGGACGTCAAGGTGATGGACTCCGACCTGCATCGGGAGTGCACGGGAGTGGGAAACGAACGCATCCTGGCCAACGCCAACCGTTTGGGGCGAGTGGGAAAGCCCCTCATCGTGCGCACGCCCATCATCCCGGGCGTCAATGACACGGAGGAGCAGGTGGCGGCCATCGCTGCTTTTGTCAGCCAGTTACCGAATTTGCTATATTATGAATTGCTGCCCTTCCATCCCATGGGCAGAGACAAGTATGAGAGTTTGGATATGCCCTTTCGCGCCGAGGGGCTGGAGATACCTCCCAGCGAGCAGATGGATAGGCTCACGCAGGTGGCTGAGAGCTACGGTATAGAGGCGCAACACAGGTAAGAAAAAGCACTAGCGCGTGTCGTCTGTGTAGTTGAGGCGATGACATTATCGATACAGATTAGATTAATAGCGTGGGAGAGAGGCCAATGGCTGTTTCAACGAAATCAAGAGAATTGACCTATAAAGATCGCTTGCAGGCGCTGCGAGAGGAAAAGCAAAAGTACACGCAGGAAAAACAAGAGGCCATCGGGTCCATGGATTACGACGATTGGGCCCAGATATTGCCCCCAGAAGAGTACCGCGAGACGGTCGAGTCCGTCAGCGGCTCTGGCGAAAAAGTGGTAGAGATCCGTCTCAAGGACGTGGAGATCGAGAGTAACCATCCTTCGGGAGCCTTTTTTGGACCCCGCTTGGTGGGCAAGAACTTTCGCAGCCTCTTGGAGGTGCATCCTACCTATATCAATCCCGTGAGCTCTCTGGCGGGGGCCTATATGGTGAACTTTTATGCCTATAGCAAGATGGGGTGGAATCCCGAATTCGATTACTCCCATCTGAAGGAGGATCAGGAGCGATACCAGCTCAACACCGGCATCGGCGCCAAGCAGCACTTTTGCCAGGATAACGCCATCGGGCTGGAGATCGGTTTCGGGGGCCTCTTGGACAATATCCGCCATTACCGCGAGGTGAACCCCGATTCCAAGGCCTTTTACGATGGGTTGGAGCACGTGGTGTTGGGGATCCAGAACTGGATTGAGCGCACGGCGGAGACAGCGTGGGAGATGGCGGAAGAGGAGGATGATCGCGAGCTGAAGCGAAATCTGGAAGAGATCGCGGAGATGAACGAGAAGCTGGTCACAGAGCCTCCTGAGACCTTGCGCGAGGCCTGCCAGTGGATGGTCTGGTACCAGATGTCGGCCCGCATGTTCAACGGCAGCGGTTCTCTGGGGCGCCTGGACGTGCTGCTGACGCCCTTTTATGAGCGAGACAAGGCAGCGGGCATCCTAACTGATGAGGAGGCCATGTTCCATATCGCCTGCCTCCTGCTTCGGGACACCGCCTATATTCAGGTGGGTGGGCCGGACGCCGAAGGCAATGACGTGACCAACGAGGTCTCCTACCTCGTCCTGGAGGCGGCACACGCCCTCGAGATTCCGGCCAATATCGGCGTCTCCGTGGGAGACGCCGTGGATAGAGGTCTGTTGCGCCGTGGGGTCGAGGTCCAGTTCGAGGATAAAAAGGGCATCCCCAAGTTCTTGGGCGTCGAGAACACAGCGGAGGGCTTTGCCCGCAACGGCTATCCCCTGGCCCTGGGGCGGCAGCGCGCCTACTCTGGCTGTCATTGGTCGGGTATCCCCGGACGCGAGTACACGCTCATGGACTGCGTCAAGATCAACTTTGGTCCCGTGTTCGACGTGGCCCTGCGGGACATGATGGACGACGAGGAGGTCACGCCCAGCGTGGAGAAGCTGTGGGAGTACTTTGAGCGTCATCTGCGGCAGGCGGTCCTGACCATCGCCAAAGGGCTCGACATTCACCTGGAGCATATGCACGAGGTCTTTCCCGAGTTGATGCTCGATCTCTGCTGCTACGGTCCCATCGAGAAAGGGCTGGATGCCAGCCATGGCGGTGTAGAGTACTATAACATGTGTGTCGATGGAGCGGCGCTGGCTACGGTGGCCGATTCCTTTGCTGCTATCAAAGAGCACGTGGGCGAGGGCAGGGAACTCAGCTGGGAAGAGCTGATGCACTACCTGGACAGCGATTGGGCCGGTCCCGACGGCGAGCGGGCGCGTCTGATGATGAAAAATACCGATCGCTACGGCTATGGCGGTTCTGTGGCCGACGAGTGTGCCCAGCGCGTCTCCGAGACCTTTACCCGTTTGGTCAAGGAAAAACCCACGCCGAATGGCTTCAAGATGGTGCCAGGGCTTTTCTCCTGGGCCAACTCCATCTCCATGGGAGAGGATCTGGGAGCCACGCCCAACGGGCGTCAGGCGGGGGAGCCCATCTCGCACGGTGCCAACCCCGATCCCGGCTTCCGCGAGGACGGCGCGCCTACGGCTATGGCCGTGGCCATCGCCAACGTGCAGCCCGGCTATGGCAACACGGCGCCCATGCAGCTGGATCTGGATCCGGGCCTGGCCAAGGATGAGGGGGGTCTGGAGAACGTGATGAGCCTCATCAAGACGCACTTTGATCTGGGCGGTACGCAGATTAATCTCAACGTCATGGACTCGGAGAAGGTGTTGGAGGCCAATGAGGATCCCAGCAAATACCCGGACCTGATCGTGCGCGTGACGGGCTTCAGCGCCTACTTTGCCAGCCTGTCCCCCGAATTCCGCCAGCTGGTGGTGGATCGCATCATCGCCGAGGGCTAGGCGAAATACTGAGAGCAGGTCGGATCATATCGAGCCGGCCTGCGCGGGAACATCTATCCGCAAATTTTTCGAGGGTGCACGCAAATGTTGTAGATCATTAGCCGTTGCTCGTCCGCGCAGGC